>WHTV01000160.1 GCA_009377535.1 Kiloniellaceae bacterium
CAGGCAAAGGCCGTAGGCCCAGGTGGGGGCGGTGTCGGCCGTGCCCCCGACCGCGAGGGCGACGCCGACAAAGCCGAGGGCGAGGCCCAACCACTGGCGCCCGCCGGCGCGCTCGCCCAGGAGGGGGCCGGCCACGGCAGCGGTTGCTAGAGGCTGCAGCGCGGCGATGAGGGCGGCAAGGCCCAGGGGCACGCCCAGCTCGATGGCCTTCAGGCCGGCGGCCAGATAGACGAGGAGCGCCAGGAGGCCGATGATCGCCTGGTCGACGAATTGTCGCGCCGTCATGCCGCGCCTGATGGCCAGGACGACGAAGGGGGCCAGGACAAGGGCGGCCAGGAAGAAGCGCCAGAACAGGACCAGGAAAACGCCGGGCGTGGCGGCGGAGAGCTTGCCGCCGATGAAGCCGGAACTCCAGGCGATCACCATGGCGGCTTCCAGAAACAGCGTCAGCAGCAGGGGGCGGATCACTGCCGCGGGTTTCCCGGGGCGGGTTCCCGCTGCAACAGCTCTGCGGCCATGCGGCGCGCCTGGGAGACCGCCATCTTGTCGCCAAGCTGCGCGGCGGCGGCGACCGCGCCTTCCAGAAGCAGGAAAATCTGCGGCGCGAGCCGGCGGGCGGCGGTGGCCTCCCAGCCGGCTTCGCGCAGGCGGCGCCGGCAGAGCGCGAGATAGCGCGCCTTGTGTTGCCGCACGCGGGTTCGGATCTCCGCGTCGAGCGGATGGGCCGCCGCCGCGCGCAGGAAGAGGCAGCCGTTGCCGCCTTCCGCCTCGGCCCAGGCGAGCAGACCATCGAAGAGACTGAGCACCCGCGGCGGACCCTCCAGGCCCGCTGCGGCCTCCTCGAGGCGGGCAAAATAAGTCGCCTCACGGTGGTCGAGCGCGCCGACCACCAGGGCACTGCGGCCCTGGAAGTGTTTGTAGAGCGTTCCCAAGGCGACCTCGGCCGCCTCCACCACCCGGTCGATGCCGGTGGCGGCAAAGCCTTCCCGATAGAACAGTCGGTCAGCGGTTTCGACGATGGTATCGCGTTTCTTGCTCATGGAGGAAAAATAGAACGATCGTTCTATTTTGTCAAGGGTGCGTGGACCAGCGAAGCTGTCTTCGCCGCGCCGGCGTGCGACCGCCGTCGGCGTTGAGTAGGATCGGCGGTAACCTTAAACTGGCGTCCCGCCCGACCAAGCCATGCCATGGGAGACTGCTGCATGCCGTACCTGGCCGACCAGGAACGCTACGAGACGATGACCTACAACCGCTGTGGGCGAAGCGGCCTGCGGCTGCCCGCCATCTCGCTCGGCCTGTGGCAGAACTTCGGCGGCGACTGCGCCTTCGAGACCGGCCGTGCCATCTGCCGGCGCGCCTTCGACCTCGGTGTGACGCACTTCGACCTCGCCAACAACTACGGCCCGCCGCCCGGCTCGGCCGAGGAGAACTTCGGCCGACTACTCGCCACCGACCTGAAGGCCCACCGCGACGAGATGATCGTCTCCACCAAGGCCGGCTACGAGATGTGGCCGGGTCCCTATGGCAGCTGGGGCAGCCGCAAGTACCTGCTGGCCAGCCTCGACCAGAGCCTCGCGCGCCTGGGCCTCGACTACGTTGATATCTTCTACTCGCACCGCTACGACCCGGACACGCCGCTGGAGGAGACCATGGGGGCGTTGGATGCCGCGGTGCGCCAGGGCAAGGCGCTCTACGCCGGCATCTCCTCCTATGGGCCCGAAAAGACCCGCGCGGCGGCAAAGATCCTGCGCGCGCTCGGCACGCCCTGCCTCATTCACCAGCCGAGCTATTCCATGTTCAACCGCTGGATCGAGAACGACGGCCTGCTGCCGGTGCTGGAGGAGGAAGGCATCGGCTGCATCGCCTTTTCGCCGCTGGCCCAGGGCATGCTGACCGACAAGTACCTGAAGGAGGTGCCGCAGGGCAGCCGCGCAACCGCCGGCAAGAGCCTGCGTCCGGAATTCATGACCGACGAGAACCTGGAGAAGGTGCGCGGCCTGAATGCCCTTGCCCGGGCGCGCGGCCAGAGCCTAGCGCAGATGGCCATCGCCTGGGTGCTGCGCGACCGCCGCGTCACCTCGGCCCTGATCGGCGCCAGCCGGGTGGTCCAGGTGGAAGACTGCGTCGCCGCCCTGGAAAATCGGGCGTTCAGCGCCGAGGAGCTGGCAAGGATCGACGCCCTGGCGACCGAAAGCGGCATCAACCTCTGGGCCGCCTCCAGCGCCCACGGTTGAGGTCGGAGCAGGTCCGACAACCTGCTTGCCGGCCGCCGCGCGCCACAAAGGGGAGTCCGTCTCGACCCGTTGTGGTATAGATTCCGCTGGGAGACAGCGGAGCACCATGTTGCCGGCAATCAAGAGCCAGCGTCTGCGAACGCTTTTGGCGCACTATCTCGCCGTCCGGGGCGATCGGCGCATGCCGGCGCGCCGCGACATCGATGCCCTGCAACTCGGGCCCGTGCTGCCGATCATCTGGATCAGCGACTACGAGCCCGCCGCCGGTACCTTCCGCTATCGCCTGGCGGGGGAAGAGGTGAACGAGATCTGGGGCATGTCGGTCGCCGGGAGCCTGCTGTCGGATTTCGTGGCGCCCGAGAGCTTCGAGGTGACCAACGAAGCGTTCCTGAAGATCCTGCGCGACGAAGCGGCCCTGCTTGCCAGCGGGCCGGTCTACCGCTGCATCGACCGCATCGCCCTGGGCGAGCGCCTCGCCCTGCCGCTCAGCAGCGACGGCGTGACCGCCGACGGCCTCATCGGCGCCACGGTGCGCGACACCCTGGTCGATCTGGACAAGACTTCGATGAACCAGCAGGTCGTCACCTACATTCCCGTCGACGAGCTCGACCAGGTCGTCAGGCGCGTGGCGGGGGATTAGAGTTCCGCCGCTGCTCGCCGGAGAGCCGTTAGTCCTCCCAGAAGCCCCAGCCGTCAGGCCTGAATCCATAGCGAAGGGCAATCTCGGTTGCCTGCCGCTCATGCTGCCAGACCGTCTCCAACGTCAACACCATAGCCGATGTTGTGGCTTCTATCGTGGGATTGTGGTAGTGG
>WHTV01000161.1 GCA_009377535.1 Kiloniellaceae bacterium
AACGATCCGACGCCATGGCTTGTCCACGGCGCACGACTTTACCCTTGGTCGCACGTCGGATACGGCCTTCCCATTCACCGGCCGGCCGGGATCATGGTCTCCGTCGTGACGCCCGCGTCGACGGTCGCCGCTTTCGCCGCCGGCTACATCCCTATCGTTCATCCCAGCATCATCCAAAGTGGTGACTCGGTTGGACTGTCACGGTAAACGCCACCCTGACCGCTGAAGGCGGCATGGCCAGATTTCGCGACTCCATATCGATCTAGCACACGTCGCAAACGGAGGCTCTGTTGCATGCGCGCGACCACGATCACACTCGGGGAATCAGCAGAACACAGAAAATCTGGACGTGGGATCAGCGCTCGGCAGCAATACAAAGAAGGGCGCCCGATGGACCGCTCACACAGCCGCCGTTCATCAGGGGCGACGGGTAGGTCTGCACAAAGCAGATGACCGGCTTCTGGCGGGCTCTCGCGAAGGCGCAGAGGGCGACCGCTTCCATCTCGACGGCGAGCAGGCCACGCTCGCGCATGGCCTCGCTGGCTTTCTCGGTTTCCCGGAAAGGGGCATCGGTTGTTCAGGTCGCGCCCCGCAGAACGGGCACGCGCAGATCGCCGAAGGCGTCTTTAAGTCAGGAAGGTGGGCGGGTAGACCGAAACCGGTCGAGGTTTGATTTCGCTTTCCCGGCAAGCGACACTTCTCATACTACCAGTCTGACAGACCTTCAGACGTCGGGAAGGCACTCTTCGTCGATGACGCTTGAATCGCCGCTTTTCAATCCGACCTACCGCCGGCTCTTTGCGGCGCAAGTCTCCGCGCTGATCGGCACGGGCCTGACCACGGTCGCCCTTGCCCTGCTGGCCTACGACCTCGCCGGCGGCGATGCCGGGGCGGTTCTCGGCACGGCGCTTGCGCTGAAGATGGTTGCCTATGTCGGCATCGCACCGGCCGTCGGCGGCTTCGCGCATCGGCTGCCGCGCCGCCGGTTGCTCATCGCGCTGGACATCGCGCGGGCCGGCAGCGTCGCCTGCCTGCCTTTCGTCACCGAGGTGTGGCAGATCTATCTGCTGATCTTCCTGATGAACAGCTTCTCGGCAGGGTTCACGCCGACCTTCCAGGCAACCATTCCGGACATCCTGCCGGACGAGGCCCAATACACGCGGGCGCTTTCGCTGTCCCGGCTGGCCTACGACCTGGAGAACCTCCTGAGCCCGACTCTCGCGGCGGCGGCACTCCTCGTGATGACCTATGACACTCTGTTCGCCGCCAACGCTGTCGCTTTTGTGGGCTCTGCCCTTCTGGTCTGGTCCGTGCGCTTGCCGTCACCGAAGCCTTCCGAGCGCGAGCATGGCCTGTGGCACAACTTGACGTTCGGCATTCGCGTCTACGTCGGAACCCCGCGCCTGCGTGCGCTGCTGGCGCTATCGGTCGCGGTGGCGAGCGCCGGTGCCATGGTCATCGTGAACACCGTCGTCTACGTCCGCGACCACCTCGGCGGGACGGACAGCGACACCGCCGTCGCCTTCGCGGCGGCGGGGGCGGGGTCGATGATCGTGGCGCTGCTGCTGCCGCGTGCCCTGGAGCAGCTGAGCGACCGCTTCGTCATGCTGTGCGGCGGCCTGGTCCTGGGCAGCGGCCTGCTGCTCGGTCTCACTGGCCCCGGGCTCCTGGCCCTCCTGCCCATCTGGTTCGTGCTGGGGGCCGGCTCCTCGCTGATCCAGACTCCGGCGGCGCGTCTCCTTCGGCGCTCGGCCCAGGAGGGCGACCGGCCGGCCGTCTACGCGGCGCAGTTCGCGCTCTCACATGCCTGCTGGCTGATCGCCTATCCCCTTGCCGGCTGGCTCGGCGGCTCCTTCGGCCTCGCGGCCGCCTTCGCCGCGCTTGCCGTCATCGCGCTCGCCTCGACGGCAGCGGCGTTCGCATTGTGGCCGGCTGGAGATCCCGGTGAACTTGAGCACTGGCACTCAGCGCTGGAGCACGAACACCTGCACGTCCACGACGAACACCATCGGCATGACCATGAAGGTTGGGAAGGCCCCGCCCCGCACCACCATCCACATCGCCATGCCTCGCTGAAGCATCGGCACCTCTACGTGATCGACCTGCACCACCCGCTCTGGCCGAGCCGCTAGGATGCCGCGACAGATCGGGTGCCAAGAACGGCAGGGAGGAAGAAGTCTCTGTCGGCTGTTGGCACGAGGCGGTAGCGGATTCTCGGCGTTGGTCCTGTTTTCGACGCCTAGCTGACCTGGTCGACTACAATCGTAGGCAGCTCGCGATCCAGAGCAGGGTAGGGCATACCGCAGCCCAAGAAATCGTGCTCAAACCGACACTACGAGCGAGTGTCGGTCTCGGTGGTTACGCGCCCAGGATTTGACCAGCTATGCGGCGGTATCGAACGGCTGGATGAAGCTATTGGAGAACAAAGTAAGGATCTCGCCCGGTAGGTTCCGGTGGCTTCCTGCCCCCGCAACCACTTTTGTTATAACTCACTCGAAACCGAGATATAAGGTAGCAGGCTCCGCAAGCATTTACGGCCTGTTGGGCCCCGTGGGATTCAACCCGCCTCGCCCACATGGCGCTCCCCACACCGACCTCCCCAGCCTTCAGAGCCGCTTCGTAACGGTCAACGAACTAAGGGAAGGGGCGATCAATGGGGTCCGTCCGGCCTGTCTTGTCCCCGGATCCCGTCAGGCAGGGTTGCTTTGGACCGCCCGCGTGCGAGACAGCACCGATGCCATCTCGCGCAGGTGCGTCGCCCCGGTTCCGCAACAGCCGCCAAAGATGTCCATGTGCGGATAGTGGCGCGCCAGATCGCCCATCTGCCCCCCCAGTTCGACCGGATCGCCATCCTCAATATGCCCCAGCTTGCAGAGCGCGATCTTTTCCATCTTCGAGGCGTTGGGCCGCACCCCGCGCAGGCGAAATATCCAGTCGCCCGGCTCCAGCGCAGGG
>WHTV01000162.1 GCA_009377535.1 Kiloniellaceae bacterium
CCTCGGAGAAGCGCCAAGATATGTCAACGACGAAGGAAGTGTATGCCGCGGCTAGTTCAGCGGGTTGCTCGCGTTCTTCATGCGGACGCCGCCGAAGCCGAGTTCCTTCGCCTTTTCGAAGTCGGCCTTGGCCAGCGCGCTTTCCTCCTGGCGCTGGTAGGCGGTGCCGCGGTTCGAATAGGCACCGGCGAAGGTCGGATCGAGATGGATCGCCACCGAGAACTTCAGGATGGCCTCGTCGTACTGCGCCTGCTGCAGCAGCTCGCGGCCTTCCGCGTTGAACTGCCGGGCGAGGTCGGCGCGGGTGAGGCTGCCTTCGTTCAGCAGGTGCAGAAAGCGCAGCAGCTCGGCGTCGATGCGCGCCCGGGCGTCATCGACAGGGTCGACCGGCGGGTCTTCGGCCCCGTGGACGATCGGGTCGTTCAGTAGTTCCGGATCCAAGATCACGTCGGGCGGGAGATCCTCGCCCGTGGCCGGCTCATCCCAATCGGCCGGCGGCAGTTCCGCCACTTGGCTTTCCTTCTCCTCGGCCACTGCGACAGGCTTCAGCTTGGGCGGCGGCGGGGCCGGCGGCACGATCACCTTCTCGGGCAGCGCCGCGTCCTCCGCCTTGCCGGCATTCAGGGCCGCAAAAGCCGCGGCGACCCCGCGAAGCTCGTCCAGCAGGCGCGCGTCGGGCGCCGGATCGCCGGGCAGCAGGGCGAAGTCCTGGTAGCTGCGGATGGCGGCAAGGGTGTCGTCGTCCACTACGCCGTCCACGGTTCCGGGATCGAAGCCGAGATCGCGCAGCAGGCCCTCCAATTCCTCCAGGGAGGCCTGGTCCAGGGCCGCGGCCGCGCTGGCGGGCGCCAGGACGGTGAGGGCGAGAGCCGCGACTAGGAAAGGGCGCCAGAATGCCGACATCCGGCCAGTCTAGCGCTTATCGCGCAGGAATTGAATTCGCTCGTGGGCGATAGGTGCGCCCGGGTGGGGCGGCTATTCCGGCATGGTGGCGGTGATCTCGATCGAGGCGTACCAGGCCGACAGGTCGGCGATGTCCGCATCGCTGAGGTCCTTGGCGATCACGGACATGATCTCGTGCTCCCGCTTGCCGGAGCGGAAGGCCTTCAGCTGGGTGTCGAGGTAGATCTGGCTTTCCCCGGCGATGTGCGGCGCGATGGGGATCTTGGCGATGCCGTCGAGGCCGTGGCAGGTCTGGCACTGTCGCGCCTTCTGGCGCCCGGCCGCGGCATCGGCGGCCGCGGCCGGCGCGGGCAGGGCCGCCGCGGCGGCGGCCAGGCCGAGGAGCAGGCGGGTGATTGGCTTCGCGGTCATAACGGGCCCTGTCAGCTCGCTGCAGGAACGGCGGCCGGACGCGTCGGCCCGGCCGCCGCAGGCTTGAACTCCGTCAGGCTCAGTTGCCGTAGGAGATGCGGTAGATGGCGCCGGCGAGATCGTCGGACACCAGGATGGAGCCGTCGCGCAGTTCGACGACGTCGACGGGCCGGCCGAGGTATTCGCCGTTCTCGTCGATCCAGCCGTCGGCAAAGACCTCGGTCTCACCGGCGGCGCCCTCGTCGTTGACCGGAGTGAACATCACCCTTGCGCCTATCGGGGTGGTGCGGTTCCACGAGCCATGCTGCGCCGAGAAGATGCCGCCGCGGTACTTCTCCGGGAAGCTGCGCCCCTGGTAGAAGTGCATGCCGAGGTCGGCTGCATGCGCCGCCATGGCGACCTCCGGGAAAACCACGTCCGCCGGCGGCTCGGCGTCTGCGTATTCGGTCGTGCGGGTATCGCCGCCGCCGTACCACGGGAAGCCGAAATGCTGGCCCTTGGAGGTCTGGCGGTTCAGTTCGCCCGGCGGGATGTTGTCGCCCATGCCGTCGACTTGGTTATCGGTGAACCACAGCTCGCCGTTGGCCGGATTGAAGTCGAGGCCGACGGAGTTGCGGACGCCGTAGGAGTAGACCTCGCGCTGCGTACCGTCACGGTTCATGCGGACGATGCCGCCGATGCCGTGCTGGGTGTAGAGGTCCATCTTCTCCGGTGCGAAGACGTTGAAGGGCTGGCCGATCGTAATGTAGAGCTTGTCGTCAGGCCCGATGGTGCAGACCCGCGCCGTGTGGTTGTAACTCACCTCCTCCACGGGGATCAGCTTGCCCTCGGGGACGACTTCGAAGGCCGCCACGTCCGGGCTCTCGTAGAAGAATTCGGCGGCCGGATAGACCAGCACGCGGTTCTGTTCGGCGATGTAGAGGAAGCCGTCATCGGAGAAGCAGGGGCCGTTGGGAATGGCGAAGTCGATCGAGGGGGCGAAGCTCTTCACCTCGTCGGCGATGCGGTCCTTGTTGCGGTCGGTCACCGACCATGCCTGGGTCTTGCGGGTGCCGACGAAGGTCACGATGCCCTGCGGACCGACCGCCATGTGGCGGGCGTCGGGCACCACGGCATAGAGGTCGATCTTGAAGCCGGCAGGCAGGTTGATCCGCTCGAGGTTCTTGCGGATGCCGTCGGCGTAGGCGCCGCTCTGTTCGATGACCTCGAACTCGGTCACGCCGGTGGTCTGGAAGCCGCCGAGTTTCTCGAGATTGGTCTGCGCCAAGACGGAATTGCTTTGCGCCAAGGCGGGCGCGGCCAGCATGAGGGCCGCCAGCGAGCCGTAAGTCAGGACCTTTC
>WHTV01000163.1 GCA_009377535.1 Kiloniellaceae bacterium
ATTCGTCACTCCGTTTGCTCGCCGTCCCAGTAGTTCCGTACGCCGGACATGTCGAAGACTGCGCGCTCTGTGCTCAGGGCGGCCACGGCCATCTTGTTGGAGTCGGGATAGACGCAGACGTCGTTGGGGTTGCGCTCGCCGATCATGAGGGTGCTGCAGGGGCCGGTTCCGCTGTTCAGGAAGGAATGGCCGAGTTTCAGGCCGGCGGGAAAGCAGACGTAGTCGCCGGCCTTCATTTCGTGGCGCGCCTCGCCCAGCAGCAGCGTCACCTGGCCTTCGAGGATGAGGGCGTGCTCCTCCTCCAGCATGTGATAGTGCCGGGGCGCGAGGCGCTTGCCGGGCGCCGGCGATTCGATCAGCAGGCCGACATGGTAGGTCGCGCCGACGGCGGCGTAGGTCAGGTGCTTCGAGCGGCCGCCGAACTTGGTGCTTGCCGTCGGCCCCTCGTCGTTCCAGGCGACGTCGCCGGAGGAGATCGGCGGGAAAGGCTTTGCCGATGCCTCCGGCGCGCTGGCCGGGACATGGGCGGGCGGCGCCTCGCCCGGGGCAAGCCCGGTGTCCTCGCCGTCCCAGTAGCCGCGCCGCGCCGCCATGTCGAAGAGGGCGCGCCCGCCGAGCGCGCGCACCAGAACTTTGTTGGACTCCGTATAGACCGACACCTCGTTGGGGTTGCGCTCGCCCACGATCACGTAGCGGCAGGTCGCGTCGCTGTCGTTGACGAGGCAATGACCGGCCTGCTGGCCGGCGGGAAAGCAGACGTAGTCGCCCGCCGTCATCCGGTAGGTGTCGGCGCCGATGCGGACGGTGAGGCTGCCCTCTAGGATATAGACATGCTCTTCCTCGAAGACGTGCCAGTGCGCCGGCGAGCTCTGTTTGCCGGGCGCCAGTTCCTCGATGGCCACGCCGACGTGGTAGTCCTCGCCGAGCGCGGCGAGGGACAGGTGCCGGTAGCGCACGCCGAAGCGCGGCACGTCGGCCCAGACCTCCCAGGGGACGTCGGACGACGCGAAGGGTTTCGGCGGTGCAGATTTGTCTGTCGACATTGTTGGCAAGCTCCCTCGCGGTCCGGCATGGGGCGATGTGCCCGCCAATCTTCGGTCAACACCGGGCCGGCTTCAACCGCGATGGCTCCCGCGGCTGACAAGCAAGTGGTCCTTGCCGGCCGCAGGCGGCGCTTCTAGCCTTGCCCCAACATCAGGGGGAGTTCCATGTCCGACGATATTCAGGTGCGCGCGATCAGGCGCGAAGACTACGATGCGTGGTTGCCGCTCTGGCAGGGCTACAACGCGTTCTACGGGCGCAGCGGCGAGACGGCGGTCGCGCCCGAGATCACCGCGGCGACCTGGGGGCGCTTCTTCGATGCCTACGAGCCGCTATGGGCGCTGGTGGCGGCGCAGGAGGGCCGCCTCGTCGGCCTGGTGCACTATCTCTTCCACCGCGTCACCAACCGGGTCGAGCCGGTGTGCTACCTGGAAGACCTCTTCACGGCCGAGGCGGCGCGCGGCCGGGGCGTCGGGCGGGCGCTCATCGAGGCGGTCTATGAAGAGGCCAAGGCGGCCGGCGTGACGCGGGTCTACTGGCAGACGCAGGAGACCAACGCGACGGCGATGCGGCTCTACGACCAGGTGGCGGAGAAGTCGGACTTCATCGTCTACGGGAGGGAGGTGTAAGAGCCCTAACCACGGCATAGTTGTCATTGCCGGGCTTGACCCGGCAATCCAGGGCGACCGCTCCGTCGCTTGCCCCTGGACCCTCGGGTCAAGCCCGAGGGTGACTGCCTTTGAGATGGTGAACCAAGACCGTTGCGCGGCTGCGGGTGACGCGCTACCTCTCAAGACGGCCGCCAGGAGAACGGCATCAGCGGCGCTGGGGCGCCGGGGGTAGGAAAGAGGCGTTATGGGTGACGCAGACAATCCTTTCGAGAGTGCGGAGCTGGCGCGCGGGCCGGCGAACCATGTGCCGCTCACGCCGTTGAGCTTCCTGCCGCGCGCCGCCGCGGTCTATCCCGAGCGCTGCGCGGTCATCCACGGCCCCATCCGCTACACCTGGGCGGAGGTCTATGCGCGCTGCCGACGCCTCGCCTCCGCGCTTGCCGGGCGCGGCATCGGCAAGGGCGACACCGTGGCGGTGATGGCGCCCAACACGCCGCCCTGCCTGGAGGCCCATTTCGGCGTCGCCGCGGCCGGCGCGGTGCTGAACGCCCTCAACGTGCGCCTCGACGCGGCGACCATCGCCTTCATCCTGAACCACGGCGAAGCCAAGGTGCTGATCACCGACGGCGAGTTTTCGCCGGTCATCAAGCAGGCGCTCGAAAGCGTCGATCGCGAGCTGCTGGTGATCGACATCG
>WHTV01000164.1 GCA_009377535.1 Kiloniellaceae bacterium
CCTCGCGATGGGGTCGATCCGATCAGCAGGAATGATGTTGCCAGGAAAGGGCCGGCGGGCTCCCGTTTCTGGATCAAAGGTCAGCGGATCGAAAATGGGCTGGCCGAGCCCGGAGAAATCTCCCTCTTTCATGTGTGGTGTCGGGAGCGTCACCACCTGCGTCAGCGACTCGCGGATGCGCGTGCCTTCATAATCGGTGAAGAAGAACGTCTTGCCTTTGACAATCGGTCCGCCGAGAGAGAAACCGAACTGATTTCTCTTGAAAGGCGGCTTGGGGCTGTCCGGCGGATCGAAGAAATTCTTCGCATCGAGCGCGTCGTTTCGCAAGAACTCGAACACGGTCCCATGAAACGCATTCCCACCCGATCGGGTCGTCAAATTCAACACCCCGCCGGCGGCTCGCCCAAATTCCGCCGAATACAGATTCGTCACAACGCGAAATTCTTGAATGGCATCGATGGAAGGCTTGACCGCTTCTCCTCGTTCGGCCTCGCCGGCCGCCTGCAGGCTGTTGTTGTCGATGCCGTCGATCGTGTAGTTGTTCTGGGTTGTTCGCTGACCGGATGCGCTGAAGCCGCCATATCGGCCACCAACGGGCTGAACCGTCCCAGCGGAGAGGAGCGCCAACTGCACGTAATCCCGGCCATTGAGCGGCAAATCGACGATACGCTTGTTATCGATGACTTGACCCTGCGCAGCCTCACTCGTATTCAAGAGGGGAGCGCCACCGACCACTTCCACCTGGTCCGTGGCCGCGCCCACTTCTAGCACGAACTCAATAACGGCGCTTTGCTGGACCTCTAGTCGAATACCGCTTCGCACGGCGGCCTTGAAGCCAGATAACTCCGCGCTGACGCGGTAGTCTCCGACCGGAAGGGCCACCGAGACGTAGCGTCCCGTGTCATTGCTGAATGTGGTAACGCTGCGGTTGGTCTGAAGGTGCGTAAGGGTGATCTGCACGCCCGGCAGAACCGCCCCGGTCGTGTCCCGCACCGTCCCTTCAATCCGCGCCGTTTCGACCTGCGCGACAATCGAGCGTGGCGTGAACAAGAGGATGAGGACAAGCACACACCGCACAGATCGACGGGACATACTTATCTCCCCCTCGAGTTGGAATAGTGTGGTGAGGGTATGCGACGGCCGCCACCGGCGTCAAGAGGCCATTGCCAGCCATCGTCGCGAACCCTGTACCCTATTTCTTCCGCGTTGCCTTGATGAGCGCGTCCATGTGGTCGAGATACCTTTCGAACGCCCGGCGCCCGGCCGCGCTCAGCCGGTATTCCGTCCGCGGGGTGCGGCCGGCAAACGTCTTCTCGCACAGCACGTAGCCGGCATCCTCGAGCCGACGCGCGTGCACGCTCAGGTTCCCGTCCGTTGTGCCCGTAATGGCTTTCAGATCGGTGAACGACAGCGTCCCGCTGCCCGCGAGCGCCGCCAGGATCGCCAGCCGCGTCCGGTCGTGAATGACCCGATCGAGCCGCTGCGGCCACGGCCGCGCCTGCCCCTCGCGCGAGACATGACCCGATTCCTTCCTGGCCCTGGCCGTCATCGCCACCGCACCCTCACTCCCACATCAGCACCGCGCACTGGCACCCCCGCACTACGCACTGAGCGCACCCCAGCGCCCCCAGACCCGCCTACCCCCCATGTCTCCCCGCGATGTACAGCCCGAACAGGAGCTGCAGCCCACCGAAACCCATCCCGAGCCAGACATTGCCCCACGCCGGGGGCGTGACCAGCGCCGCGACGCCCAGCACCATGAACGCCAGGCCGAGCAGTCGCACGGCCGCGACGGTGAAGACGCCGCCGGCCAGCACGCCGGTGCCGTAGAGCAGGAGCCAAACGGGAGGCATCAAGGCCCAGGCGCCGTTCATCCAGACGCCCCAGGTCAGCGCCGCCCCGGCGACGAGCGGCGCGGCCAGGCCCATCGCGAAGCGGCGTCCGACGGCGCCGGCCAGCGGCGCGCCGAGGCGGGCGGCCTTGCGCCACATGCTGGTGACGCCGATGGCCAGGGCGACGGCCGCCGCCAAGAGCCAGACGACGAGCCCTCGTTCGGCGGAGCTCTGGTTGGCCGCGAGGACGGCGGCGGCCAAGCCGATGGCACCCATGCCGGCGCCGCCCAGGCCGGGCACGGCTGTGAATGTCGAGCTGCGCTCCATCGTCCGGCGGATGAACTGGAGGCTTTCTTCGGCATGCTGGCCGAAAGAGATCACGGCCGCTGGCTC
>WHTV01000165.1 GCA_009377535.1 Kiloniellaceae bacterium
CAGGTCCGCCGCAGGCTCATGGTGCCGCGGCGCGTCGGCTCGAGGTGAAGGTCGACGAAGCAGTTGCGGGCGAGAACTTCACCCCGCTGATCCATCAACAGGGTAACGCCGGCCTGGCGGCCCGTCACGCCACCCTGGAGCAGAACCTTGCGATAGCTCCGAAGCGCCGGCTGCACGGCGGCGATCGCCTCGGAGGGCGTCAGGGGCCCGAGCAGAAGATCCTCGGCCCCCGGGGCGCCGTGGCGGGCGTCGGCCTTCAGGTAGAGCACTTCGCCGAGGGATGCGGTGTCCTGGCGAGAGGGCGGCGGCGCGTCCCGGTCGATCACAAGCGAGGGTGGGTGGTGGTCCAGGAGGCCCAGGGTGACCGGTGCCGCTCGGAAGGCCTCGTAGATGTCCGCCTTGCTGAAGGCGCGATAGACGAGGTGTCGGTCCTGGGCGATCGGCAGCAGGTGCCGGAAATCTTCGAAGCAGGGCTCGATGGCGAGCAGGAAGGCGCCGCCGGGCACGATGGCGCCGATGGCCTGCTCGGCGACATAGCCGCGCACCCAGTCCACATAGCGCGGAGAGTCGTAGGCCGGACAGACCGCTTTCGCCGCGCAGAAGCGCGAGGCGAAGCCGATGGCATCTCCACGAGGCGAGGCGGCATGAACCCGATAGCCGGCCCTGCCAAGCGAGCGGATGGCCGCCAGCATGCCGAGCGCATGAGCCTCGGGAACCAGCACCGACTTGATGGCTGCCCTACCGGGGCCGGCCATGGCGCCGCTTCCCAAGGTGATCTTGGCAGGATCGGAAATTCATTGGTAGGAGACGCGGCAGCGACAATACTCCTAGCCTGCGAAGCCCGCCCGACCCGACCCTGGGCGCCGGCGGGTGAAAACTGGAAGCGAGAGGGTCATGAGAGCTTGCGCTGCGACAGGTCTGCAGCTTTCGCCGGATGTTCGTGAGCGATGAAGAAGGCGGTGCTCCTTGTCATCCTGCGGGTTGCCAAGCTGGCCGGCCTGTTTGGCCTGGCGCGGCGTCTGACGGCGAGGGACCTCCGGATTCTTTGCTACCACGGCGCGGCCCTGCGCGACGAGCACCACTTTAGGCCAAGCCTGTTCATGAGCAAGGAGACCTTTGCCGCGCGCATGGATTTCCTGCATCGGCAGGGCTACCCGGTCATCACGCTGGATGCCGCGGTCGACGGCCTGCCGCAAGGCGACTGGCCGAGGGGCGCGACAGTTGTCACCATCGACGACGGCTGGTTCGGCACCTACCGGCAGATGCAGCCGGCGCTGGGCGCGCGGGGATTTCCGGCGACCCTCTACATAGCCAGCTACTACTTCGATCGGCAGACCCAGGTTTTCAACGTGGCTGCGAACTATGTGCTGTGGCGGGCCGGCAGCCAGCTCCTCGACCTCGCTCAGGTCGCCGAAGCGCTGAGCGGCCGCTACGAGCTCGCAGACGCCGGACAGCGCGCCGCGGCCTGGCGCTGCCTGGACGACTTCGCCGAGACGCTCGAGAATGCCGAGGCACGCCAGGCGCTCTTCCGCCGCCTTTGCGGCGTGCTCGGCCTCGATGCGGGAGAGATCGAGCGGGAGCGCATCTGCGCCTTCATGGGCATCGAGGAGGCCCGCGAGCTCCAGGCCTCTGGCATCGATATCCAGCTGCACAGCCACCGCCACCGCTTTCCGGCCGAGAGCTTCGAGGCGGCGCGGGCTGAGATCGAGGACAACCGCCGGGCCCTGGCACCCGTCGGAAACCCGGCCCTGCGCCATTTCTGCTATCCCAGCGGGGACTACGAGGCGGGCCAGCTCGCCTGGCTGGGCAGGCTCGGCATCGCCAGTGCGACGACCACCGACCGGGGTTTTACCCGGGCGGGAGATTCACCCTATGAGCTGCGCCGCTTCCTGGACAGCGAGGAGATCTCGTCGCTGGAGTTCGAGGCCGAGATGAGCGGCTTCTTCGAATTGATCCGCCGCGGCGGCTACGCCATTTGATGGTGTGCCGTTCTAGAGCCTTTCATGGTCATATTGAAGCAATTCTGTTGGCGAGCGGTGCGGCGA
>WHTV01000166.1 GCA_009377535.1 Kiloniellaceae bacterium
TGATGACCGGCCTCGTCGTCGGCCAGGAGAACCCGCTCACGATGATCACCGCCAACAAGCTCTACGAGGTGCAGTCCCACGTCGCCCTGACGGGGCACATGCAGTCCGTGCTGGCGGTCTTCGTGAACGAGGAGGCCTGGCAGAGTCTTTCAGAAGAGCAGCGTGCGGCGGTCACCGAGGTACTCGACCGGAAGGCCGAGGAGTCGCTGCAGTGGGCCGAGGAGTCGCAAGTCCAGCTGGTCGAGGAGCTGAAGGGTCACGGCATGACGGTGATCACCGAGAAGGAAGGTCTCGATATGGGAGCCTTCAAGGAGTCGGTCTTGAAGCAGATCCGGGCTGACTTCCCGAACTACCAGCCCTACATGGAGCAGATCAACGTGGTCCAGTAGGCTACCTGCAAGCCAGCGCGGGAGCGGGCCTCCAGTGTCCGCTCCCGCAGATCTCCCGCTGCCGGATTCTGCCATGTCGATCGTCAGGAAGCTTCTCGCCGGCTTTTGCGTGCTGGTGCTCGTCGCGCTGGTGGCCGTGCCTTTCATCCAGGTCGTCATGCGCGATCTCGTCGGCGCAGCGATCGTTGGCGCCGAGGAGCTCACCCGCTTCCTGCTCATCGTGCTGGTCTTCACCGCCTTCCCGGTCGTTGTGATGCAACACGAGAACATCGTCATGGCGGAGTTCCGCGAGGCGCTACCGCCCCGTCTGCGCCAGGCGCTGGCCTTCCTCATCACCCTGTCGGCCGCCCTCGCGGCCGGCTTCATCGCCTATGTCGCCTGGATCACCATTTTCAAGAACCTGAACAACGCGACGCCGACCCTGAAGATCCCCTTCTGGCTCTTCCTGGGCTCGACCTTCCTCGGCTTCGCCCTGGCCGCCCTGGCCCACCTGCTCGACACGCGCCATCCGCCGCGTGAAGAAACCACCGTGCTCTGAAGGCCGCCATGGGACTCGCCGTCATCGCCGCCTTCCTCGTTCTCTTCATCGCCGGCTTCCCGGTCGTCTACGCCATCCTGATCCCCTCGATTGTCTATGTGCTGATCGACGGGCTGCCCCTTGGGCTGCTCGCCCAGCGGGTCACCTATGCGCTCGACTCCTTCCCGCTGGTCGCCGTGCCGATCTTCATCTTCGTCGGTAACCTGATGAACTCCGCCGGCATCACCGACCGCATCTTCCGCTTCGCCGATCGGCTGGTGGGCCGCGTCCCGGGCGGCCTGGCGCAGGTGAACGTCTTCTCGAGCCTGATTTTCTCCGGCATGTCGGGCGCCGCCCTGGCCGACGTGGGCGGCCTCGGGCGCATCGAGATCGAGGCCATGCGCAAGCGCGGCTTCACGGCCTCCTTCGCGGCGGCGGTCACCGGCGCCTCGGCCGTGGTCGGGCCGATCTTCCCGCCGAGCATCCCGCTCATCGTCTACGGCTCGATCACCAGCGTTTCCATCGTCCAGCTACTGATCGCCGGCATCGTCCCAGCCCTCATCTGCGTGGCGCTGCTGATGGTGACCGTGGCCGTGCTGTCCTACCGGCACCGCATGCCGCGCGCCGAGCGCTGGCCGCGGGCCGGCGAGGTCGTGCGCGACCTGCTGCCGGCCCTGCCGGCCCTGGTCGCGCCGGTGTTGATGATCGCCGGTATGCTGGCGGGCCTGTTCACGCCGACCGAGGCCGCCGCGGTGACCGCCGTTTACGTCCTGGTGATCAGCGCGCTGTTCTACCGTGATCTGACCTGGCCGCATCTGTGGAGCGCGCTCATCGTCACGGTGCGCAGCACCAGCGCCATCCTCATCATCGTGGCGGCGGCGGCCCTGTTCGGCTGGATCCTGGCGGTCGAGCAGGTGCCACAGGACTTTTCGCGCTGGATCCTG
>WHTV01000167.1 GCA_009377535.1 Kiloniellaceae bacterium
CTCAGGCTTTGCGTGCCGAACATGGCGATATGTCACCGATCGTCGGTGGCACATTTTAGCCGTCTCTCCGGAGAGTTCATAGCGCTCAGGTTCGGATGGTGCTGGGCGAGGAGAAGTCCTCAGGCGCGTCCCCGACTGGCCGGACTCTATTCCGCTAGGCGCCCAAGCCGCCAAGCACCACCGGGCCGCCTTTTCTATCGCACGGGGTCTCGCCCATCCGGTTACGATCCCTCGCGCACGCGGCCTGTCAACCTTCAGCGGCCGCCGCCCTGGCGGGCGATGACGCTGTCCGTGGCCTTTCCCTGGTCGCAGGCGGCGGCGCGCCCTTATAGGCCCGCCTTGACGCGCTGCTACCCTCCGCTGCGCTGCGAGTCCTCCACTTCGTTGCAGCCCTTCGGGTGCGGCTCGCCCTGCCCGGCTGGCCTTCCGGTCGCTTCTCGCCGCCGCCCCGCTCCCCGGGGAATGTGTATGGACCGGAGACAAGGGTTACAGGTGTTCGGAGACATGGGTGACAGTTTTCGCTGTGCCACTTCGCATGTCGATGCTGGCGATGCAGTGGCTTGCGAAGATGACGTTCCAGGTCCCGTCGATGGTGGTTGGCAGGACGGCGACGGGGTATCCGGCAAAGGCTTTCGGCAGTTTGAAGTCTGTGCCCTTGAAGCTGATCCAGCCCTGCTGCTGGACGCGGCGGACATGATGATCCGGGGCGTATTCGATTGGCGGCAGGGTCTCGGGAAAGGGGCGCGGGCTGGGCTGGTAGCGGGTGGCCGGGACGGCCATGGCGAGCGCCTGATGGGGCCGCTGGCAGTTGTAGACGAGACGCCAGCGGTCGAAGGCCTGCTGGCAGCCTTGGAGGTCGTCGAAGGGTGGTCCGCCGAGCAGCTCGGCCTTGAGGGTGCGGTGGAAGCGCTCGTCCTTGCCGAGGGTCTGTGGATGATAGGGGCGGCTGTGGCTGAGGCCGATGCCGAGACGCATGAGCCAGACGCCAAGCGGGGTGTAAGGGGTGTCGGGACCGCTGCCCCACGGCGAGCCGTTGTCGGTGATGACCCATTGCGGCAGGCCGTAGCGGCGAAAGGCGGCCCGCAAATGTCCTTGTACCGTAGGACCTTGCTCGTCGCCGCAGGCCGCCAGGCAGAGGTTGAAGCGCGAGCAGTCGTCGAGCACGGTCAGGGGATGGCAGCGGCCCGTGGCCAGCGCAAAGTGGCCCTTGAAGTCCATCTGCCACAACTCGTTCGGGCGCGACCGCTCGAAGCGCTGGAACGGCCCCGCCGCCCCGGGCTGACCCAGGGCCATGCCGTGGCGCCGCAGGATCGCCGTCACCGTCGAGGGGGCCGGAACCTTCGACTTGCCGAGATCGGCCAGGCGGCGGGCGATCTTGCGCCCTCCCCAGCAGGGGTGTTGCGAACGCACCGCGAGCACCGCCGTCTCCATCGCCGGCGGCGTGCGCCTGGGACTGCGCCGCGGACGCCGTGGGCGGTCCCCCAGATCCGGCGTGTCCCTGGCCGCCCGGGCCAGCCACTTGTAGCCCGTCTTGCGACTGATCGCGAAGCGGCGGCACAAGGCCGTTATGTTCGCACCCTCCTGGCGCGCCAGCGTCACAAACTCCAGACGCAACTCCATG
>WHTV01000168.1 GCA_009377535.1 Kiloniellaceae bacterium
AGAGAAGGCAGGCGGCGGCGCGGCGGGCCCGCGTCCGCAGCGGACTGGTGACCGCCGCCGTGGCCGTGGTCGTCCTCGGGCTGGTGGGGCCCAGCCCTTCCCACCCCGCCGGAAGCGGCGAGGCGACGCCGCGCAGCCGGCGGCGCAGGCTGGGGTACGGCCGATCGACGCCGCGGCCGCCACGATGGCGCCTGCGAGAAGGAACCCCGAGAAGAGGGCGGTGGCGGTCACTGCCGCTCCAGGAGCCGGCGCAGCGGGTCTGCCTCGTCCGGGCGCAGGTCGGCGACGAAGTGCAACAGGGCAGCCCGCCGGTCGGAAGCGACCCGCAGCGCGTCTGACATCGTGGCGGCCACGTAGGCCTCCCGGGTCAGTGCGGGCCGGTACCACCACGCGCGGCCCTCGCGGCGGCGACGCAACAGGCCCTTCTCAAGCCGCATCCTGCCTCCGTGGGGTCTCTCCGCCTACGGCCCGGCCGCGTGAGATCCTGCCCGCGCACGTTGCCCGCGTCAGCTGCTGGATGCGATCTCGGGCTGGTGCTGGATGAGTTGGCAGTAGCAGCCGTCGTCGTTGGGCGGGTCGCCGGGGCGTTGGAGGAGGGCGTGGAGCTCCTCACGGGCGTGTTGCATCTCGGTGATCCGGCGGTCGAGCTCGTCCAGGCGGGTGTGTGCGATGTCGAGCACGTAGCCGCAGGGTCGCTCGCCCCGTTCCCGCAGGGCGAGGATCTCACCGATCTCGTCGAGGCTGAGGTCCAGCCGCTGCGCGCGGCGGATGAAGGCGAGCCGGTCGATGTCGCCCGCGCCGTAGAGCCGATACCCGGCGCCGGTCCGGGCTGGGTCCGGCAGCAGCCCGATGGACTCGTAGTAGCGGATGGTCTTGGGGTTGACGCCGATTTGAGCGGCCAGCTCACCGATGCGCATCTACGCCTCCTCGATCGTCTGCTCGCCTCGGTCGCGTTCGAGAAGCCCCAGCAGCCGTCCGTCGGAGCTGGTCACCAGCACCCCGTCGACGTCGGCGCGGCGCATTCGCTCCACCAGCGGTTCCAGCTCCTCGCTTGGACGCACGGTCGTGGGTCCTTCCCGCATGAGGCGGTTGACTGTTGCGGCGTCTTCGGCGTCCAGCGCGTCGCGGTTGAGACGTCCCATCACGACGCCCTCGCTGTTCAGCGCCACGAGCATCCCGAACCGGCTGGCCTGCAGCGCGCCGCGGACGTCGCCGAGGCGGTCGCGGAGGCTGCACGTGGGCACGTCCGTGGTCAGCGCCGAGCCGGCCAGTACGGCGAACCCGTCGTGGGGCAGGCCGAACGCGAGCCAGTCGGCCTTGCCGGCGACGTAGTCGTAGGCGTCGTAGCCCAGGCTGGCGAGCCGCCACGCGGCTCGGGGGCTCATGTCTCACTGGTAGTCGTTGCAGTAGACGATGACCGGCCGGTCGCGGTCGAGCTGCGCCTGGACCTTCTCGGCAGCCCAGCCCTTCAGCGGCAGGTGGATCGCCCCCGACAGGTGCGCCCAGTCGTACTCGGCGCGCGGCAGCACCTCGGCGACCACCGCGCTGCGCTCGGCGACCAGCCGCTGGACCTCGTCACGGTCGATGAACCGCACCATCAGCGCTGCCCT
>WHTV01000169.1 GCA_009377535.1 Kiloniellaceae bacterium
CAGGCATCGGGCGCTACGCGTTCGGCGCCGTGACGTCGAATGACTTCAACGCCGTGCAGGGCTTCATCCTGCTCGTCGCCGTCGTCTACGTGCTGCTGAACCTCAGCATCGACCTGTTGTATGCGGTCGTCGACCCGCGGATAAGGCTGGGCTGAGGCATGTCGGTCGCGGGACAGGTCACCGAGCAGACCTTCGAGATGGTCCATGCCGATACGGCGGCGCTGTCGCTGCGCGAGCGGATCTCGTTGACCGCGCGCCAGAACCGGTTCGCGACCGTGGGTCTGGCGATCCTTGTGCTGGTGCTGACACTCGCATTCGCGCTGCCGCTCTTCTACACTACCGATCCGCTCGTTCCGCAGGCGGGCAGCGTGCTGGAGCCGCCCGGTGCCGGGCACCCGTTGGGGACAGACTCGGTCGGGCGCGACGTCCTCGCCCGCCTCATCGACGCCGCGCAGCTCGACTTCCTGATCGCCTTCGCGGTCACGACGCTCGCCTTCGGGATCGGCTCGGTCGTCGGCGCGATCGCCGGCTTTGTCGGCCGGTTGGTCGACGACCTCGTGATGCGCGTCGTCGACGTGATGCTCTCGTTCCCCGCGTTCATCCTCGCCCTCGCGGTCACCGTCATGCTCGGCAACGAGATCCGCTACGTGATCGCCGCGCTCGCGTTCGCCTACATGCCGTTCTTCGTCCGGCTGACCCGGGGCGAGGTGCTCAAGATCCGCGACAGCGACTACGCGGACGCGGCGCGCGTAGTCGGCAACCCGGCGTGGCGGGTCGCGTTCCGCCACGTCTTTCCCAACTCCGTGGCACCGGCCGTGGTGCTCGGGCCGATCGTTCTTGGCTGGTCGATCCTCGACGCGGCGGCGCTCGGCTTCCTCGGCATCGGCATCCGGCCGCCCACCAGCGAGTGGGGCGTGATGGTGGCCGAGGGCGCCCAGAACGTCGCCTCCGGCGAGTGGTGGACGTGGCTGTTCCCCGGCCTGGTGATTCTTGTCGTCGTCCTCGCGTTCAACTGGATCGGCGACGGCCTCCGCAACCTCGTCCGGTCAGCATGAGCGAGCCAGTGGACGACAACAAGCCGATCCTCACGGTCGAGGACCTCTCGCTGTCCTTTCCGGGCCTGCGCGACTCGCGGGTGCAGGTGCTCGACGGGGTGTCCTTCGACGTTCGTCGGGCGGAGACGGTCGCCCTCGTGGGCGAGAGCGGCTCGGGCAAGAGCGTCACCGCTCTGGCGATCATGGGCCTCGGCGCGGAGGCGGCGCGAATTGAGAGCGGCCGCATCCTCGTCGACGACCGTGACGTGCTCACCATGGACGAGGAGGAGCGGCGCGCATACCGGGGACGGCGGATCGCCGTGATCTTCCAGTCGCCGCGCGCGAGCCTGAACCCGCTGGTCAAGGCCGGTGACCAGATCGCGCGGGTAGTGCGGCTGCGCACCGGCGAGAGCGCCAAGCGAGCGCGAGCCGACGCGGTCGAGTTGATGGAAGCGGTCGGCCTCGACGACCCGAAGCGCCGCTACCACGCCTACCCGCACCAGCTCAGCGGTGGCATGGCTCAGCGGGTAATGATCGCGATGG
>WHTV01000016.1 GCA_009377535.1 Kiloniellaceae bacterium
GGTGACCTCCGGGAACAGCAGCACCAGAATCAGCACGGCGAGCTGAATGGCGATGAAGGGCAGGAAGCCGCGGAAGATGTCCGGCAGGGTGATGTGCGGCGGCGCCACCGATTTCAGGTAGAAGGCCGCCGGGCCGAAGGGCGGACTGAGGAAGCTCACCTGCATGTTCACGCAGAACAGGATGCCGTACCACACCGCAACGAAGCTCGGCACCGCGACCAGGGCGTCGGTCAGGCCGATCTCCTCCACCGGCAGCTTCAGCACGATGGGCAGGAAGACCGGCATGACCAGTAGCACGATGCCGACCCAGTCCATGATGGCGCCGAGGAACAGGAAGATCACCATCATGACGACGAGGATACCCATGGTCGGCAACTCGGCGCCGACGATGAGGTTGGCCACGTAGGTCGGGCCGCCGGCGATGGAATAGGCGCCGGCCAGTGCTGTGGCGCCGAAGGTGATCCACAGGATGGTGCCGGTGGACTTGTAGGTGCGCATGAGGGAGTCTTTGAAGAGGCTCCAGGACATCTCGCCGCGGAAGATGATGAGGAGCAGCACGGCGACCACGCCCATGCCGGCCGCCTCGGTGATGCCGGTGAAGCCGCCGTAGATCGATCCCAGCACGACGAAGACGATGGCCAGCGGTGCGATGAGGCCGGGCAGGGCGCGCAGCTTGTCGGCCATGGTGACGTCCCCGCCGCCTTCGGGCAGGGGGGCCTGTTCCGGATGCATCCGGGTGCGGAAGACGATGTAGGCGATGTAGCAGCCTGCGAGGATGAAGCCAGGCACGAAAGCGGCCTGGAACAGCGCGTAGATCGACGTCTCGGTGACCAGGCCGTAGATGATCAGGACGATGGACGGCGGGATCATGGTACCGAGGCTGCCGGAGGCGCAGATGGTGCCGATGGCGAGATTCTGGTCGTAGCCGAGGCGCAGCATGTTGGGCAGCGCGATGAGACCCAGCAGCACGATCTCGCCGCCGATGATGCCGGACATGGCGGCCATGATGACGGCCATGATGGCGGTGACGATGGCGATACCGCCGCGGGTGCGGCTGAGCCAGATGTTCAGGCTGTCGAACATCGCGTTGGCGATGTTCGATCTTTCCAGGAGGCAGGCCATGAAGATGAACAGCGGCACGGATATGAGGACGTAGTCCGTCATCAATCCGTAGATGCGCTGGGCGAGGATGTTCAGCGGTCCAGTGCCGAAGGAGCGGAACAGCAGCTCCGGACCGAACTTCATCATCAAAACGGCGACGGCAAGAAAGCCGGAGGCGAATCCCAGCGGCATGCCGATCGCGAGCAGAACGAAGATCCCGATCAAGAGGATCAGCGAGATCGTCCCGATATCCATAAAGCCTATCCCCCAGCCGAGACCGCTTTTCCGGTCAGTCGACGAATTCTTCCGCCACTTCCTCGGCGAGGTCGTGGATTTGCTTTTCCTTGTGCCAATCGGCCACGAGGTTCGTCACGGCCTGAATCGCGATCAGCGTCACGGTGAGCAGGACGAGGGGCTTCATGGTGGCAGGGATCGGCGGGTCCCACGCGGTGCCGAAGGTTTCCCAGCGCATCAGCTTGGCGTAGGCCTCGTTGTAGCCGCCCCACACGATGGCAGCAGCGAACAGGCAGATCAGCAGGGTCGACGTGGCGTCGAAGGCGCGCTGCCAGTTGCGCGGCACGGCGTCGTAGAGGATGAAGATGCGGATGTGCGCGCGCTGCTGCATGACGTAGAGGCCAGCCAGCAGGTAGATGGGGCCGGCGGTCCACAGCGACATCTCGTTGACCCACAGCGTGGGTTTTTCGAAGACGTAGCGCATCACCACTTCATAAAACATGATGACGACGATGAGGGCGACCAGGAACATCGCGACCCGGCTGATCGCTATGCTGATCCAGTCCATCAGGTTTTCGGCTTTGTGCTCGACCATCTGCCCGCTCCGGTGGCTGCCGTCAGCTCTGCGGCGGAGGCGCAAAGCCTAGCACGGGGCGTGCGGGCTTTGCCTGTGCCATTGCAGGTCCGGCCACGGTCCCCTCTCGGGAACCGTGGCCGGAGCCCACGTTGCGGCTCGACTTCCGGTGACTACTGCACCAAGCCGAGGGTCTTGAGGAAGGCGACGTGGCTGTCGACCAGCGCGCGCGCTTCCGGGGTCTTGTCGGCCCAGCCCTGCCATGCCTTCTGCGCGGCGTCGCGGAAGGCGGCGCGGTCTTTGGGCGACCAGTCATGAAGGGTGACGCCCTTTTCGCGCAACGAGGCGGCGGCTTCGTTGTTGGCCACCTCGAAGGTAAGAGCCGTCTGGAAGGACAGCTTCTGCATCGCCACTTCCACGATGCGCTGCAGGTCTGCGGGCAGCGCGTCCCAGGCGTCCTTGCGGATCGCCAGGTGATCCGACGGCATGGAGTGGAAGCCCGGATAGGTCGCGTGCTTCACCAGATCGTAGATGCCGATCGACACGTTGTTGGCGAGGCCGGAATAATCGGTGCCGTCGATGATCTTGGTTTCCAGCGCGGTAAAGACCTCGGTGAAGTCCATCACCACGGGCTTGGCGCCCATCTCGGCGAAGATTTCGGTTTCGAGGCCCGGCGGCGAACGGAACTTCCAGTTCTTCAGGTCCTCGGGACCGGCGATGGGTGTGGAGGAGGACATCGACTCCTGGCCGTAGATCCACCAGCCGATGAGCTGCATGTTGTATTCATTGTAGAGCTCGTTGGCCGTCTCGTAGCCGCCACCGTGGTAGAGCCAGGCATACTGCTGCCAGGGTGTGTCGTAGCCGCCCATGATGTCGCCGACGAACTGGAAGGCCGGATTCTTGCCGGTCTGGTAAGCGCCGCCGGTCATGTCGCCGTCGAGGATGCCGCTGGCCGCCGCATCGAAGGTCTCGACCGACTTCACCACCGAGGAGGAGAAGAACATCTCGATGTCGAGCCGGCCGCCCGACATGGTCTCGACGTCGTCGACGAACTGCTGGGCCAGTTTGCCGGAGGTCTGCTCCGGTCCGTAGTGGGTCTGGATTCTCAGGGTGTAATCCGCGGCCAGGGCCGAGGACAGGCCGAGCACGGAAGTCGCCGCCGCCACCGCAGCGAGTTTCAGAACCTTCATTTATTCCTCCCTAGTCGTCTCGTGTCTGCGCATTGCGTCGCCGCGCGGAGATCGGCGCGAGTTTCCGCGCCTTCGGTCAGGAGACTAGGGCAATCGGCGCGCCGCGACAATACGAACTTGGTATCGCTACCATCGAAGCCGGCCAGGGAATAGCGAGCTATGGTGGCGGGCCGACCCGGCCGGGACGGCGGGTCCGACACCGCCGGCCGGCGGCTGCTGCGGAGCGAATCGGCACCCTTGCCGTTGCCATGGCGGACCAACCGGCGGGGTGCCAAATCGGCTCTGGAGCCCCTGCCTAAAGCGTGATAGGAAATCTCATGAAAATGATTCGCAATCGCAAAACTGGGTCCTTCCGGGGCCTCGGCAGCCTCCTGATGCTCGGCCTCGCGGCTGGCTTGCCGGGAGCGCCTGCCCTGGCGCAGGCGGCCGGCGGCGAGACCGTCAGCATCGAGCTGAACAAGCTCGAGCCGAGGGACGGCGCCTGCCGCGCCTACCTGGTGGTGAAAAACACCAGCACCCGGGCTTTCGACTCGTTGAAACTCGACCTCGTGATGTTCGACAGCGGGGGCGTGGTGGCAAAGCGCCTAGCGGTGCAGGCCGCACCGCTGCCGGTCGGCAAGACCAGTCTCAAGGTCTTCGACATCCAAGGGCGCGAGTGTGCCGGCATCGGCTCGATCCTGCTGAACGACGTGCTGGCCTGCGAGCCGGCAAGCCCTCAGGACGCAGAGGGGGCGGCTTCCGGCTGCCTCGGTCTGGTCGCCGCCTCGGCGCGCGGCACTGTGCCTTTCACCAAATGACCGCCGCCGTATCCCGGCGCGGATTCGAAGAATTGTTACGGTAGTCATGAACGAGACGATTGAAAACGCTCCCCCAACCGACGCGGCGCCCTTGCAGGGCGCCGCGGATACAGCCCTGGCCGATCCCGGCATCGGCGCCGCGCTGCTCGGCGACGGCAACCTGCTCGGCCGGCTGCTCGCCTTCCTTGACGCCGGCGGCCCGGTGGTGCTGATCCTGCTCGCCTGTTCCGTGGTGGCCTCGACCATCGTGCTGATGAAGCTCTGGCAGTTCCGTGCCGCGCGCCTCGGCGACCGGCGCCGCGCGCCTCAGGCCATTGCGATGCTGCGCCGCGGCCGCGCGGAGGAGGCCCTGGCGCTGCTCGCCGGGTCGCGCAACCCGGTCGCGCAGGTGGTGGCCCGCGCGATTCAGGGGCGCCGGCGCCGCGATCTTCCGGAGGCGGTGGTGCGCGAAGAAGTCCTGCGCAGCGGCAACGAAGCCATCGAGGGCCTGCGCGCGCATCTCGGCGCCCTGGAGGTGATCGGCAGCGTTGCCCCGCTGCTCGGCCTCTTCGGCACGGTCCTCGGCATGATCGAGGCCTTCCGCCGCCTTGCCGAGGCCGGCAGTCAGGTGGATCCGGCGATTCTCTCGGGCGGCATCTGGGAGGCGCTTCTGACCACCGCGGTCGGGCTCGCGGTCGCGATTCCCGTCGTGGTGCTGTGCAACTGGTTCGAGCGCCGCGTCGAACGGGTTGCCCACGAGATGGACAACATGGTGACCCAGGTCTTTACCCCGGATCTTTCCGCAGTGCCCGAGCAAGTTCATGACAGCGCAAGCCTTCGCCTCGCCGCGGCCGACTAGCCGCTTCCCGCCCAGGCGGCGCCACCGCGCGCGCATCAGCCTGACGCCGTTGATCGATGTCGTCTTCATCCTGCTGATCTTCTTCATGCTGGCATCCAGTTTTCTGGACGAGCGCGCCTTCGGTGTGGATGCCCCGGCGGCGACCCTTGGCGGTGCTTCGATCGAGGGCGCGCTGCTGGTCGAGCTGCGTCCGGATGGCCTGCGGCTCGGCGGCCGCGACCTGACGCAGGCTCAGCTCCTCGCGCGCCTCGCCGAGCATGCCGCGCGCA
Source organism: Kiloniellaceae bacterium (assembly GCA_009377535.1). Taxonomy (GTDB): domain Bacteria; phylum Pseudomonadota; class Alphaproteobacteria; order Kiloniellales; family Kiloniellaceae; genus Pelagibius. The sequence continues at coordinate 5,004 of WHTV01000016.1, forward strand.
ACCCGGCTCAGCGCGTGCTCATCAAGCCGGCCCCGGGCGTTTCGCTGCAGGGTGCGGTGGCACTGCTCGACCACATCATGGCCAGCGGTCTCACCCAGGTCTCCTTTCAGCGCGACCCGGCGCGTTGAGGGCCGCGGCCATGCTGTTCAAACGGCGCGTGCGCAAGGCGGACCCGGAGGCCGGTATCCTGCCGCTCATCAACGTGGTCTTCCTGCTGCTGATCTTCTTCATGCTGGCCGGACGGCTGACCCAGGCGGCGCCCTTCAACGTCGAGCCGCCGGTCTCGGCCGAGGCCGGCGCGGCGCCCGGGCCCGGAGCCGAGCGGCCGCGCGAGGCGACGGTGCTGCTGGCGGCCGATGGCCGCGTGGCGCTCAACGGCAGGCCGCTGGACCCGGCAGCCCTGCAGGAGGCGGTCGCCGAGCAGCTTGCCCAGCAGCCCGACCTGCCGGTCAATTTGAAGGCAGACGGCGACGCGGAAGCCTCGGCGGTGGTCGAGGTGATGGAGCAGCTGCGCGATGCCGGCGTGCGCCGTCTGCAGCTCTTCGCCCAGGCACGGCCCGCCCAGGGGGGACAGGAGTGAGCGCCACCTCGGCAAGGCCACGGGCACGCCACTGGTCGCTGGCGCTCGGGGCGGCGCTGCTGCTGCACGCGGCCCTGGCGATGGTGTTCCATGAGTTGGTCGACGGCGGGGCGGCGGCCAGCGGGCGTGGCGGCATCGCGGTAGGCCTGGCCCCGACCGGTGGCACCCAGGGCACGCCTGAAAGCGACGCCGTGCCGGAGGCGGTCGGGGCCGCCGAAGTCGCAGAGGCGGTGGTGGATGAGGTGTCTCCGGACGTGGCTGCCGAGGTGCCGCCGGACAGCGTCCAGGAGGCAGCCGTGGCCAGCGAGGCCCCGACGGCGACCGTCACGCCGGGAGAGGTGCCGCTCTTTGCACCGGTGGAGACCGTCGAGGTCGAGGCGCCGCAGGAGGAGACCGCGCCGGTCGAGGAGGCTCCGGTCCGGCAGGTCATGACAACGCCACCCCCGCCGCAGGCAAAGCCGCGGCGGCCGGCGGAGGAGGAGGAGACGCAGCCGGATGTCCCGCAAGCGGTGGAAGCGCCGCCGCGGGAAACGGCGGCCGCTGCGGCTGCGGAAGCCGCCGTCTCTGCGGCCGGCCCACAGCCAGGCAAGCCCGCGCCCTCCGACCTGCTCGGCAACAGCGGCAAGGCGGGGATCGGCGACCGCGCCACCGCCGGCACTTCCGAAGGGCACAGCGGCGGCGGCAAGCCGGGCGCCTTCGTCGACTACCACGCGCGCCTCTTAGCCTGGCTGGAGAAGCACAAGAAATACCCGCGCCGTGCCCGCCTACGCAACCAGGAGGGCACGCCGGTCCTTCACCTCGTCATCGACCGTTCCGGCCGTGTGCTGGAATACCGCATCGAGAAGAGTTCAGGCTACGAGGTCCTCGATGCGGAGGCCGAGGCGATGATCGAACGGGCCTCGCCGATGCCGGAAGTGCCCGGCGACGCGGGCAAGGACCGCTTCGTCTTCCTGATCCCGGTGTCCTTCGGCCTGCGCTGAGGGCTATGGGCGCCGGCGCGCCGCTTCAGGTTTCAGCGGCGAAACGCAACTGGTTCCCAGCAGCCTGGAAGGGCGTCAGGACCCGGCCCCGCGGCAGGCGGAGCACCGCCGTGGTGCCGTCGCCGAGGGTACTTTCCAGATGCAGGCTGCCGTCGTGCAGCTCGACGAAGGATCTCGCGATCGGCAGGCCGAGGCCGGTGCTCTTCACGCCGCCGACGTAGCTGGCGCCATGCTCGTAGGGATGAAACACCAGGTCGAGCTTTTCGGCGTCGATGCCGATGCCGTCGTCGACGACACGCACCTCGGCGCCGTTCTTGTCGACGCTCACCGTCACCTCGATGCGGCCCTGCTCCGGCGTGAACTTGGCGGCGTTGGACAGCAGATTGAGGGCGACCTGTTTCATCAGGCGCGGATCGGCAATCATCGTGACCCACGGCAGCGCGCAGTGCAGCGTGACCGACTTGTCTCGGCCCTGGTTGGTGCCGGCGATCATCTGCACGGCATCCTCCAGCAGAGCGCGCAGGTCGACCTCCGACTCCTGCAGAATCATCTTGCCCGCTTCGATCTTGGCGAGGTCGAGCAGGCCGTCGATGAGGGCCAGCAGGTCCATCGCCGAGGTGTTGATGTCGTTGATGTACTCGACGTAGCGCTCGCTGATCGCGCCGAACACACCCAGTCGGATGATCTCCGAGAAGCCGATAATGGCGTTCAGCGGCGTGCGCAGCTCGTGACTCATGTTGGCCAGGAACATCGACTTGATACGGTTGGCGCGCTCGGCCTCGTTGCGGGCGGCGATGGCTTCTTCGTTGCTGCGCTCCAGGGCAGCGGTGCGCTGGCGCACGCGCTTTTCCAGGTCGACGTTCAGGTTGGCCAGGCGCGCTTCCGCCTGCACGCGCTCGGTGACGTCGGTCCCGGTGATAACGATGACCCATTCTCCCGTGCGCGGATCGCGGCCGCGGCACGCCTGGACCTGGTGCCAGCGCGGTCCGCGCGCCGTGCGCACCTTCAGGTCGCGCCCGAAGGGCGTGCCGGTGGCGGTGGACTCCTTCAGCGCGCGGGCGATCTGCGGATCGCTGAGATGGCGCTCCAGGTCGCTGCCCTCGCTCCGCTCGCCGTTGTGGCCATAAGTCTCGATGGCTGCCGGATTGCGCGACAGCAGCTGACCGTTTACCGAGTAGGTGCTGACCATCAGGGGCGTATAGCGCGTCGCTTCCAGCAGGCGCAGGGCCTCGTCGTCACCGGCCAACTCGAGCGGTGCCGAGCTTTCGATCAGCACGGCGTTGCGGCCGTTCTCGATGGTGATCGGTGTGAGGGCCAGCAGCACGGTAGCCGGGACGTTGTCGGGATAGAGCGTCCAGGCATCGGTCGCCACCGCGCCGGGGGGCGTCTTATCGATCACCTGGGCCAGGCGCTGGCGCACCGTCTCGCTATCGGCGCTGAAGTCGCGCGCCAGCAGTGCCTCCAGCGTCTGTGCGCGCCAGAAGTGCAGGGCGCGCCGGTTCGCCCACCACATGACATGGCGATCGACGTCGAACACCCAGATCGGCGTGTTCAGGACATCGAGGGGCTGGAGCGCCTGCCGCTCGCGAAAATGCTGTTTGGTCAGCAAACCCATGGGGGCCCGTTGCTCCAACGTCGATCAGCGGCATAGCCGTCCGGGTTTGACTGACCCGAAGACGGCGAAGAAATCAGGATGCGGCACTGCGGGGGCGGGGCGCGAAACCGAAGGCTTGAATTTATCTGGTTTTGAAGATTTATCCGCCGCCATCGAATGGATCGCCATTTGCCTTCCGTCGCCCCGAGAGTCAAGTGCGCAGAGGTTGCATGCCGTCGCGCCTCCCTCGAAAGGCAGGGTCTCCGCGGCCCTCACGCCGTCGCGGCAACCACCGACGCCAACGCGGCGTCCTCTGCACCGACCCGGCGCAATAACGCAATAAAGGGTAGGGGGCCGGGAAACGCGGAGTACTTCACTTTCTGAAGTTGAAGCGCCGCAGCGGCGGCCCGATGATCCCTCGCCGCGACAATCAATGAGGAAGCAAGTTCATGCCCCGAGAGATCGATCTGACAGCCCTGCTCGCAGAGCTCGGTCCAGCCTTCGCCGCGCGGGCAGCCGAGTCCGATGCCAGCGACGCCTTCGTGGCGGAGAACTACCAGGCCTTGCGCCGCGCCAGAGTATTCTCCGCCCAGATTCCGCTGGAAATCGGCGGCGGCGGCGCCGGCCACGGTGAAATGTGCGCCTTCCTGCGCGACCTCGCGCAGCACTGCCCGTCGACCGCCCTGGCGCTCTCCATGCACCAGCACCTCGTCGCCGCGGCGGTGGCCAACGACCGCGCCGGGCGGCCCGGCCGCAAGCTGCTGGAAAAAGTGGCGACGGAGGAGGTCATCCTGGTCAGCACCGGCGCCAACGACTGGCTGGAGTCCAACGGCAAGGCCGAGCGGGTCGAGGGCGGCTACCGCATCACCGCGGTGAAGCCCTTCGCCAGCGGCTCACCGGCGGGCGACCTGTTGATCACCTCGGCCGCCTACGACGACCCCCTGGAAGGGCCGCAGGTGCTGCACTTCCCGCTGCCGCTGAAATCTGACGGCGTCAGCTTCCTCGATGACTGGCATACCTTCGCCATGCGGGCGACCGGCTCGCAGACCGTGAAGCTCGACGGCGTCTTCGTGGCGGAGGGCGCAATCGCCCTGCGCCGGCCGCGCGGCCCCTTCCACCCCGCCTTCGCGGTGATCCTGACCGTCGCCCTGCCGCTTGTTCTCTCCACCTATCTCGGCGTGGCGCAGGCGGCCGCCGCGATTGCCCGCGAGCGCGCAAGGCAGCGCCCGGACGATCCCGTCCTGCCCGTCCTGGTCGGCGAGATGGAGAACCTGCTAGCCACCGCCGAGATCGCCGTGGAGGATATGATCCGCCTCGCCAACGGTTTCGACTTCACGCCGTCGGTGGAACTCGCCAGCAAGGTCCTGGTGCGCAAAACCATCGCCGCCAAAGCCGTGATCGCCACGGCGGAGAAGGCACTGGAGGTCGCCGGCGGCGCCGGCCTGTTCCGCAAGCTGGGGCTCGAAAGGCTGTTGCGCGACGCCCACGGCGCGCAGTTCCATCCGCTACCGGAAAAGCGCCAGCAGCTATTTACCGGGCGCATCGCCATGGGTCTCGATCCCGTCAGCGGGCAGGCCGCGGAGCAAAATCGCCGCGCGGCGTAAAGCCGGCTCGGCTGCAAGGGGCCGCTGGCGGGCAGGGCCTCGCCCGCGGCCCTTGCGCGCGATCCCGGCGCGCGACAAGCTGCGGCCTCACAGAGTCGCAGCGCGGAGCCGATCCCGATGTCCGTCGATTTTGCGGATCCCGGTTTCCTGGAAGACCACATCTGGCGCACGCTGGCGTTCTACCAGGCGCACGCCTTCGACCCGCGCGGCGGCTTCTTCCAGCACTTCCGCGACGACGGCAGCGTCTACGACCGCACCAGCCGCCATCTGGTGTCGTCTACCCGATTCGTCTTCAACTACGCCATGGCTGCCCACCATTTCGGCGACGCTGCGCAGCTCGACTGGGCCGCCCACGGCCTCGCCTTCCTCGAGGAGCGCCACCGGCAGCCTTCGGGCGGCTACGCCTGGATGCTGGACGCTGGCGACGTCCGCGACGCCACCAACCACTGCTACGGCCTCGCCTTCGTCATGGTTGCCGGCGCCACGGCGCTGAGGGCCGGGCTGCCGCAGGGCCGGGCGACGCTGGAGCGCGCCTGGGATCTCCTGGAGGCCCACTTCTGGGATGCCGAGCACGGCCTCTACCGGGACGAGGCCAGCGCCGATTTCTCCGAGCTCAGCCCCTATCGCGGCCAGAACGCCAACATGCACGCCTGCGAGGGCCTGCTCTGGGCCTTCGAGGCGACGGGGGAGCGCGGCTACCTGGAGCGTGCGGCCGTGCTGGCCGACAATATCACGCGGCGCCAGGCGGCGCTCGCCGGCGGGCTCGTCTGGGAACACTACCGCCCCGACTGGTCCGTCGACTGGGACTACAACCGCGACAATCCCAAGCATCTCATCCGCCCCTGGGGCTTCCAGCCGGGCCACCAGACGGAGTGGGCGAAGCTGCTGCTGATTCTGGATCGCCACGCCCCGCAACCCTGGCGCCTGGCGACCGCCTGCCGGCTGTTCGACCGCGCGCTCGAGCTGGCCTGGGACGGCGCGCACGGCGGCATCTGCTACGGCGTCGACCCGGAGGGGCAGATCTGCGACGGCGACAAGTATTTCTGGGTGCAGGCCGAGAGCTTCGCTGCGGCCAAGCTGCTCGAACTGGTGAGCGGCGAGGCGCGCTACGGCGACTGGTACGCGCGCATTTGGCAGTACAGCTGGGACCACATGGTGGATCACCGCTACGGCGCCTGGTTCCGCATCCTGACCCGCGACAACCGCAAGTACGATGACCTGAAATCGCCCGCCGGTAAGACCGACTACCACACCATGGGCGCCTGCTACGAGGTGCTGCGCGCCCTCGACGGCCGGCGGTCGGGAGGGAGTTGACAGGCCGGTCCGGAATGGGAAGCCTGGGCCGTCACCTTTACGGAGTTCGCCCGACGTGTTCGACCCGACCCTCCTCGGAGCCTTCCTCCTCATTTCCGCCGCCCTGGTGCTGTCGCCTGGCCCCGATACCCTCTTCGTGATCGCCAGCGGCCTGCGCCACCGCGCCGCCGGGGCCGTGGTCGCAGCGCTGGGCATCGGCACCGGTTCGGCCCTGCACGGCTTGGCTGCCGCCCTCGGGGTCTCGGCCCTGCTGGCCGCGGCGCCGTGGTTCTTCGAGGCTCTGCGCTTTGCCGGCGCCGCCTACCTGGCCTATCTGGGGATCAAGGCCTTGCGCGCCGCGCTTGCGCCGGCCCCGGCCGGTGCCGCGGCGCGGCCGGCCGCCGCCGCGTCTCTCGCAAGGGTCTACCGCCAGGCCGTCGTCACCAATCTGCTGAATCCGAAGATCGTCGTCTTCTATCTCGCCCTGCTGCCGCAGTTCGTGGCACCCGAGCTCGGCCACATCGGCCTGCAGATGTTCCTTCTGAGCTGCATCCCCAATGGCCTCGGCACCGCCTATCTGATGCTGGTCGGCCTTGGCTCCGGGGCGGCCGCCGGCTGGCTCTCCCGGCGCGCCTTCGCCCGCTGGCTCGACGGCATCGCCGGGGCCTTCTTCATCGGCCTCGCGCTGCGGCTGGCGCTTGGCGGCCGCGTCGAGCGGTGAGCGCGGCGATGCACGACGCCCTGTTCCGCCGCATCGATGCCAAGCGCGACGACCTCGTCGCACTCACCCGCGATCTCATCCGCTTTCCCACGGTGAATCCGCCGGGCGAGGCCTACACGCTTTGCGCCGAGTTCCTGGGGAACCGTCTGCGCGCGCGCGGCTTCGATGTCGGCTACCACCGCGGCGAGGGCGAGGCCGGGGATTCCGATCGCTACCCGCGCACCAACGTGGTGGCGCGCAAGGAGGGCATGCGGCCCGGCCCCTGCGTCCACTTCAACGGTCACATCGACGTGGTCTCGGTCGGCCACGGCTGGACCGTCGACCCCTTCGAGGGGCTGGTGCGCGACGGCAGGGTCTACGGGCGCGGCGCCTGCGACATGAAGGGCGGCCTGGCCGCGGCGGTCATCGCCGTCGAGGCGTTGCTGGAAGAATACGCAGAGTTGCCCGGCGTGCTGGAGATCTCCGGCACCGTCGACGAGGAATCCGGCGGCTACGGCGGCGTCGGCTATCTGGCGAAGCACGGCTTCTTCTCGCGGCCGCGGGTCGACCACGTGATCATCCCGGAGCCCTTGAACGTCGATCGCGTCTGCATTGGCCACCGCGGCGTCTGGTGGGCGGAGGTCGAGACTCACGGCCGCATCGCCCACGGCTCCATGCCCTTCCTTGGCGACTGCGCTGTGCGCCACATGGGCGCTTTCCTCAGCCGGCTGGAGAGCGATCTCTACCCGGCCCTGGCGCTGAAGCGCACCGAGATGCCGGTGGTGCCGGAAGGCGCGCGTCAGTCGACGCTCAACATCAACTCCATCCACGGCGGCCTCGGCGAGAACTTCGACGGCCTGCCGGCGCCCCTGGTGCCGGACTCCTGCCGCCTGGTGCTCGACCGCCGCTACCTCATCGAGGAAGACCCGGAGGAGGTGAAGCGGGAGATCGTCGCCGTCCTCGAAGGGCTGAAGCATGAGCGCAAGGGATTCGACTATGCCCTGCGCGAGGTGCTCGCCTTCCAGCCGACCATGACCGACCCCGAGGCGCCGGTGGTGCGCGCAGTTTCCGCCGCCATCGAAGAAGTGCTCGGCAAGCCGGCCCAGCAGGTGGTCTCGCCCGGCACCTACGACCAGAAGCACATCGTGCGGGTCGGCCAGCTGGAGGACTGCATCGCCTACGGCCCCGGCATCCTCGATCTTGCCCATCAGCCGGACGAATACGTCGGCATCGACGACATGGTGGCCTCGGCCAAGGTCATGGCGGTCGCGACTTTGGCGCTTTTGAGGCCCGCCGGGGACCGCTAAACTCCGGTCAAAGCACAAGAACCGGCCGGTCTGAAGCCCGGACCGCGGCACAATGGAGGCAGAGCAGAACCATGAAGCAGCTTGTCGTGCGCAGCCTTGCGGCCGGCCTTTTCGCCGCTGGCCTGCTGGGCGGGACCGCCGGGGCGGCACTGGCCGCCAAGGACAGCCTGACCCTCGGCATGGTGCTTGAGCCGCCGCACCTCGATCCCACCGCCGGCGCCGCTGCGGCCATCGACGAGGTTGTCTATGCCAACATCTTCGAAGGCTTGACCCGCATCGACCGCAGGGGCGAGGTGCAGCCGGCCCTGGCGGAGAGCTGGACCATCAGCGGCGACGGGCTGGTCTACACCTTCAGGCTGCAGGGCGGCGTCAAGTACCACGACGGCAGCGACTTCGATTCCGCCGACGTGAAGTTCGCCCTCGACCGCGCCATGGCCGAGGACAGCACCAATGCCCAGAAAGGACTCTTCGCACCCATCGCCTCCGTCGAAACGCCGGATGCGTCCACCGTGGTCATCACTCTGAAGCAGGTTGCCGGCGACTTCCTCTTCAACCTTGGCTGGGGCGATGCGGTGATCGTGGCGCCGGAAAGCGCCGCCGAGAACAAGAACAATCCCATCGGCACCGGCCCCTTCAAGTTCGACCGCTGGGTCAAGGGCGACCGCGTCGAGATGTCGCGCAACCCGGACTACTGGGGCGAAGCGGCGGGGCTCGCCAAGGCCACCATCAAGATCATCCCCGATCCTGCAGCGGCCACGGCTGCGCTACTGGCCGGCGACGTCGACGCCTTCGCCAACTTCCCGGCGCCCGAGGCGCTGGGGCAGTTCGAGAACGATCCTCGCTTCACCGTGGCGGTCGGCAGCACCGAGGGCGAGACCATCCTTGCCATGAACAACGCGGGCGCGGCCCTGAAGGACGTTCGCGTGCGCCGGGCGCTGGCTCATGCCATCGACCGCAAGGCGGTGATCGACGGCGCCATGTTCGGCTACGGCACACCGATCGGCAGTCACTTCGCTCCGCATCATCCGGCCTACGTGGATCTGACCGATCGCTATCTCCACGATCCGGAGAAGGCCAAGGCGCTGCTGGCAGAGGCCGGCTACGGCGACGGCCTGAGCCTCAGCCTGAAGCTGCCGCCGCCGAGCTACGCGCGGCGCAGCGGCGAGGTCGTCGCCGCGCAGCTCGCCGCCGTCGGCGTGAAGACGGAGATCATCCAGGTCGAATGGGCGCAGTGGCTGGACCAGGTCTTCAAGGGCCGGGACTACGACCTCACCATCGTCTCCCACACCGAGCCGATGGACATCGGCATCTATGCCCGCGACGACTATTACTTCAACTACGACGACGCCGGCTTCAAAGCGCTGATGGCCAAGCTCGGCGCTACCCTGGATGAGGCTGCGCGCAACGGCCTCCTCGCCGAGGCACAGGAGAAGCTGGCTGAAGACTCGGTGAACGTTTTCCTGTTCCAGTTCGCCAAGCCGGGCGTGTGGAACAAAGATCTCGTCGGCCTGTGGGAGAACAGCCCTGTGCAGGCCAACGACCTCACCGAAGTCAATTGGAAGGAGTAGTGGCAGGCGAAGGAGCTCCCCAGGATGAGGTAGATCTTTTATGGCACGAAGAAGGATCTCCATGGTGAGGAGCACCGCGGGCGCGGCTCGAAGCCCGCACAGTGGAGCTCCAGCACTGCCAAGCCTTTCAGTGGCCCCATAGAGCCTCATGGCCGTCTTCCTGCTGCAACGCCTGGCCGCCTTCATCGTCACCCTGCTGGTCGCCAGCCTGGTGGTCTTCCTGGTGATGGAGGTGCTGCCCGGCGATCCCGCCGCCCTCATGCTGGGGGTGAGCGCGCGACCCGACACCCTGGCCGCCCTGCGCAGCGAGATGGGGCTCGACCTGCCGGCGGCGCAGCGTTATCTGCTCTGGCTCGGCGGCCTGGTCAGCGGCGATCTCGGCACCAGCTACACCTACGGCGTGCCGGTCTGGGAGCTGGTGCGCGAGCGCATCGGGCTCTCCCTGCCGCTGGCCCTCATCGCCATCTGCCTCTCGACCCTCATCGCCATCCCCTTGGGCGTGCTGGCGGCGGCGCGGCACAACAAGCCGGCCGACGTCGGCGTCATGGGCTTCACCCAGCTCGGCGTCGCGGTGCCGAACTTCTGGTTCGCCATCCTGCTCATCCTGGTCTTCGCGGTGCACTGGCAGGTGCTGCCGGCCGGCGGCTTCGCCGGCTGGGACGCCGGCTTCTGGCCCGCCCTGAAGACCCTGCTGCTGCCGGCGGTCGCCCTGGCGCTGCCGCAGGCGGCGATCCTCGCGCGGGTGACGCGCTCCTCGGTGCTGGAGACTCTGGGCGAGGACTACGTCCGCACCGCGCGCGCCAAGGGCCTGACACGCCGCGCTGCCCTGTGGCGCCACGCCCTGCGCAATGCGCTCATCCCCGTGGTCACCATCATGGGCCTGCAGTTCTCCTTCCTGCTCGCCGGCACCATCATCATCGAGAACGTCTTCTACCTGCCGGGGCTCGGGCGCCTCATCTTCCAGGCCATCGCCCAGCGTGACCTTATCGTGGTGAAAGACCTGGTGATCCTGCTGGCCGCCTCGGTGGTGGCGGTGAACTTCATCGTCGATCTGCTCTACGCGGTGCTCGACCCGCGCCTGCGCGGAGGCGGCCATGCCGGGTGACATCGGACCGGGTGAGGCCCTGGCGCCCGCCTGGCGCGAATACTGGATGCGCGGACGCAGCTCCGCCGGCTTCGTCATTGGTCTGGCCGTCACCGCGCTGCTGGTCGCGGTGGCGCTGGTCTCGCTGGTCTGGACGCCCTATCAGGTCGATGTCATGGACATCCCGGTCAAGCTGCAGGCGCCCTCGGCGGCGCACTGGTTGGGCACTGACCAGTTCGGCCGCGACGTGCTCTCGCGGCTGATGGCCGGGGCGGTCAACTCCATCGCCGTCTCGCTGGTCGCCGTCGGCATCGGGGCCGGCCTCGGCGTGCCGCTGGGCGCGCTGGCCGCCGCGCGCCGCGGGATCATCGAAGAAGTGGTCATGCGCTTCAACGACTTCACCTTCGCCTTCCCGGCGCTGCTCTCGGCCGTGATGATCACCGCCATCCTCGGGCCGGGCGCCGTCAACTCGATCATCGCCATCGGCATCTTCAATATCCCGGTCTTTGCGCGGCTGACGCGCGGCGCTTCGCTTTCGCTCTGGCAACGCGACTTCGTGCTTGCCGCACGGGTCGCCGGCAAGGGGCGCACGCGCATCACGGCCGAGCATATCCTGCCCAACATCGCGAGCCTGCTGATCGTGCAGATGACCATCCAGTTCGCCCTGGCGATCCTGGCGGAGGCGGGCCTCAGCTACCTCGGCCTCGGCACTCAGCCGCCGGCCCCGAGCTGGGGCAAGATGCTGAACGAGGCGCAGACCCTCATGTACCTGGCCCCGCAGCTCGCCATCTTCCCGGGCCTCGCCATCATGGGCACGGTGCTCGGCCTCAACCTGCTGGGCGACGGCCTGCGCGACCTGCTCGACCCGCGCCTCAGGCGGCTGCGATGACTCTTCTCAGCGTCCGCGATCTCTGTGTCACCCTGGAGACGCCCGAAGGGCCGGCGCCGATTCTTGAAGACGTCGGCTTTGACCTGGCGGCGGGCGGCAGCCTGGGCCTCGTCGGCGAATCCGGTTGCGGCAAGTCGATGACCGCCCTGGCCGTCATGGGTCTGCTGCCGGAGCGGGCGGTGGCGACGGGCGAGATCGTCTTCGAGGGGTGCAATCTGCTGGCGCTGCCGGAGGGGGCGCTCTGCAAGCTGCGCGGCCGCCGCCTCGCCATGGTGTTCCAGGAGCCGATGACGGCGCTGAACCCGGTGAAAACCATCGGCGCGCAGGTTGCCGAAGGCCTGCGCTGGCATCTCGGCCTGGGGCGCGGCGAAGCCGAGGCGCGGGCGGTGAAGCTGCTCGACCGCGTCGGCGTGCCGCGGCCGCGCTTTGCGCCGGGGCTCTATCCGCACCAGCTCTCCGGCGGCCAGCGCCAGCGCGTCGTCATTGCCATGGCGCTGGCCTGCGACCCGGCCCTGCTCATCGCCGACGAGCCGACCACGGCCCTCGACGTCACCAGCCAGGCGGCGATCCTCGACCTCCTTGCCGAGGTGGCGGCGGAGGCCGGCCTCGCCCTGCTGCTGATCACCCACGATCTCGCCGTGGTGTGGCAGAACACGCGCTCGATGATCGTGATGTACGCCGGCCGCGTGGTCGAGCGCGGGGGGACCCATGAGGTCTTCGCGCGCATGGCGCACCCCTATAGCCGCGGCCTCTTCGCCGCCTCGCCGGGCGCCCTCGACGCGGTATTGCCGCCGGGCCGGCGCCTCGCCGCCATTCCCGGGCTGGTGCCCGACCCGCTGCACCGCCCGGCCGGCTGCGTCTTCGCCGGGCGCTGTCCGCGCGCCGCGGCCGACTGCCTGCCGGCGCAGCCGGCCGAGCGCCGCCTCGCGCCCGGCCATGCGGTCGCATGCCTGCATCCGCACCTCGAGGCGACGCCGGCATGAACAGCACGGCGCCGCTGCTGCAGGTCGAGCACCTGACCCTCGACTACAGGCTGCCGCGCCGCCGGCTCTTCGCGCCGCCGCCCCACCACCGCGCCCTCGACGACGTCAGCCTCACCCTTGCGCGCGGCGAGAGCCTGGCGGTGGTCGGCGAGTCGGGCAGCGGCAAGTCGACCCTCGCCCGCACGGTGCTGGCGCTGGAACGGCCGCAGGCCGGCCGCGTGGTGCTGCTCGGCCGCGACGTCTTCGCGCTCCCGGCCGACGAGTTGCGCAAGCTGCGCCGCCATGCCCAGATGGTGTTCCAGGATCCTTACGGTTCGCTCGACCCGCGCCGCAAGGTCGGTTGGATCGTCGCCGAGCCGCTGGACGCGCTGGAACAGGGGGTGGAGTCCGCCGAACGCCGCGCCCGCATCGCCGAGACGCTGCAGTCGGTCGGCCTCCAGTCGGGCGATGCCGATAAGTTCCCGCACGAGTTCTCCGGCGGCCAGCGCCAGCGCATCGCCATTGCCCGCGCCCTCATCACGCGCCCCGCCCTCATCGTCGCCGACGAGGCGGTCTCCGCGCTTGACGTCTCGGTTCAGGCACAGGTGCTGAACCTCTTAATGGACCTGCGCGAGCGCCTCGGGCTCAGCTACCTTTTTATCAGCCACGATCTCGCCGTCGTACGCCAGGTGGCCGACCGGGTCATGGTGCTGCGCGACGGCAGGGTCGTCGAGGAGGGCGAAGTTGAGGGCTTATTCCGCGCGCCGCAGCACCCCTACACGCGCGCCTTGCTGGCCGCGGTGCCGCGCATCGGCGTGCCGCGGCGGCGCGTTACAGCAGCGCCTTGACGATCTCCGCCCACTCGGACTGCAGGCTGTTCTGACAGTGCGGCTTGCCGGCGCGGCGGTACCAGTAGCCGGCGTTGCTCTCGTCGCCCTCCACCCGGTGCAGGTAGGCATGCACCCAGGCGCCGTCGGCGCTGCTGTCGTCCTGGGCGAGGCCGTGCGCCGTGTCCCATTCGTCGCGGGCGGCGTGCCACAGCGCCTGCAGCAGCGGGGAGAGCCCCTGCGGTGGCGACGGCTGCTCCAGGGTCGCGCGGAAGGCTTCCAGATCGATTGACTTCTGATCCATGCTAGAGCCCTTTCCGGCCGAGCGCCGCTATGGCCGGCGCCGAACCCCCTGATCTTGTCACAAAACCGCTCCGTCAGAATGGTCCGATTCGGTCGGGCAGTTCTAGTCGCGGAAGATCCGCTCTCCCTGCTCGTCGATGATCTGGCGGCCCTTCACGACGGCGAAGGCGTTGGCGCCTGCCGGCGAGGTGTGGGTGTCGGCCCGCAAGAAGCGATGCTCCTTCACCGTGCCCTCGATTTCCTTGCGGATAACGCCGGCAGTCAGCCACTGGCCGTTCTGCGGCTGGGCGGCCGGATGGATGCGGAAACCCTTGTATTCCACCGCCTCGCCTTCCTTGGCGGCGGCCTTGTCGCCGTTCCCGCCCCCGAAGAATTTGCTGAAGAGGCCCATCTCCGATCCTCCCCCTCTGCTGTTTTGCCAAAGCCGCTGGCCTTTAAGGTAGCGCGCGGCGGCGCCGCTTCCTAGAGGCGCTGTCAGCCGACCGTGGCAGGCGCGAAATACCGGCACAGACAGGCGTTCCCGGAGCCCGCCCTCAGGAGGCATCCCCGCCGCATCGCCGGCCCGGCAGCCTGGCCTTCGCGGAAAGCATTCCTCCGGCGGGCGCCGGCGCTCTATCCTGGCGCGGCCCCCTACGCGCCCGGCCGGGGCGCCGAAAAGCCCTGCAGGAGACAGACGTGAGCAGCCTCTATCATCCCGTGCTCTACGACCGCGACGCCCCGATCGGCAGCTACTGGGAAGCTTCGGCGCCGCCGCTGGGTCGCGAGACCCCGGCGCTGGAGGGCGCGGCCTCCTGCGAAGTGGCGGTGATCGGTGCCGGCTACACCGGCCTCACCGCCGCGCTCAGCCTGGTCGAGGAGCACGGCACCGCAGTGACGGTGCTGGAGGCTGGCACGCCGGGCTGGGGCGCTTCCGGGCGCAACGGCGGCTTCTGCTGCCTGGGCGGGGCCAAGCTCGGCTACGACGTCATGCGCGAGCGCTACGGCGTCGAGGAGATGCGCCGCTTTTTTGCGGTGCAGATGGAGGCCATCGAGCTGGTGAAGGAGACCTGCGCCCGCCGCGGCATCGAGGCCGACATCACCGGCGGCGGCGAGATCCTGCTGGCGCACCGGCCGGGCCGCGCGACCGCGCTGCGCGACGACCGGCGCGAGATGTACGAGCTGGTCGGCCTCGACTGCTCCTTCCTCGACAACGACGCCCTGGCCGAGCGCGGCCTCGCCGCAGCCGGATTCCACGGCGGCCTGGAACTGCCGCTCGGCGTCGCCCTGCATCCGCTGAAATACCTGCGCGGCCTGGCGCGCGCGGCGATCGATGCCGGCGTGAAGCTGCACGGCGGTTCGCCGGTCAGCGCCATCGAGCGCGCGGCCGGCCGCTTCGCACTGGTGACCCCGGCAGGGCGCCTGACCGCGCGCAAGGTGATCATCGCCACCAACGGTTACACCGAGGACGACCGCCTGCCGCAGTTGGCCGGGCAGCTCATGCCGGCGCAGTCGAGCATCATCGTCACCCGGCCCTTGAGCTTGGCAGAGCGGGCCGCCCAGGGCTGGACCAGCCCGGTGATGTGCGCCGACACCCGCCGTCTGCTGCACTACTTCCGCCTGCTGCCGGACGGTCGCTTCCTGTGGGGCGGACGCGGCGGCATCTCCGGCTCGCCCGCCGCGGCCAGGCGCGCGCAGCGCCACCTCAGGCAGTCCTTCGAGCATCACTTTCCGGCCTGGCGCCACGTCGAGACCGAGTTCTTCTGGCGCGGCCTGGTCTGCCTGACCAAGCCGCTGGTGCCCTTCGTCGGCCGGCTGGAGGAGGGGCTCTACGCGGCGCTGGCCTATCACGGCAACGGCGTTTCCTTCACCGCGTGGGCAGGGCGCGCGCTGGCCGCGCAGGTCGCCGGGGTGCAGGGCGCCGAGGCCTTGCCGGCGGTGGTGCGTCGCCCGCTGCCGCGCTTCCCGCTGCCCTTTCTGCGCAAGCTCTACCTCACCGGCGCCTACGCTGCCTACGGGGTACAAGACGCGACCGGCTGATGCGACGGCTCCAGCACCTGCTCTGCGGACTGCTGTCGGCCTTCTGGGCCGGGCCAGCCGCGGCGCTGGAGGACCTGTCGGGTTGGCAGGGCCTCACCTGGGGCATGACCGGATCTCAGATCGAAGCCGCGCTCGGCGCGCGAGTCACGGCGCTGCCGGGGCGCTGGCTCTACGGCGGCGCCTATGCCGATCTCGCGGTGGAGGAGGTGGCGCTCGGCGGCTTCGCCTTCACGGGCTACCTGCAGATGAACGCCGAGACCGGCCGCCTGCAGCAGGTCCTGCTGGAGCGCCGGCGCACTGGCGCGCTGCCGGCCGCCTTCGAGGCGGTGCTCACCGAGCTGCAGCAGGTTCTCGGGCCGCCGTCGGCCGACTGCGCCCAGGCCAAGACCGGCGGCCAGCCGCTCGACTATCAGATCACCTGGCGCTTTCCGACCACCACGGTGCACGCCAAGTTCCTCGACTTCTCCACCACCGCGGTGTTCTCACGCGACCCGGAGGCGGAGCTCGACCCGCTGGTCATCGAGCGCAAGGTGCGGCGCAACCTCAGGCGCTTCATGCCGCGCCGCATCCTCGTGCGCTACCACGACGCGACGCGCAGCGAACTCGATCCGGGGTGCAGTCAGAGATAACTGCCGGTCAGAGTGAAGACCTTGCCGCCGAGGCCGAGCTTGAAGCGCGCCAGGCCTTGCTGGCTCTCGGTGTTGAGGCCGCCGAGGTCGAGCCACTGGATGCCGTCCTGCCGCAGCGCCTCGATGGCGCGCCAAAGCAGCAGGTTGTGGGCCTGGCCTGCGCGGCCGGCCGCGCCAGTCCAGGATGCCATGTAGGTCGCGCTTGCGCCGTGGCGCAGCAGGACCACGCCGGCCACCAGCTTGTCGTCGCGTCGGGCGGACAGCGTCAGCAGCGCGTCCTTGTCGGCCGCGGCAAGCGCGGCGATGAATTCGCCGCTGGGCCCGACGAAGCGCTTCTTGTGGCGGAAGCTGTCGTAGAGCAACAGCGCGGCCTGGCGTTGACGTTTCTTGAGATCGCGCGCGACGACGGTGCCTTCGCGCTCGGCCTTGCGCAGGGCACCGCGCCACTTGCCGTGCAGTCCGGCCAGCAGCGCCTCCGGGTTCTGCCGCAGGTCGAGCCAGGCGGAGGCATAGCCGGTCACCACGCGGCGCAGGCCCTGGGCCTCGATGAGGGCGGCGCTGCGTGGATCCTGCGGCAGCTCGGGCAGCCAGGAGAGGAAGTCGAGGGGCCGGCTGCGATAGCGGCGCGCGATGTCGCGGCACAGCAGGGCTGCGCGCGGATCGTTCAGCGGATCGACGCGCCAGATCGGGCCACGCAGGATGCGCGTCACGCCGATGCGCCAGTAGCGCTTGCGGAAGGCCTGCAGCAACGCCAGGGGCGTGTCGCCCTCCGAGATGACATGGCGCTCGACGCGCTGCCCGTGCAGCTTGGCGAGCGCTTCCCCGTAGGCCCAGGACTGCTCCAGGCTGGTTTTGCCGGCTTCGCGGAACAGGGCCTCCCACTGCGCCCGCGTGGCGGACCGCCAGGTCATGGAAAGGTCTGGGGTGCCGTCGGACGGCTCGCGGGTCTCTGCCAGCATGGCCGGCAGTTTCCCGGTTTTCCCTTGCGCCGGCAACGACTAGTCTCGGCTCATGTCACAGGAAAAGAGCAGCCCCGACGGCGTTTTCGGGCAGGTCGTTCCCAGGCGCCGCCTCACGCGCTGGGCAGCCTACTATTTCCTGCTCTATGTCTGCCTGCCGGTGCTGGCGTTGGGGGTGCTGGCCGACGGGTTGCTCTACCTCGTCTCCAGCGTCCTGTTCGACCGCTGCCATGCACTCTTCTGTCTGCTCGGCTGACGGGGCCTATTCGGGTGAGGCGGATTCCACCGTGCGGCGGCCGAGCTGCGTCAGGGCGACTGAATGGACGCCGGGGCTGACCTGCGAGACGGTGATCCAGCCCTTCGCGCGGCACTCGCTTACGGTGCGCCAGAGGATGGTTTCCTGACGCTGTTCGGTCACGCCGATGTCGCCGGACATGCGGAGCAACTCGAGCACGAGCTGCTGCTGGGGAAGGAGATGGGGCACGGGGGGCTAAGTTTCCTGCAGCGGTTTTCCGATTCCGGCGCCTGCTTTCGCTAGGCCCGCCGGCAACTGGCTGGCAGGTTATCTTTTTCGGACGCGCCGGGCGAGTGCGCAGAGGCCTCACACGACGCCGCCTTCGGCCGACGCCCTTAGCCTAGGGTCAACAGAGCGTGCGCCTTAGTGCTGGACACCTTCGGCAAGGACGCGGCAAAGCTGGCTCACCGCTTCCTGGTGCCGGTCATTGTTGATGCGCGTGAAGTTGCGCGCCAGGTCGAGGCACATGCGCTGGCGCTCGTTCAGGCGGCTGTCCTGGTTGTGCAGGCCTTCGTAGAAGAAGCCGATATCGACGCCGAGCACCTTGGCGATCTCGAACAGCCGGCCCGCCGAGACGCGGTTGATGCCGCGCTCGTACTTATGGGCCTGCTGGTAGGTCACGCCGATCATCTCCGCGAGCTGCTGCTGGGTCAGGCCCAGCATGGTGCGGCGCTCGCGAATCCGCTGGCCGACGTACTTTTCAACGCTCTGGATGTTTGCAGTCACCGTTTCCACTCGATTTCACCATTCCAGTTGGGGTTGATCCAAATGGTAACTAGCCACCTCGACAGGCAAACCTAAACATATTGATTTAGAAAAATAATCACTTCGAGGAGTAAATAAGGCAAGAGGTTTTTCGCCCAAAAGCCGGAACCGTTGCCAAAGTCACCGGCGACAATCCTGAGGTCGCGGCAGCGGAGAAGAAAATAGCATAAATTTCAACAGTTTAATGACAATCTGCGTCGAGTACGCGAAGGCCGATGCTCGTGCCGGCGATCTGCAGGGGCGGGTCGTCTTTGCCGCCTCACGGAAGCTTCACGCTCTGGGTGAATTACATGATCCCCGCTCCCCCAAATTCCAGCGTCAAATAAGGGACGTCGGACGTGCGGCTGACTCAAAATTGATTCATCGCGACAAGGAAGGTCGCCTGCACGCGGGACAGCCACCCTTCGCGCCGGCTGACTGACCGATCGTTCCACCGGCGCGCCCGACCCCGGAACGCGGCAGGAATGTCAGGGCCAGGCCAGAGGAGACCAAGTGGAGACGAACAACGAGCCGAAGCGCCGGCTGAAGCTGGCTGTCGGGCAAATCGAGGCGCACCACGGCGACATGGCAGCCAACCTGCCGAAGCATCTCGACATGATCGCCGCCGCGCGAGCCGGCGGGGCCGACGTCCTGCTGTTTCCCGAGCTGTCGCTCACCGGCTACTGCGTCGGCGAGCGCAGCCTCTCCCTGGCAATCCCGCGCGACCACGCAATCATCGGCCGTCTGGCCGAGGCCAGCCAGGACATGTGGTCGGTGGTCGGCTTCATCGAGGAAGGCGTTGCCGCGCAGATTCACAACTCGCTCGCCGTGCTGCGCAACGGCGAAGTCGTCTTCCTGCATCGCAAGCTGAACCTCGCCACCTTCGGCAAGCTGGAGGAAGGCAAGCACTTCGCCGGCGGCCGTTACCTGGAAACCTTCGGCCTGGGTCCGCACTGGCGCGCGGGCACGCTCATCTGTGCCGACAGCTGGAACCCAGCCCTGGTGCACCTCGCCGCGGTGCAGGGCGCCACGCTGTTGCTGCTGCCGGTCGCCTCGGCGCTCGGCGTGGTGGGCGGCGAGTTCTCCAATCCGCTCGGCTGGCAGCGCACCCTCGACTTCTACGCCATGGTCTACGGCATGCCGCTGGCTATGGCCAACTTCGCCGGCAAGCAAGACGACGCGCAGTTCTGGGGAGGCAGTCGCGTGCTCGACCCCTACGGCAACTGCCTGGCCCAGGCCGGCGACGGCGAGGAATTGATCTTTGCCGAACTCGACTTCCAGACGGTACTGACGGCGCGCTACCACCTTCCGACACTGCGCGATTCGAACCTCGACCTGGTCTACCGCGAACTCGGCCGGCTCACTTGGCAGGTCGGCGTGCCGCCGGAAAGCCGTCGGCTATAGAGGCCGCGACGGCCGCCCCTGAGCCTCGGCCCGTTCGCTGTCCGGTCCGCGCGCTCGGCATGCCGGGGGCCACGCGCCGGACATTGTCCTGTGGCGACTTCCCGCTATGCTGTCCCCCTAGGGTATCGACGGGGAAGGGACTCTTGGCATCCGTGAGGGAGAGGCGGTGACAGGCGCGCGCGGCCGCGAAGGCCAGCAGACCTTCGGGTTTCTGCTGCTGCCGCAGTTTTCCATGCTGGCCTTCAGCTCGGCGGTCGAGCCCTTGCGCTCGGCCAACCGGCTAGCCGGCAAGACGCTCTACGACTGGCGCATCCTGACCGCCGACGGCCGTCCCATTCATTCTTCCAGCCGCATGCATCTGCTGCCCGACGGCGGGCTGGACGACTGCGGGCGGCTCGACTTCCTCATCGTGGTCGCCGGCCTAGCGGTGCAGCGCCTGCGCGAACCTGCGGTGATTGCCGCTCTGCGCCGCCAGGCGCGCAGCGGCTGCCGGCTGGGCGCGCTCTCCACCGGCAGCTATCTCCTGGCCTGGGCCGGCCTGCTCGACGGCTTCCGCTGCACCGTGCACTGGGAGAACCTCGATGCCTTCCGCGAGGACTTTCCCGATCTCGATATCACCGGCGAGCTGTTCGAGATCGACGGCGCCCGGCTGACCTGCTCCGGCGGCACCGCCTCGCTCGACATGATGTTGAGCCTGATTGCCGAATCGCACGGCCGCGATTTGGCCGCACAGGTCGCCGAGCAGTTCATCCACGAACGCATCCGCGACACCCACGACCACCAGCGCATGAGCCTGCAGGGGCGCCTCGGCATCAGCCATCCCAAGCTGCTGCAGGTCATCGGCCTGATGGAGGCCAACTTGGAGGAGCCTCTGGCCCGTGCCGAGCTGGCGCGCCGCGCGGGACTTTCAACCCGCCAGCTGGAACGCCTGTTCCGCCGCTATCTCGGGCGCACGCCGACGCGCTATTACCTGGAGCTGCGCCTGCACCGGGCGCGCGCCTTGTTGACCCAGACGGCAATGTCGATCCTCAACGTGGCGCTGGCCTGCGGTTTCGTCTCCGCGTCGCACTTCTCCAAATGCTACCGCGAGTTCTTCCACAGGATGCCGCGCGAGGAGCGCCAGCAATCGGCGCGTCAGCCGGCCGCCGGCGATGCGCCGGAAGCCTCCGTGACGGCGCCGAACGGCCTGTCGTCAGGCGACCTCGACCGGGCCCGTTGAAGGCACGCTGATACATTCCAAAACGAAAAGCGCGGGTCGGAGGGCGCTCTAAACGGCGAGACGGACGAAGGTCGCCGAGTCCGGCAGCAGGCCAGGCTCGCCGCCGGCTTTGCGATAGACGTCGCTGCTCAGCAGCGCCGCGTCGCGATGGCCGGAGAGGCTGGTCTGCGGGGAGGCCGGCTGGCCGCGGCTGCCGGCCGCTTGCTGGCCCAGCACCTGGACCATGAAAGGCAGGGCGGTGAGGCGGGAGAAGTTGACCAGCTTGCCGACCGCGGCCTCGCTGCCACTCTTGCCGCGCAGCGCCGCCTTTTCCCGGTCGCTCCGGGCGCCGTCCCCGACCCGCTCCCGGGGCTCGTGGCCCGGCCCGCCGAGGCCCCGTTCGGGCCGCGCCGGATTGCGCTGGGCCGGCGTGACGGGGGTTACCGCCTTCACCCGCTGGCTGTCACCGTCTGCCTGCGGCACGCCAGCAGCCGTCGTGCCCGCCGGGTTGGCGGGAACGGGCAGTTGCAGCAGCCTTGGAACACCGGTCATGCCAGGAAGTCCGCGGAATCCTCTTTTCAGATCCTATAGTAGGCGCATCTTGTGAAAAATTTATCAAGCATTGAATCTAATATGGTTTAGAAATTAACTAAATATATTAAGCATGTTTTCTTAAAATCTCTAAGTAACTCGCAATTTACAAAGCATAAACCACAGATTTTATTCAGTATGCAACCTTCCTCCCTCAGTATTTCATCCTTCATTAAGGGCCGGCTGCCACATTCGTTGGCCTAGATGGGCAGATGCCCGGATCGGCCGGAACCCTTGGGTTCGACTTCAGGTAGGAGAGGAGCGCCGTGACCAGACCCGCCGCCAACGGCACCAGGGTGAACGACGACTGCCCGCGGGCGATGACCCCTCTCGAGACGGCGCTGCGCGCTTCGGGCGACATCGTCTATGAGTGGGACCTCGCCAGCGACCGCATCGTCTTCACCGGGGATACCACCTCGCTCTTCGACAGCGGCAAGGCAAAGGTCCCGGCGACCGGCGAGGACCTGCAGACGCGCATCAATCCTGAAGACGTGCCGCGCCGCCGCCGCGCGCTGTCGGATCACTTCGCCGGCACCTGCGCTTACGACTGCGAGTTTCGCCTGCGCACCCGGCAGGGCGAATTCCAGTGGCTGCACGATCGCGGCGCCGTGGAGTTCTCGCCGGCGGGCACGCCTTCGCGCATGGCCGGCGTGATCCGCCTGGTGACGCTGCGCAAGCAACAGGAAGAGCGCCTCGAGTATCTCGCCAACTTCGATGACCTGACCGGCCACTTCAACAAGGTGCGTCTGCGCGAGGCGCTGGAGCACGCCCTGGCGCAGTCGCAGCGCTTCGGCCAGACCGGTGTCTACATGGTGATCGGCGTCGACCATCTCGATCGCATCAACACCGGCTACGGCTACGAGACCGGCAATGCGGTCCTGCTCGAGCTCGGCCGGCGCCTCGACAACCACCTGCGTGCCGCCGACGTCATCGGCCGGCCCGGCGGCGACTTCTTCGGCGCCATCCTCAGCGCCTGCAGCGAGGATGCCGCCCTGGCTGCCGCCGAGCGCGTGCTGCAGTCGATGCGCGACAATCCGATCACCGTCGGCGGCGACAACGTGCACGTCACCGTGTCGATCGGCGCGGTCGCCTTCCCAAATGAGAGCAAGACCGCGGTTGACGCCATGACCAAGGCGGAAAGCGCCATGCAGCAGGCCAAGACCGCGGGTCGCGACTGTCTGCGCTTCTTCGCGCTGTCGGAGGAACAACGCCAGGGTTACCGCGCCAGCATGGACATCGGTGAGGAAGTGCAGCTCGCCCTGAAGGAGAACCGCATCGTCCTCGCCCACCAACCGGTCGTCGATGCGGCCAGCCACGAGACCCGCTACTACGAGTGCCTGGTGCGCATGGTCGGTCGCGACGGCAGCCTGGTGCCGGCCGCGCAATTCGTTCCGGCCATCGAGGAGCTCGGTCTCATGCGCTCCATCGACAACCGGGTGCGCGACCTGGCGATCCTCGAGCTGGAGCGCCATCCCGACCTCTCGCTCGCCATCAACATCTCCGGCTTGACCGCCACCGAGCGCTCGTGGTTCCGTGGCCTGGTGGCGCGCCTCAAGGACCACAGCAACATTGCCACCCGCCTGCTCGTCGAGATCACCGAGACCGCAGCCTTGCGGGACATCGATGAGACCTCGCGCTTTGTCTCATCTCTGCGCGCGCTGGGCTGCAAGGTGGCGCTGGACGATTTCGGCTCCGGCTTCACCACCTTCCATCACCTGAAGGCGTTGACGGTCGACGTGGTGAAGATCGATGGCTCCTTCATCCGCAACATCTCGACGGACACGGAAAACCAGATCTTCATCCACAATCTGCTGGCGCTCGCCCGGGCGCTCGGCGTGTCCACCGTGGCCGAGTGCGTGGAAACCCGCGCCGGCGCCGACTATCTCACCGGTATCGGCATCGACCTGCTGCAGGGCTACTACTTCGGCCGCCCCGAGGTCGACGGCCATCTCGGCCGGCAGCGCCCGGCCCTGGCCGCCGCCGGCACCCGCTAGCGCGACCGAGAAAGGGCCGGCCTCAGCCGTTCAGGACTTGTCTTTGTTGAGGCTGTCGATCTGCCTTTGCAGCTGATCGATCTGCGACTTCAGGGCATCCAGCGATTCCTTGGCGCCGCTGCCCTGTGCAGCTCCGGCAGCGGGTTGCGCGGCCGGCCCGTCGGAGGGTTTGCCCTCGCCGGGCTTGCCTTCGCCGGCCGCGCCGAAGGGGGAGAACATACGCAGCGCGCTCTCGAAGAGCGCCATGTTCTGCTTGCTGACCTCTTCCAGGTTGCCGAACGGGAAGATGCCGCCGAAGGTTTCCTGCATCGACTGGCGCATGCGGTCCTGGTTTTGGGAGAAAGCCTCCATCATGTGTTCCAGGTAGCTCGGCACCATCCACTGCATGGAATCGCCATAGAAGGAAATCAGCTGCCGCAGGAAATTGATCGGCAGCAGGTTCTGTCCCTTGGACTCTTCCTCGACGATAATCTGCGTCAGCACGGCGCGGGTGATGTCATCGCCGCTCTTGGCGTCGTAGACCACGAAGTCGACATCCTGCTGCACCATCTGGCAGAGGTGGTCGAGGGTGACGTAACTGCTGGTTGCCGTGTTGTAGAGCCGACGGTTCGCATACTTCTTGATGATGATCGGCCCGTCGCCGTTACGCTGCTTCTTGCTGTTCTTCTCGGAGCCCGCCAAGTTCCAAAGCCTTTCCCGTCGCGCGCCCTGTTCCAGGAGTATCGTTCGGCGCGGCATCCGCAGGTCGGAGACGGCGCTTCATGGAGCGGGCAAGGACGTGTTTCCCTGCAGTTTCGGCTGCGGACGGTCCGGCCGCCTGCGCTGCATTTGATCATTGCGTCTGTTGCGCGGATCTGCCGGATGTTTCTACCGCACATGCTAATGGGATATTGCTGCGCCGCGTCAAGGACTGTCAACGCCTAGAGCCCCTTCCGCCCGGATTGGACCAATTCTGTTCCCAGTCGGCTCGAGGGACAGGCCAACCGCGGAGTCTGGCCACTCTTGCTGCGCTGGCCAGGCCGCGCGGGCGAAGGCTATACTCCGCCGCGAGTGGGCAGCAAGGGTCAGGAAGTCGGGATGCCTGATGATACGCCGAAGCAGTCGTCGCAGGATCTGGAGGATCTCGCGCGGCGCTACGTCGACCTCTGGCAGGACCAGATGACGGCCCTGGCGGCCGATCCGGACTTTGCCGAATCGCTGCAGAAGATGTTGGCCGCCATGGGGGTCGCCGCCAGCGGCCTGCCGGCGATGTGGTCGGCTTGGCCGGCAGCCCTGACCGGCGTGATGGCGGCCGCCAGGCCGATACCGCCCGGCGGCGGCGATCTTGATGAGAGACAGAATGCCTATGGTAAGTCAGCAGGCGCAGCAACCGGGGGTAGCCGAACGTCCGCCGCGCCTGGGTCCGCGGCCGCTGCCTCTGCACCTCATGGCGGCGGGCCTGACCTGGGCGGCCTCGCGGAACGGCTTGCCGCTCTGGAACAGCGGATCCTTGCCCTGGAAGGGGGAACTGGTGGCGCGGGCCGCCGCGCTAAGGGAAAACCTAAACGGGACTGACCTCACCGTCTTCGCCGAGGCGGTGGAGAACGAGGTGACCGGGCGTCTCGCCGCCCTGGCCGCCGGCATCGAGGCCTATCGCCATCACCCCTATCACCGCGATCTCGCCGACCCGCCGGCGATCTGGCAGGAAGGCTCCTGCCGGCTGCTCGACTACGGCGCCCTGCCCGAGGCGCGCTCCGGCGGCGCGGCGGTGCTGGTGGTCCCCTCGCTGATCAACCGTGCCTATGTGCTCGATCTCACCGCCGAGCGCTCCCTGCTGCGCTGGCTGGCGCGTCAGGGCCTGCGCCCGCTGCTGCTCGACTGGGGCCGCCCGGGCGCCGAGGAGCGCGGCTTCACCCTTACCGACTACATCGCCGGGCGGCTCGAACGCGCACTCGACGCGCTGCGCGAAGATGCGAAGGCACGGGACCGCGTGCCGCCCGTGGTGCTCGGCTACTGCATGGGCGGTCTGCTGGCCCTCGGCCTCGCGCTGCGCCGCCAGGCCGACCTGGGGGGGCTCGTCCTGCTGGCGACGCCCTGGGACTTCCATGCGGAGAATGCGCCGCACAGCCGCATGGCGGCGGCCAGCCTGCCGCTCGTGGCGCCCTTGATGGAGGTCGCCGGCGAGATGCCGGTCGACCTGCTGCAGGCGCTGTTCTCCAGCCTCGACCCGCACCTCGTGGTGCGCAAGTTCCTCGCCTTCGGGCGGCTCGACCCGACGAGCCGCAAGGCCCAGGACTTCGTCGCGCTGGAGGACTGGCTGAACGACGGCGTGCCGCTGGCGGCCCCGGTGGCGCGCGAATGCCTGGGGCAGTGGTACGGCGAGAACACGACGGCCAAGGGCCGCTGGCGGCTCGCCGGCACGGTCGTCGATCCTGCACGATTGGCGTTGCCGACGCTCTGCGTCGTTCCGGCGCAGGATCGTATCGTGCCGCCGGCTTCGGCGAGCGCCCTGGCGGCGGCCATCCCCGGCGCCGAGCGCATCACGCCGGCGGTCGGGCACATCGGGATGGTGGTCAGCGCCCAGGCGGAAAAGGCGGTCTGGCAATCGCTCTTGACCTGGATCAGCGCCCGCAGCGGGCCGGCGCGCTAAGGCGGTGCCATCGGGGTTCCCCCGAGGCGTGCCTTGCGCCGGGGGAGGGTCTGTCCTTATATCTGGGCAGAGACCGATGAATGAGCGCGCGCCCGTTAGCGGCGCTTGCGTGACCGCCAGAAGGGAGAATTCCGAAAGATGACCGATGTCGTAATCGCAGGCGCGACCCGTACCCCCGTGGGCACCTTCGGCGGGGCCCTATCCTCGGTGCCGGCTTCCCACCTCGGCGCGGTGGCCATCAGGGAGGCCATGAAGCGCGCGAAGGTCGAGGCAGCCGAAGTGGACGAAGCGATCCTGGGCCAGATCCTGATCGCCGGGGCCGGCCAGAATCCGGCCCGCCAAGCGGCGGTGGAGGCGGGCATCCCCTATGAGAAGACCGCCTATCAGATCAACCAGCTCTGCGGTTCCGGCCTGCGCGCCGTGGCGATCGGCTCCCAGGCCGTGCAGCTCGGCGATTCCCGCGTGGTGGTCTGCGGCGGGCAGGAGAGCATGAGCCAGGCGCCGCATGTGGCACATCTGCGCAACGGCCAGAAGATGGGCGACCTCGCCATGGTCGACTCGATGATCAAGGACGGTCTGTGGGACGCCTTCAACGGCTACCACATGGGCAACACCGCCGAGAACGTCGCCAAGCAGTGGCAGATCACCCGCGAGGAGCAGGACGCCTTCGCCGCCGCTTCACAGAACAAGGCCGAAGCGGCGCAGAAGAGCGGCCGCTTCAGCGACGAGATCGTGCCGGTGACCCTCAAGACCCGCAAGGGCGAGACCATCGTGGACGTTGACGAATACCCCCGCCACGGCGTCACCGCGGAGGCACTGGCCGGCCTGCGCCCGGCCTTCGACCGTGAAGGCTCTGTGACCGCCGGCAACGCCAGCGGCATCAACGACGGCGCCGCAGCGGTGGTGCTGATGTCTTCGGACGATGCCGCCCGGCGCGGCGTGACGCCCTTGGCGCGCATCGTCTCCTGGGCGACCTGCGGCGTCGATCCGGCGATCATGGGCACCGGCCCGATCCCCTCCAGCCGCCGCGCCCTGGAGAAGGCCGGTTGGTCGGTCGGCGATCTCGATCTCGTCGAGGCCAACGAAGCCTTTGCCGCGCAGGCCCTTGCCGTGAACAAGGACATGGGCTGGGATCCGGAGAGGGTGAACGTGAACGGCGGCGCCATCGCCATAGGTCACCCGATCGGCGCCTCGGGCGCGCGGGTGCTGGTCACCCTGCTGCACGAGATGGCCAAGCGCGATGCCAAGAAGGGTCTCGCCACGCTGTGCATCGGCGGCGGCATGGGCATCGCCATGTGCCTCGAACGAGACTGAGCCGCGCGGGATGCGGCCGGCGCGACCCTATACCGCGCCTCTGTCCACCGGGCGCTTCGGCGCCGGCTCGGCAGCCGCACGGGATTGCTTTGATTGATAAATACCCTCTCAGTCGGCGGTGCGCGCAGTTGGCGGCAGAGTCGATCCATGGTTTGATGGGGGCGTAATCAGACCGCCATCGCAGGCGGCGATCAACCGAGAAGCGGGGAGGCTCGACAATGGCGCACGTGGCTCTGGTGACGGGGGGGACCCGGGGAATCGGTGCGGCAATTTCCATAGCTCTGCAGAAGGCCGGCTATGCGGTGGCCGCCACCTACGGCGGCAACGACGAGGCCGCCGGCAAGTTCAAGGACGAACACGGCATCGCCGTCTACAAGTGGGATGTCAGCGATTTCGCGGCCTGCAAGGAAGGCGTCGCCAAGGTGGAGGCCGATCTCGGCCCGGTCGACGTGCTGGTGAACAACGCCGGCATCACGCGCGACGGCGTGCTGCATCGCATGGAACCCGAGGCCTGGCGCACGGTGATCGCCACCAATCTCGACTCCCTGTTCAACATGACCCGTAACGTCATCGACGGCATGCGCGCGCGTGGCTACGGCCGGGTCATCTCGATCTCCTCGATCAATGGCCAGAAGGGCCAGTTCGGCCAGTCCAACTACTCTGCCGCCAAGGCCGGCGTGTTCGGCTTCACCAAGGCGGTGGCACAGGAAAACGCCGCCAAGGGCATCACCGTGAACGCCATCGCCCCGGGCTATATCGCCACCGAGATGGTGCGCGCGGTGCCGGAGGAGGTGCTCAATACGAAGATCCTGCCGCTCATCCCGGTCGGCCGGCTCGGCGAGCCCGAGGAGATCGCGCGCTGCGTCGTCTTCCTGGCGGCGGAGGAGGCGGGCTTCATCACCGGCTCGACGCTGACCGCCAACGGCGGCCAGTACCTGGCCTGAGGCGCGGGGGCCTTGGCGGCGAGCGGCCGGCCTCTGCCGCCCGGTCTCTCCGCACCTTCTTCTCTCATGGTGTTCGACGGCGTCTGCGTGCTGTGCAACGGCGCTGTGCGGTTCATTCTCGCCCATGAGAAGGCGCCGATCTTCAGCTTCACCCCCGTTCAGTCGGACCTGGGCCAGCAAGTGCTGACTGCCCTCAGCCGCCCGCTCCACGGCAACGACAGCGTGGTGGTCATCGACGGCGGCCGCTATTACCTGAAATCCGATGCCATCGTCCGCCTCGCCCGGGCGCTGAAGGCGCCGTGGTCGTGGTGCGCGCTGATCCGCTTCTGCCCCCGCGCCTGGCGCGACTGGGCCTACGACCGGCTGGCGCGGAATCGCTACGCCATCTTCGGCCGCTACGACAGCTGCATGGTGCCTGACGCGGCACTGCGGCAGCGCTTCCCGCAATGAGCACCGCGCCGTCCTATAGCCTGCCGCCCGCGGTCCGGTGGTATGCTAGCGGGGAGAACTCGTGCCGCAAGCCTGAAGCGGCGCCATAACAGCCTTCAACGGACCAAGAGGGAGGACGTCATGCCCCTGGGGCGCTTGATCGAATATGAGGACGCCGGCGCCGAAGTGCGCGCGGTCTTCGACGACATCATGGCCACCCGCAAGACCGATTGGGTGAACAACTTCTGGAAGGCGCTGGCCCAGCACCCGGAGACCTTGCGGCGCACCTGGGAGAGCGTGAAGCAGGTCATGGCGCCGGGTGCCCTCGATCCGCTGACCAAGGAGTTGCTCTACGTCGCGGTCAGCGTCACCAACAACTGCGACTACTGCATCACTTCGCATACCGCCGGCGCGCGTCTCAAGGGTATGGACGACGCCATGCTGCACGAGCTGATGGCGGTGGTCGGCATGGCCAACGAAACCAACCGCCTGGCCAATGGCTACCAGATCCCGGTCGACGAGCACCTGCGCGCCGTGGCGCGCGGCGAGGTCGGCTAGGAAGCCGCGGGTGAACGACTACCCCAACCGTCCGCTGATCGGCGTCGGCGTCGTGGTCTTCAAGGCGGATCGCGTGCTGCTGATCCGCCGCGGCAAGCCGCCGCGCCAGGGCCAGTGGGCGCTGCCCGGCGGCCGCCAGCGCCTCGGCGAGCGCGTCGCCGAAGCGGCCAGGCGGGAGGTGGCCGAGGAGGCCGGCATCGAGATCGAGGTCGGCGCCCTGATCGACGTGGTCGACTCGATCACCCGCGATGCGACCGGCGCGGTCGAGTACCACTACACCCTGGTCGACCTGCTGGCCGAGTGGCAAGCAGGCGAGGCGCGGGCCGGCCACGACGCCGCCGCGGTCGCCTGGGCCGATCCGGCAGATCTCGCGCCCTATGGCCTCTGGCAGGAAACCGAGCGCGTCATCGCGCTCGCCCTGCAGCGGCGAAACAATCGCTGACTTGTCAGCGCGAGGCGGGGCGGCTATCAGCGCCCTATGACGAGCGTCTCTCCCGACACCCTTGCCGCCGCCGCGCGGCGCGTGAAGGCGACCCTCATCGGCGGCATCGCCGTGCTGCTGTGGGCGCTGCTGGCGCTCTTCACTACCGGCGCAGCGGGCATTCCGCCGTTCCAGCTGCTGGCCATGACCTTCGCGGTCGCCTTCCTGGTGAGCCTTGTCGTGCTGGCCGCGCGCGGCCGGCAGGCCTTCGCCGCCTGGCGCCAGGCGCCGGCGGTCTGGGCGCTCGGCGTCGGCGGCCTCTTCGGCTACCACTTCTTCTATTTCGTCGCCCTCGGCAACGCGCCGGCGGTCGACGCCAGCCTCATCGCCTACCTCTGGCCGCTGCTCATCGTGATCTTCTCGGCGCTGCTGCCGGGCGAGCGGCTGCGCTGGTTCCATCTGGCCGGCGCCGTCATGGGCCTCGCCGGCGCCGGTCTGCTGGTCACCAAGGGCGGCGAGCTCGCCTTCGATGCGCGCTACGGCCTCGGCTACCTCGCCGCGGCCGCCTGTGCGCTGACCTGGTCCAGCTACTCGGTCTTGAACCGGCGCTTCGGCGCCGTGCCGACTGAGGTGGTCGGCGGCTTTTGCGGCGCCGTCGCGCTGCTCGGCCTGCTCTGCCACCTGCTGTGGGAGGCGACGGTGGTGCCGCAGGGCCTGCAGTGGCTGGCGGTGCTGGGCCTCGGCCTGGGGCCGGTGGGCGCCGCCTTCTTCGTGTGGGACTACGGCACCAAGCACGGCAACATCCAGGTGCTGGGCGCCCTGTCCTACGCGGCGCCGCTACTCTCGACCCTCATCCTCATCGCCTTCGGCCAGGCCGCAGCCACTTGGCAGGTGGCCCTGGCCTGCCTGCTCATCGTCGCCGGCGCCCTCGTCGCCTCCAAGGAGATGCTGCGCCGGCGCGCTCGCTAGCGCGCACCCCTGGGACCGGGCTTCCAGTCCGGCGGCGCCATCTCGAAGCCCTCGAAGCGGAACGCCGGCGCCACGGTGCAGCCGGCGAGCGTCCAGGCGCCCAGGCTCTCCGCCGCCTGCCAAGCCCCAGCGGGCACCACCACCTGCGGGCGCTGCCGGGCCGCGATATCCGGCCCCAGGATCGGGCGGGCGGTCTGATTGCCGTCCTCGGAGATCGTCAGGGCCAGGGCCGCGCCGGCGTACCAGTGCCAGACCTCGGCTGCGTCGATCCGGTGCCAGTGCGACCGCTCGCCCGCCTGCAGCAGGTAGTAAATCGCCGTCGAGGCACCGCGCGCGGCCGCGCCGGAGTCGACAGTGACGGCATCGCGGAAGCTCTCGCGGTAGTGGCCGCCCTCGGGGTGCGGCTGCAGCCCGAGTTCGCGGATGATGGCGGCGGCGTCGGTCATTGCGCGCTCTCTCTGTTAACTGACTGTCCAGCATAGCAGATCAGGCTGTCGCAGCATCCTCGCTGCTATGCTAGGCTGATGCCGTCATGTGGCCCGATGTCGTCGATCTGCGCGAATTCTACGAAACCCGCCGCGGCCAGGTGGCGCGCCATATGGTGCGTCGCGCGGTACGCTCGGTGTGGCCCGACGTGACCGGCCAGCGTCTGCTCGGTCTCGGCTTTGCCGCCCCCTATCTGCGCCAGTTCATGGGCGAGTCGGAGCGCGTGCTGGCCTTCATGCCGGCCTCGCAGGGGGTCATGCACTGGCCGACGGAAGGCCCCGGGCTGGCCAGCCTGGTGGAGGAGACCGATCTGCCGCTGCCCGACTACGCGGTCGACCGCGTCTTGCTGGTCCACGGCCTGGAGAACGCCGATTCCCTGCGCGGCCTGCTGCGCGAGATCTGGCGTGTCCTCACCGGTGACGGGCGCCTGCTGGTGGTGGTGCCGAACCGCCGCGGCATCTGGGCCCGTTCCGACCGCACGCCGCTCGGCTGGGGTCATCCCTACAGCGCCGCCCAGCTGTCCCGGGTGCTGCGCGACAACATGTTCACGCCGACGCGCACCGAGCGGGCGCTCTACGTGCCGCCGATCGACAACTACACCTTCCTGCGCTCGGCGCCGGCCTGGGAGCGCATGGGCGTACGCTTCTTCCCGACCTTTTCCGGCGTGGTGATGATCGAATCCGGCAAGCAGCTCTATGCCGGCGCCCTGAAGCCGGCCAAGCAGCGCCGCCGCCTCGGCCGTCCGGTGGTGGTTTCGCTGCCGCAGACCGCCGGGCGGCTGCACCACCGGGAAACCCCGGACGGGCGTCGCTAGTCCTTTTTCAGCCGGAAAATCGCCTTCTGGCCGAAGAGGTTGGCAAGGTGCGGGGTGTTGAGGGCGGCGCGGTGCTGGCGGTCGTTCAGCACCAGGGCCTCCTCGATCTCGATGCCGCAGTCGCGGCACAGCCCGATGAAGTCCTTCACCGTGCAGAGATGGATGTTGGGGGTTTCGTACCAGCGCTCCGGCAAGGCCTCGGTGACCGGCATGCAGCCATGGAACAGCAGGTGCAGGCGTACCCGCCAGTGGCCGAAGTTGGGGAAGGAGACGATGGCATGTCGGCCGATGCGCACCATCTGCTCCAGCACCTGCCGCGGATCGCGGGTCGCCTGCAGGGTGAGGCTGAGGATCGCGTAATCGAAGGCGCCGGCGGGATACTCCACCAGGTCGGTGTCGGCGTCGCCCTGGATGACCGAAAGGCCGCGCGTCACGCAGGCGTTCACGTTCCTCTGCGACAGCTCCATGCCGCGCGCGGTGACGCCGCGCTCCTGGGCCAGGAACTCCAGAAGGGCGCCGTCGCTGCAGCCGATGTCGAGCACGCGCGCGCCCGGCGCCACCATCTCCGCGATGAGCGCCAGGTCGGGGCGCAGCGCCGCGCGTTCCGCGCGGCCGGTCGCTGCCGAAGCCGGAGAGGCGACATCGAGCGCGCTCATCGGCCGTTCAGCCCGCGGTGCTCGGCGCAGCCGGCGATGAAGCCGGCGAGGGTTTCGCTGAATTCCGGCTCGTGCAGCAGGAAGGCGTCGTGGCCGGCGTCGCTGGCGATCTCCACGAAGCTGACGTCGGCGGCGCAGGCGTTCAGCGCATGCACGATGTCGCGGTTCTCCGAGGTCGGGAACAGCCAGTCGCTGGTAAAGGAGACCACGCAGAAGCGCACCGGGGTGTCGCGGAAGGCATTGGCCAGCTTGCCGCCGTGCTCCTGCGCCAGGTCGAAGTAGTCCATCGCGCGGGTGATGTAGAGGTAGGAGTTGGCATCGAAGCGCTGCACGAAGCTGGCGCCCTGATGACGCAGGTAGCTTTCGACCTGGAAATCGGCCTCGAAGCCGAAGGTGAGCGAATGGCGGTCCTGCAGGCGGCGGCCGAACTTGCGGTGCAACGCCGGCTCCGAGAGGTAGGTGATGTGCGCGGTCATGCGCGCCACGGCAAGGCCGCGGTCGGGATTCTTGCCTTCGGAAAGGTAGCGCCCGCCGCACCAGTCGAGGTCGGCCATGATGGCCTGGCGGCCGACCTCGTGGAAGGCGATGTTCTGCGCGGTGTGGCGCGCCGCCGTGGCGATCGGCACCGCGGCGAAGACTTTGTCCGGATACTTGGCGGCCCACTCCAGCACCTGCATGCCGCCCATCGAGCCGCCGGTGACGCAGAACAGCTTTTCGATGCCGAGTTGGTCGATCAGCAGCTTCTGGGCGCGCACCATATCGGCGACGGTGATGACGGGAAAATCGAGCGCCCAGACCTCGCCGCTCGCGGGGTTCACCGACTTCGGCCCGGTCGAGCCCATGCAGCCGCCCAGCACGTTGATGCAGATGACGAAGAAGCGCTCGGTGTCGAGCGGCAGGCCGGGTCCGACCATCAGGCTCCACCAGCCGGGCTTGCCGGTCACCGGGTGGGTGCCGGCGATGTACTGGTCGCCGGTCAGCGCATGGCAGACCAGGATGGCGTTGGACCTGTCCGCGTTCAGCTCACCGTAGGTCTGGTAGGCCAGCGTGAAGGGGCCTAGCGCGACACCGCAGTCGAGCAGAAGGGGGGTGTCGCGGCCGAACTCCATGGTCAGGCCCCGTTCCACCTCCACCTGCCGCGCGTCGTTCGCGGCTATCCTTGGCCGGTCCATCACCATCGACTGAATCCTCGACCCTCCTAAGCGCTCCGAAGCGGCCTCGCGGCATCGCGGCTCCCCGGGGGCCATTAGCTAGGGAGCCCGGGCCATGCCTGTCAACGCTTTCTTGGCCCTATTCTGCGCCCTGGCGGGGTGCCTGCCAGGGCCGCCGGGGCCATGCTATGGTAGCGCCCGAACGCAAGGTTTTCTTTGATTTTACCCGGTTCAGCGACTATCAGTAGCTCCGCCTAGCCTGCAGGTATCGGGGCCAGATGTCCGACGACACACCATCTCTCGACGATTTGCGTCATCAAATCGACGAGATCGATAATGCCATCCATGACTTGCTGATGCGCCGCACCGAGCTGGTGCGGCAGATCGGTCGCGCCAAGGGCCAGGGCGCCGTCTTCATGCGCCCGGGCCGCGAGGCGCGCGTACTGCGCCGCCTGGTGGCGCGCCACCAGGGGCCCTTCCCGAAGCCGGTGGTCACCCGCATCTGGCGAGAGATCATCTCCGTCTTCACCCGCCTGCAGGGCCCCTTCGCCGCGGCCGCCTACGCCCCGGAGGGGGGCGCCGACCTTTCCGGCCTGGCCCGCGACCACTTCGGCTCGCTGACGCCGATCACCCGCTTCGGCTCGGAGATGGGCGTGCTGCGCGCGGTTTCCAGCGGCAAGGCCAACATCGGCGTGCTGCCGCTGCCGGAGGCCGACCGCGGCACTCCCTGGTGGCCGAAGCTGGCACGCCACGGCAAGGCGACGCCCAAAGTCATCGCCCGCCTGCCCTTCGCGGCGCTCGACGGCGGGCGCGGCGACAGCCCTCATGCGGTAGTCGTTTCCCTGGCCGAGCCGGAGGAAAGCGGCGAAGATCATGGCTACCTCATCGTCGAACTGGACGAGGCGGTTTCGCGCGGCGCGCTGAAGACCCTGC
Source organism: Kiloniellaceae bacterium (assembly GCA_009377535.1). Classification (GTDB taxonomy): domain Bacteria; phylum Pseudomonadota; class Alphaproteobacteria; order Kiloniellales; family Kiloniellaceae; genus Pelagibius. The sequence goes on from WHTV01000016.1 coordinate 39,829, forward strand.
TGTCGGAGGCCGGCTTCGAGGTCTGCGACATCCAGGCCTGGGTCGACTCGCCTGACCGCACCCTGCACCTGGTCGAGGTCGAGGGCTTCCTCGCCGGCGACGACCCGCGCATCGCCGCCTTGCTGGAGGAGGCCGACGCGGTGAAGCAGGCCTGGTCCGTCGGGTCCTTCGCCGTGCCGCTCACCGCCGAGGACCTCGCGACCAGCTCGCGAAGCGTGTCATGACCATCCAGCCACGCCCCGGCATCCTGGAGGTCGCGCCCTACGTCGGCGGCGAGTCGAAAGCGGCCGGCATGAACCGGGTCATCCGCCTGGCCTCCAACGAGAATCCCTTGGGTCCGAGCCCGCAGGCCGTCGCCGCCTACGAGGCCGAGAAGACCGAGCTGCACCGCTATCCCGACGGTGGCGCCAGCGAACTGCGCAAGGCCATCGCCGAAGCCGAATCCCTGGCCGCCGAGAACATCGTCTGCGGCGCCGGCTCGGACGAGTTGATCGGCCTGCTGGTGCGCGCCTACGCCGGGCAGGGCGACGAGGTGCTCTACAGCGAGCACGGCTTCCTCATGTACCCGATCTCGGCGAAGACCGCCGGCGCGACCGCCGTCGCCGCGCCGGAGGCGAACCTCACCGCCGACGTCGACGGGCTCCTGGCGCGGGTCACCGAGCGGACACGACTGCTGTTTCTCGCGAACCCGAACAACCCGACCGGCAGCTATCTCTCCGAGAGCGCCCTGCGGCGTCTCCACCAGGGCCTGCCGGGCCATGTGCTGCTGGTGGTCGATGCGGCCTATGCCGAATACGTCACGGCGCCCGACTATCCGCAAGTCGCGGCGTTGGTCGAGGCCAATGACAACGTCGTCATGCTGCGCACCTTCTCGAAAATCCACGGCCTCGCGGCCCTGCGGCTCGGCTGGGCCTACTGCCCGCCGGCGGTGGTCGACGTGTTGAACCGCGTGCGCGGTCCCTTCAACGTCAGCCAGGCGGCCCAGGCCGCCGGTGCCGCCGCCGTGCGCGACCGCGACCACGTCGTCCGTTCCGTCACCCACAATGCCAGGTGGCTGGACTGGTTCAGCGCGGCGATGGCCAAGGCGGGCATCGAGGCGCTGCCCAGCGCCGGCAACTTCGTGCTGCTGCGCTTCGCCGGCGGCAGCGCTCAGGCCGAGGCCGTGCTGGCCGCCGCCAAACGCCAGGGCATCCTGCTGCGTGGCATGGCCAGCTACGGCCTGCCCGATTGCCTGCGCGTCACCATCGGCAGCGAGGAAGACATGCGCGCCACGGCGGAGGCGCTGACCGAGGCGGTGCAATGACGGCCGTCGGCGACAACTGGATGTTCGAGAAGGTGGCGCTGCTGGGTGCGGGCCTGATCGGCTCTTCGCTGGCCTGGGCGATCCGTGCCCGCGGGCTGGCCGGTCACGTCGCCGCGCAGTCGCGCAGCGCCGAATCCCGCGCCACCATCGCGCACCTCGGCTTTGCCGACTCCCTGCACGCCGATCCGGCGGCGGCGGTGAAGGATGCCGACCTGGTGATCTTCTGCGTCCCGATCGGCGCCAACGCGGCGGTGGCCGCCGTGGCGGGCCCGCACATCTCCCCCGGCGCCATCGTCACCGACGTCGGCTCGGTGAAGCAGGCGGTGATCCGCGACATCGGCCCCTGCCTGCCCGAGGGCGTCGAGTTCATTCCCGGCCATCCCATCGCCGGCACCGAGCATTCCGGTCCGGAGGCGGGCTTCGGCGACCTCTTCGAGCAGCGCTGGTGCATCCTGACGCCCGTGCCCGGCACGCCGCAAGCCGCGGTCACGAAGCTGACGACCTTCTGGGAGCGCTGCGGCTCCACCGTCACCCTGATGGATGCCGGCCACCACGACAAGGTGCTGGCGATCACCTCCCACCTGCCGCACTTGATCGCCTACACCATCGTCGGCACGGCTGTCGACCTGGAGGAGAGCACGCGGGCCGAGGTGGTGAAGTTCTCCGCCGGTGGCTTCCGCGACTTCACCCGCATCGCCGGCTCCGATCCGGTCATGTGGCGCGACGTCTTCCTCAACAACCGCGAGTCCGTGCTGGAGATGCTGCAACGCTTCTCCGAAGACCTCACGGCGCTGCAGCGTGCCATTCGCTGGGGCGAGGGGGAGGTCCTGGAAGGCCTGTTCCGCCGCACGCGGGAGATCCGCCGCGGCGTCATCGACGCTCACCAGGCCGGCTCCTTCGACGCTAGAGAACCGGAGCGATCGGGATTAGGGGGATCGGTCCCAGGTACAGCATCCCCTGACGAAGAGTGATCGGCGCCGACAGCACCGTCTCGCCGGTCACGCTGTCGGGCCGGCCCATGGCGGCCACGGCGATCCTCGCGGCCAGCGCCGCTTCCGGCTTGATCTCGCCGGCGGCGATCAGCCGGTCGATGATCTTGCCGGCGCCCTTCAGCGCGGCTTCGAACTCGCCCGCCGGGCGCAGCGCCTCGTCGAGGCCCAGCCTCCCCTGCGCCTGCAGATCGAGTGGTCCCCAGATCGTCGCCAGGCGGTGAAAGCGCCAGCGCCCGCCGCGGTCGCGCCAGGCCGGCAGGGCCTGCTCCGGCTTGCCCGGCGGGATGCCGCCGACCAGGGTCGAGTCGAAGGACAGCCGCCCCACCTGGTCGCCCAGCAGGCCGCCGCGCCCCGGCGGCAGCTGCACCCCCAGCGCCTCGCCGACCAGGTCGAGCTCTTCCAGGCTGTCGGCATCGCCCGGCCGTAGCGGGCCGAGCCGTGCGGTCAACCGCTGCACGGCGATGAACTCCAGCCTGCCGCCGCGCGCCTGCAGGCCGCTGAAGTCGATACGGGCACTCTCGACCTTGCCGTCGATCTGCAGCGTCACGCGGCCGTCGGCCGTTTCCATCAAGATGTCGGTCTGCGGCGTCTCGTCGCCGTCCGCCAGAGTGAGGCGGTGCAGGCCGGGAAAGTGCAGATCGATGGTGAAAGGATCCCACAGCTTCGCCGTGCCGCGCACCGGCGGTCCCTGCCAGGTGAGGCCCTGCGGCGTGACCACCCGCGGGGAATCGAAGCCGACCGAGAGGGCGAAGGGGAAACCGCCGAACGCCGGTCCCCGGTAGTCGATGGCGTAGCCGCGCTCGGTCTGCTCGGCCCGCCACTGGGCGATGCTGCGCTCGAGAGCCTGCCGGGCCCAAAACCAGTAGCCGGTCACGGCGGCCGAAAACACGAACAGCACAAGGGCGGCGGCGACGGCCAGGCGGTTGGGGCGCATGGCCGGCATGATAGGAGGCAAGGGTCCGGCACGCAGCCCCATTTTCGGCGCCTGGCGGGGGCACGGCTTGCATCGGCGGGTACGGCCTCTAACATGGGCCGCCGCATCGCAGCAGACTTGAACCGTATGACTCCTCCGCAAACGCCCAACCTGGAGAACCTGCAGTTGCTCTCGCAGGCGGAACGCGAAGCCCGCCGCCTCGTGCTGCCGCCGGGTGAGGATTTCTGGGTGTTCGGCTACGGCTCGCTCATGTGGCACCCCGGCTTTCCGCACGTGGAGGTGCGCCCCGCCCGCCTGCGCGGCCTGCACCGCAGCTTCTGCATCTATTCGCACCGCTACCGCGGCACGCCCCAGGTGCCGGGACTGGTGCTCGGCCTCGACCGCGGCGGCTCCTGCCACGGCATGGCCTTCCGCGTGCCGGCGGCCGAAGGCGAGGAGGCGATCGACTACCTCTTCGAGCGGGAGATGGTGACCGGCGTCTACCATCCCTTCTGGCGCCGCGCGGAAACCAAAGAGGGCACGATCACCGCCATGACCTTCGTGGTCGACCGTAGTCACGGACAGTATGCCGGCAATCTCGACCACGACGCCATGGTGGCGCTGATCCTGCAGGGGCGCGGCCGCAGCGGACCCTGTCTTGAGTACCTGGAGAACACCGTGCACCACCTGCGCGCCCTCGGCCTCAAGGATCGGGCCCTGGAGCGCCTCCTGAAGGAGACCCGGCGCCTGCGCGAAGAAGGCATGGCAACGTAAGCGACATGGAAACCGCAATCACCCGCGAGCGCATCGCCGAGATCGAGAAGCGCATCCGGCCGCACATCCGCCGCACGCCGATGCTGGCGGCCGACCTGGCGGATTTCGGCGCCCCCGCCCAGCCGGTCGACCTGAAGCTGGAGTTCCTGCAGCACTCGGGTTCCTTCAAGGCGCGTGGCGCCTTCGCCAACCTGCTGACCCGCAAGGTCCCGGCGGCTGGGATCGCCGCCGCCTCGGGCGGCAACCACGGCGCCGCCGTGGCTTATGCCGCGATGCAGTTGAAGGTGCCGGCGACGATCTTCCTGCCCAGCGTGACCTCGCCGGCCAAGGCCGAGCGCATCGAGCGCTACGGCGCCCGGCTGGTGGTCGGCGGGGGGCTCTATGCCGACGCTCTGGCCGCCAGCCAGGCCTTCGTGGCGGAGACCGGGGCGCTGCCGATCCACGCCTTCGACCAGCCGGAAACCCTGCTCGGCCAGGGCACCGTCGGGCTGGAGATCGAGGCCGACCTGCCGCAGTGCGATACCCTCCTGGTGGCGACCGGCGGCGGTGGGCTGATCGGCGGCATCGCCGCCTGGTTTGCCGGGCGCATCCGCATCATCGCGGTGGAACCGGAAGGCGCGCCGACGCTTTTCGATGCCCTGGCGGCCGGCCGGCCGGTCGACGCCGCCGCCGGGGGCATCGCCGCCGACTCCCTGGCGCCCAAGCAGGTCGGCAAGCTGATGTTCCCGCTCGCGCAGGCCTATGTCGAACGCTCGGTCCTGGTGGCCGACGACGACATCCGCGCCGCCCAGCAGGCTCTCTGGGATAGTCTGCGCGTGGTGGCGGAGCCGGGCGGCGCGGCGGCCATGGCCGCCCTGCTGTCGGGCAGATACCGTCCGGCGCCGGGCGAGAGGGTGGCGGTGCTGCTCTGCGGGGCCAACACCACGGCGGTGAGTTTCGGCTGAACTCCGCCGGCACCAAAGTGGGCGAGGGACAGGTTGCCCGATCAGGCGAAGGGGGCGTCCGGTGATGCTGCGTCGAGCAACCCGGCGATGTCCTTGCAGAGCGCGTCGAAGGCGATCCTGGCGCCGGGGCTGCGGTGGCGGGCGCGCAGCCAGGCGTGCACCATCTGCGGCTCCTCGCGGTAGCTGACGGCGACGCCGGCCTCGGCGAGGCGGGCGGCATAGTGCCGGCCGTCGTCTCGCAGCGGGTCGAAGTGGGCCGCCGTGATGGTGGCTGGCGGCAGGCCAGCCCAGTCGGCCGCGGCCAGGGGATGCCCGTAGGGATCGCCCTCCGGCGCTCCGAGGGTGTCGCGGTAGTAGCGCACGTCCTTGGTGGAGAGGCCCGGCGCCTCCGCCATCTCGACATAGGAGCCCGCGTCAAGCTCGCCGCCGAGCACCGGGTAGATGAGCGCCTGCCCGGCGAGGCGCGGCAGCGGCGTGCCCCGCCGCCAGCCGGCCGCCTCCAGCAGGGCAAGCGCGGCGGGAACGCCCAGCGCGGCATCGCGCAGGGCCATGGCAACGCCCGCAGCGAGGCTGCCGCCGGCGCTGTCGCCCGCCACCACGACCGGCCGGTCGCCCTGCGCGAGCACGGCGGCGAGGCTGTCGGTGAGCGCCAGGGGAAAGCTGTGCTCCGGCGCCAGGCGGTAGTCGGTGGCGACGACCTCGGCGCCTGCGGCCTCGGCGATCTCGGCGCAGATCGCCTGGTGGCTGTCGAGGCCGCCGACGATGAAGCCGCCGCCGTGGAAGTAGACGACCAGGGCTGCGCGGCGGCACTGCGCCGGGCGGTAGCGGCGCAGCGGCACGGGCCTGGCGGGATGCGGCGCCGCCTCGTCGCTGACGGTAAGGCCGGCGGGCAGCGGCGCGTCGAAGCCCCGGCAGAGCGCGTCGTAGCGCTGCCGCTGCCGTTCGATCGGCGCCTCGACGGACTTGGGCGGGTAGCAGCTGTCGATCTCGGCGATGAAGGCGAGGATTTCGGCTTCCTGCGGTCTAGGCGATGCCATGGTCAGCGGCCTTTCCAGACGGGGTCGCGTTTTTCGGCGAAGGCGCGGAATCCTTCCTGCTGGTCCTCGCTGTCGTAGAGCGCATCGACGCTGCGGAACTGGCGCTTGGTGATGCGGTTCATCGCCTCCTGGAAGCTCAGGGCCTCGGCCTCGCGCGCCACCTCCTTGATGGCGGCGAAAACCAGCGGCGGGCCACCGGCCAGCAGTCGGGCGAGCTCCCAGGCCCGCTCCATCAGCTTTTCCGGTGGCAGCAGCTCGTTCACCAGGCCCCAGCGCTGCGCCTCCTGGGCGTCCATCCAGCGGCCGGTCAGCAGCAGGTCCATGGCGACGTGGTAGGGCATGCGCTTCGGCAGTTTCACGGTGGCGGCGTCGGCCAGGGTGCCGGCGCGGATCTCCGGCAGGGCGAAGGTGCTGTGCTCCGATGCCAGGATGAGGTCGGCGGAAAGCGCCAGCTCGAAGCCGCCGCCCACTGCCATGCCGTTCACGGCGGCGATGACCGGCTTGTTGAGGTCGCGCAGCTCCTGCAGGCCGCCGAAGCCGCCGACCCCATAGTCGCCGTCGACCGCATCGCCTGATGCCGCGGCTTTCAGGTCCCAGCCGGCGGAGAAGAATCTGTCGCCGGCGGTGCAGAGGATCGCCACGCGCAGCTCGGAATCGTCGCGGAAGGCCCTGAAGGTCTCCCCCATGAGCCGGCTGGTCGCCAGGTCGATGGCGTTGGCCTTGGGCCGGTCGAGCGTTACCTCGAGGACGCCGCCGTCGCGCCGGCAGCGCACCGCGTCCTGCTTGGCGTCAGACATCGGCGGTCTCCTTCCTGAGGATAAGGGCATCGGCGGCAAAGGCTCCGCAGCCTTCGGCGCAGACGATCAAGGGGTTGATCTCAAGCTCCAGGATGGCGCCTGCCTCGGCGATGGCAAGGCATTGCATCGCCTCGATGGCAGCGACGACCGCTGCGAGATCGGCCGGCGGCCGGCCGCGGTAGCCTTGCAGCAGGGGCGCCGAGCGCAGGCCGGCGAGCGCCGCTGCGATCTCGCCGCAGGTCGCCGGCAGCAGCAGGGTCGCGGTGTCGCGCAGGATCTCCACCAGCTCGCCGCCGCTGCCCAGTGTCATGACCAGGCCGAAGGGCGGCTCGCAGGTGATGCCGACGATGATCTCGGCCAGCGGTGCCGCCACCATGCGCTCGACGTAGAGCGTCTTGCCGAGAGCTTCGAGTTCGCGTGCAGCCTTGTGCAAGGCGCCGGCGTCGACGAGATGCAGGCGCACCGCGCCGGCCTCAGTCTTATGGGCGAGGCCGAGGGCCTTCAGCGCTACCGGAAAGCCGAGCTCGGTGGCCGCGGCGACGGCGTCCTCGGCGTCCTTCACGCGCCGGCCCTCGGGCACGGCGATGCCGTGGCGCGCTAGAAGGACCTTGGCGGCGGCTTCGTCCAGGACCTCCGTCGCGCCGACCGCGGCGCCTGTCGAGGCGACGACCGGCAACGGGGGCTCGCGCTGCCACGCGGCACCGATCTCGGCGGCTGCCTCCGCCGCGGCCAGGGCGTCGTCGATGCCGGCGAGCGGCGCGATGCCGCGGGACATCAGGTCGGTGGCCTGCGCCTCCGAGAGGTTCTCCGGCAGGCTGGCGACCACCGCGCCCTTGGCAGCGTCGGTCTTCAGGGCCGTCTCGAAGGCGTTCAGGGTCGGCCACCAGTCGGTATCGCAGCAGCGGTCGGCGCGCGGGAAGTCGAGCACGAGCAGGTTGAGGTCGAAGCCGGCGGCGACCATGGCCGAGAAGGTCGCCGTCATGGCCGCTTCGTCGCCCCAGATGAAGGTGTGGTAGTCGAGGGGATTGGCCACCGTCACAAGCGGTCCGAGGGTCGCCTTCACCGTTTTGGTCTGCTCAGGCGTGAGCGCGCGGTAGGTCACCCGGCGCCCCTCGGCGGCGTCGGCCATGACCGAGGCCTCGCCCCCCGAGCAGCTCATGGAGGAGAGCGCGAAGCCCTCGAGCGGCCCGGTCACGTGCAGCAGCTTCAGCGCTTCCAGGAAGGCGGGGATAGAGTCGAGCCGCGCGATGCCGAGGCGCCTCAGGAAGGCGGCGGCGGCGGCATCGGAGCCGGCCAGAGAGGCGGTGTGGGAGAGCGTCGCGGCGCGCGCCTCGGCGGAGCGGCCGAGCTTCATGGCGACGACCGGCTTCTTCAAGTCGCGCGCCTTCGCCGCCACGGCCTCCAGGCCGGACAGGGAATCGAAGCCCTCGATGTGCAGTCCGAGGGCGGTGACGCGCGGATCGTCGAGCAGGCCGAGGGCGAGCTCGGAGAGGCCTGTCTGCGCCTGGTTGCCGGCGGTGGCGACGAAGGCCAGCGGCAGGCCGCGGCGCTGCATGGTCATGTTGATGGCGATGTTGGAGGACTGGGTGACGATGGCGACGCCGGTCTCTCCTTCAGCCAAGCGCCGGCCGCCGTGCTGGTCGGGCCAGAGGAGGGCGCCGTCGCCGTAGTTGATCAGGCCGTAGCAGTTGGGGCCGAGGATCGGCATGGCGCCGGCCGCGGTGATCAGGCCCGCCTGCAGGGCCTCACCTTCGGCATCCTCGCTGCCGGCCTCGCGGAAGCCGGAGGCATAGCAGACGGCGCCGCCGGCCCCGGCGGCGGCCAGCTCGCGCACCACCTCGACCGTGAGATGCCGGTTCACCGCCACGAAGGCAGCATCCGGCGTGCCGGGCAGCTCGGCGATGCTGCGGTAGGCGCGGCGCCCGCCGACCTCCGCCTTGCTGGGATGCACCGGCCAGATCTCGCCGGCGAAGCCCATGCGGTCGCACTGGGCGATCACCGCCGCCGCCGGCCCGCCACCGAAGACGGCAATCGACCGTGGCCGCAGCAGGCGTTCCAGCGACCGCATGGGGCTCAGCACCCCAGCGGGCGCAGCAGCTCGCGCGAGATGATATGGCGCTGGATCTCCGAGGTGCCGTCCCAGATGCGCTCGACGCGGGCGTCGCGCCAGAACCGCTCCAGCGGCAGGTCGTCCATTAAACCCATCCCACCATGGATCTGGATCGCCTCGTCCGTCACCCGCGCCAGCATCTCGGTCGCGTAGAGTTTGGCGGAGGCGATCTCGCGGTTGGCCGGCAGGCCCTGGTCGAGGCGCCAGGCGGCGGCGAGGGTCAGCCAGTCGGCGGCGTCGATCTCCGTCACCATGTCGGCGAGCTTGAACGAGACGCCCTGGAAGCGGCCGATCTTCTGGCCGAACTGCTTGCGCTCGGCGGCGTAGGCGAGCGCATAGTCGAAGGCGCGGCGGGCACGGCCGACCGCCATGGTGGCGACCGTCAGGCGCGTCGCGTAGAGCCATTCGTTAGCCAGCTCGAAGCCGCGGTGCGGCTCGCCCAGCAGCTGCGCTGCCGGCAGGCGGCAGTTGTCGAAGGTGAGGATGCAGTTGTGGTAGCCGCGATGCGAGACCGAGGTGTAGCCCGGCAAGATCTGGAAGCCGGGCGTGCCGCGGTCGACCAGGAAGCAGGTGATCTTCTTCTTGGGGCCCGCCGCGGTCTCCTCCTCGCCTGACGCGACGAAGACGATGACGAAGTCGGCGATGTCGGCGTGGCTGATGAAGTGCTTGCTGCCGTTCAGGATCCAATCGCCGCAGTCCGGCCGCGCCGAGCACTTCATGCCCCGCACGTCGGAGCCAGCGTCGGGCTCCGACATGGCGAGCGCGTCGAACTTCTCGCCACGCACCGCCGGCAGCAGGTAGCGCTCGCGCTGCTCGCCCTCGCAGGCCAGGAGGATGCCGGAGGGACGGCCGAAGAACACGGTCAGCGCCATGGAGGCGCGGCCGAGTTCGCGCTCCAGCAGGGTGAAATCGAGATGACCGAGGCCGCCGCCGCCGACCTCTTGCGGCATGTTGGCCGCGAAAAAACCAAGTGCGAGGCACTTGCGGGCGATCTCCTGGCCGATATCGCGCGGCACCACGCCCTCGCGCTCGACCAGCGCTTCGTGCGGATAGAGCTCCTTCTCGACGAAGCTGCGCACAGTATCGACGATCATCTGCTGCTCGCCGCTGAGACCGAAGTTCATCGGGCTGCTCCTTCTTGTTCTTGCGCACGGCGGTCTCGCGACGGCCATTCACACACACCGCCGTCGTCCCGGGGCTTGTCCCCGGGACCTATTGGCGTTGGCGGGAGGCGATGCCATACGATGTTTACATCGATGGAACGGCGAGGGCAGTGGATCCCGGCAACTAGTGCCGGGACGACAGCCTTGGGTGTGGCTAGGGCGCGCCTCGTGGGCATGATCCGTCTCGCGCGTTATCGCGGCTGGCCGACGGCGCGGCCGGCTTCCTCGGGCCAGGGAAGCGCGGTGTGTGCCTGGGCGATCTCCGCGGCCCTGGCGGCGATCGCCGGCGCCGAATCACTGGCGCTCCGCGTCTTCAGGTTGACGTGGATCAGCAGGTGCTCGCCGGTCGCCAGCAGGCGCCCGTCGCCGTGGGTGAGGCGGTGGAACAGGCGCAGCTTCTTCCCCTCGGCCTCCAGCACCTGGGTTGTGGCCTTCACGGGCTCCAGCGCCGCCACTTCGTCCAGGTGACGGATGTGGGTCTCGACGGTGAAGTAGGAACCGCCGCCGGCGACGTAGTCGGCATCGACGCCGATGAACCGCAGCAGGGCGTCGCTGGCGTCGGCGAAGCACTGCAGGTAGCGGCTCTCGGTCATGTGGTTGTTGTAGTCGGTCCAGTCGGCCGGCACGCGACGCTCCAGGGTGACGATCGGCTGGGTAAGATCCGCCGCCTCCACCTCCGCCGCGGCAGCATCGACCAGCCGGCGCTCGTAGACGGCGAGGGTCTTGCCGGCGCCCCAGTCCTTCACCTTCAAGGCCTGCAGGATGGCGATGAGGTTGTCGTCGCGGATGCGCTCCAGCTCGCGGATCGAATAGGCGCCGGACTGCGCATCGGATTGCGAAGAAACCAGGTCGACGAGATCCTCGGTGAAGTCCGGCACGTCGGTCAGCTTGGTCCAGGGCCACTTCAGGCAGGGGCCGAACTGCGCCATGAAGTGGCGCATGCCGGCCTCGCCGCCGGCGATGCGGTAGGTTTCGAAGAGGCCCATCTGCGCCCAGCGCAGGCCGAAGCCGAAGCGGATGGCGTCGTCGATCTCCGCCGTGGTGGCGATGCCGTCGCTCACCAGCCAGAGCGATTCGCGCCACACCGCCTCCAGCAGGCGGTCGGCGACGAAGGCCTCGATTTCCTTGCGGATGTGCAGCGGATGCATGCCGATCGCGGCATAGATCGCCTTGGCACGCTCGATGGTTTCGGGCGCGGTCTGGGCGCCACCGACCAATTCCACCAGCGGCAGCAGGTAGACCGGGTTGAAGGGATGCGCGACGAGCAGGCGCTCCGGGTGCTTCATGCCGGCCTGCAGGTCGCTCGGCAGAATGCCGGAGGTCGAGGAGGCGATCAGCGCCCCTGGGTCGACGGCCGCTTCCACCTCGGCGTAGACCACCTGCTTCACGTCGAGACGCTCGGGCACCGACTCGACGACGAGGTCGGCGCCGGCGACCGCCGCGGCGATGCTCGGGTGGAAGCTGAGTGCGCCTTTTCGTCGGCGCGGCGCCAGGGTGAGCTTGACGTAGGCCCGCTCGGCGTTGTCGAGCACGGCCTGCAGGCGGCGCTCTGCCTCCGGCGCGGGGTCGTAGACCGCGACGTCGATGCCGTTTTCCAGCAGACGGGCGACCCAGCCGGCCCCGATGACGCCGCCGCCGATGGCGGCCGCCTTGGTTACTTCGGTCATGGATCTCACCAGCGCTTCTTCAGCTGCAACTTCTCGCGCACCTCGGCGGGCGTGAGCACCCGGCTGCCCATGGCGCGGGCGATGGTCGCCGCGCGCTCGACCAGCTGGCCGTTGGTCGCCAGCACGCCCTTGTCGAGCCAGATGTTGTCCTCCAGGCCGACGCGGATGTTGCCGCCGGCGAGCAGCGCCAGCGCCGCGTAGGGCAGCTGGTTGCGGCCAATGGAGAAGGCGGAGAATACCCAGCCCTCCGGCATGTTGGCGGTCATCGCCATGAGGGTCGCCATGTCGTCGGGCGCGCCCCAGGGGATGCCCATGCAGAGCTGGACCATCACCGGGTCGTCGATCAGGCCCTGGTCCTTCAGCCATTTGGCGAGCAGCAGGTGGCCGGTATCGAAGGCCTCGATCTCCGGGCGCACGCCGAGCGCCTGCACCTGCCGGGCCATCTCCCTCAGCATGGCCGGCGTGTTGGTCATGATGTAGTCGCCCTCGCCGAAGTTCATGGTGCCGCAGTCGAGGGTGCAGATCTCCGGCAGGATCTCGACGACGTGGGCGAGGCGCTCGCTGGCGCCGGCCATGTCGGTACCGCCGGCGGCCGGGGGCAGCGGCGATTCGACGCTGCCGAGGGTCAGGTCGCCACCCATGCCGGCGGTGAGGTTGATCACCACGTCGGTGCCAGAGGTCCGGATATGATCGACGACCTCGGCATAGAGGGCCGGGGCGCGGGCTGGCCGACCGCTCTCGGGATCGCGCACGTGGATGTGGACGATGGCGGCGCCGGCGGCGGCCGCCTCCATGCAGGCCTCGGCGATCTGGCGCGGGGTGACCGGCACCTTGTCGGAGCGGCCGGTGGTGTCGCCGGCGCCGGTCACGGCGCAGGTGATGAAGACGTCGCGGCTCGGCTGCAAACCCATGGGTGCCTCTCCTTGTTTGCCGGGGATGATGACGCCGTTGCAGTTTTTCGCTCGACATATTACGAAGAAGGCTTGATGAATAACGAAAGTTCGATTTTCGCGCCCTCGGACGATCCGCTCCGGGTGACGCTGCTGCTGCTGCCCGACTCGTCAATGCTGTCGCTGGCCTCGACGCTCGACCCCATGCGGGCCGCCAACCGCCTGGCGCGCCGGCCGCTGTTTTCCTGGCGCATCGTCACGCCTGACGGCGCCCCGGCGTTGCTCACCTGCGGCGTGCCGGTGCCGGCCGAGGCGCGCTTCGGGCGGGAGCTGGAGGGCGACGCCCTCATCGTCGTCGCCGGCTTCAACCAGGACCGCCACGCCGGCCGGCAAACTCTCACCCTGCTGCGGACGGTGGCGCGGCGCTTCCGGGCCGTCGGCGGGGTCGAGGCCGGCAGCTGGCTGCTCGCCCGCGCCGGCCTGCTCGACGGCCTCGCGGCGACCACCCACTGGGAAGACCTCGAGGACCTGGCAGCGCGCTTTCCAGAGGTGAACGTGCTGCCGGACCGCTTCGTCATCGACGGCCGCGTCTTCACCAGCGGCGGCGCCTCGCCGACCTTCGACCTCATGCTGCAGCTGATCCGCAGCCGCTCCGGCTATGCGCTGGCCCTCGAGGTCGCCAGCGTCTTCATCTACGACGAAGCCCACGCGGCGACGGACGCCCAGCCTCTGGTCTCGCTCGGCCGCCTGGCCGGCCACGAGCCGCGCGTCGCCGCCGCGATCCGCCTCATGGAGCAGCGCCTCGACAACCCGCTGACTACGGCGGCCATCGCCAAGCGCCTGGAGATCTCCGTGCGCAGCCTGGAGCTGCTGTTCAAGCAGGCCCTCGGCATGGGACCGGGCACCTACTACCTGCGGCTGCGGCTGCAGGCAGCCCGCCGCCTGCTGCTCGACACGCGGCTTTCCATGCAGGTCGTCGCCGTGCGCTGTGGCTTCGGCTCGCATTCCGCCTTTTCGCGGATCTTCCGACAGCACTTCGCCGTCAGCCCCAGTGGCTATCGGCGCGCCCACCGGCTGGGCAGGTGACAAAGTCGCGGCCATACTGCGTCGCGGGGCTGCTCAAGGACAGGCCATGAAGAAGTTCCTCCCTGCGGTTCTTTGCCTCACCCTGCTGTTCTCCGACGCGCCGCCACCAGCATCCGCGCAGGCCACGACTCCCGCCGAGGCGCCGCGCCCGCAGCCTTCGCTCAGCGGCATCGTCCAGCAGGCCGAAGCGCTGGACCCGCTGGAAACCCTGATCATCGCCCGGGACGGCGAAATCCTGGTTGAGCAAGGCTTCCGCGGCCGCTCGACAGTGGAGCCGACCAACATCAAGTCGGCTTCGAAGTCCATCATTTCGGCCCTGGTCGGCATCGCGGTCGGCAAGGGGCTTCTCGAAGGGCCGGACCAGGAGATCGCGCCGCTGCTTCGCGACAAGCTGCCGGAGGATGCCGATGCGCGGATCCATGACATCACCATCGGAAACCTGCTCTCGATGCAGGCCGGCCTCGCGCGCACCTCGGGTGCGAACTATGGGCGCTGGGTGTCGAGCCGCGACTGGGTGCGCGCAGCGCTCGCGCAGCCTTTCGCAGGCGAGCCGGGGGGCGGCATGCTCTATTCCACGGGCAACTCCCATCTGCTCTCGGCGATCCTGACGCGCGCGAGCGGGCGCTCCACGCTTGAGCTGGCGCGGGAATGGCTGGCGCCGCTGGAGGACTTCGCCATCGCCGATTGGATGCGCGATCCGCAGGGCATCTATTTCGGCGGGAATCAGATGGCGATGAGTGCCAGATCGATGCTGGCCTTTGGCGAGCTCTACCGCAACGGCGGCAGGGTCGGCGATCGGCAGGTGATCCCGCAGGAATGGATCGAGGCTTCCTGGCAGCCGCGCACGCGGTCCATTTTCCACGACGACCTCTACGGCTATGGCTGGTTCCTGGCAGAGATGTTGGGCCACCGCGTGAACTATGCCTGGGGCTATGGCGGCCAGATGATCTATGTCGTGCCGAGCCTGGACCTCACGGTGGTCATGACCTCAGTGCAAGGACATCCCTCGGCCCGAAGCGGCCACCGCGACAAGCTGCACGACCTCATGAGAAACATTGTCACGGTAGTGAAGGCGGAGGAAGCCTGAGAGGACCGGGTCGGAGCAACGGGTTGTCGGGAGGCGCAGCTGCGTATATCTCATTGCCATTCAAGCAGAAAGGAAGACACCCAGGTGGATAAGATCGATCTTGGACTGACCGGCCACGCAGAAATGATGGTCGGTACCAGCGATACTGCGCCGCGCATAGGCTCAGGCCGCATCGCAGTGCTTGCGACCCCCAAGATGATCAACCTCATCGAGGAAGCCGCGCTGGCCGCCGTCGAACATCTCTTGCCGGACGGCAAGCAGTCGCTCGGCACCCATGTCGACATCTCCCACCTCGCGGCCACGCCGGTCGGCATGACGGTAAAGGCAGAAGCCGAATTGATCGAGGTGAACGGACGCAAGCTGTTGTTCGCCGTCCGTGCCCATGACGAGATGGACCTGATCGGCGAGGGCCGGCATGAGCGCGTGATCGTAACCGCCGCGTCCTTTCAGGCGCGCATCGACGAAAAAGGCAAATCCCTGAGGACTTGATCGTCTGGCGCTCTACGCGCGCAGTGGCCGAAAGGAACCTCCGCCACGGTGATCGCCGAGCCGGCTCAGTGGTCCGAGCGGTGCAGCACCTGGTCGGCGAGGCCGGTGTCGTAGGCCAGGGCCTCCGCGCTCAGCATCGCGCCCATGGGATGCAGCGAGCGCAGCAGGCCCTTGCGCTCCAGGACCGCGAAGACGTTGGCGTTGCCGAGACCGCTGGCGTCCCGGGCCAGCACCATGGCATCGCCGACGTGGAAGTGGTTGCCGTGCGCCGAGGGGAAGTTGATGACCAGCACGCTGCCTTCCTCGTCGCCCGGCTGGGCGTGATTTGGGCTGCGCGCCATCTGCTGCAGGATCGCCAGGGTCTTCAACTGCAGGGCATTCAGCTTGAGCGGGTTCTTCTTGGCCATGGCCGAGGCATAGCGCCTGAACGCCCTTCCGCCAAGAGGAGAGATGGCTTTGCGGGTTCTGCCGCCCCGAGGCGCTTCTTTGTTCGGGACAAAACCGCTATAGAATCGCCTCCATGAGCTTTCCGAGGGCACTCCCACTGCGCTTGAACAGGCTTGCCGTGCTGGTGGCGGCGACCCTGCTGGCGGCCGGCGCCATCTTCCTGGTCTGGCAGGCGGCCCACAATGCCGGCATTTCCCAGGCCGAAAGGGCGCTCGACCGGCGCCTCCAGCTGTTCAGCCGGGCGGTCGAAAGCGAGATCGAGAAGTTCCGCTCGCTGGCCCCGGTGCTGGCCCGCGATGCCCGCATCCGGGACCTGCTGCTGGCCGGCCCGCCGGCGGCAGCCGCCGCCAATGCCTACTTGGAGGCGGTGGCGGCCGACACCGGTGCCGACGTGCTCTACGTCCTCGACGCCGGTGGCCTCACCGTCGCCGCCAGCAACCACGCCCAGCCGCAGAGCTTCGTCGGCCACAACTACCGCTTCCGGCCCTATTTCCAGGATGCCGCCACCCGCGGCCAGGGCCGCTATTACGCCGTCGGCGTGACCACGGGCAAGCCCGGCTATTTCCTCTCCTCGGCGATCCGCGACGGCGACCGCCTGCTCGGCGTGGCGGTGGTGAAGGTCGATATGGCGCCGTTGGAGGCGAGTTGGGCGGCAGCCAATCCGCTGGTAGCCGTCGCTGACGGCTTCGGCGTCATCTTTCTTTCCGGGCGGGACGACTGGAAGTACCGCGCCATTGCCCCGCTCAGCAAGGAAGCCCTCGAACGGCTCGACGCCTCCCGCAAGTTTTCCGGTGTCGATCTTTCCGCCAAGACGCCGCTCTTCGACGCCGGCGGCCTTGCGCCGTCCTCGACCCTGGTCGCCGGCGACCTGCTGTTCCGCACCGCAGCTATCGTCCCCGAGGGCTGGCTGCTGCTCGCCGCCAGCGACATGTCCGCGATCCAGGGCGGGGCCAGTCTCGCCGGCATGATCGCCGCGCTGTTCTTCCTGCTCTCCGCCGCGGCGGTCGCCAACTTCCGCCAGCGCCGCCAGCTGCTGCGCACCAAGCTGGAATCCCACGACGCCCTGGAGCGCGCCGTGGCCGAGCGCACTGCGGAGCTGGCGCGCGAGGTGCAGGAGCGCCGCCGCGCCGAGGCCGACCTGCGGGCGGCGCAGGACTCGCTGGTCCAGGCGGCGAGCCTGGCCGCGCTGGGGCGCATGTCGGCGGCCATCGCCCACGAGGTGAGCCAGCCGCTGGCGGCCATCGAGAACACCCTGGCGACGGCCGGCCTCTATGCCGAGCGTGGCGATGCGGCGGAGACCGGGCGCATCGTGCGCAAGGCGCGCGCCCTGACCGAGCGCATACAGCGTACGGTGCGGCACCTGAAGACCATCGCCCGGCCGCAGGTCTCCGATACCCGGCCGGTCGCCTTCGCCAAGAGCGTCGAGGCGGCGATCGACATCGTCGCCTACCGCGCCAAGCTCCTTGAGGTCGAGATCGTCACCGAGTTGCCGCGCCATCCGGTCTTCGTCAGCGCCAACGACATCGGCATCGAGCAGATCGTCCTCAACCTCATCAACAACGCGTTGGACGCCGTGACCGGGACGCCCAACCCGATGGTTCGCGTGAGCATCGCTTCCGACGAGGCAGCGGGCATCGTGAAGGTCGCCGACAACGGACCGGGCATCGACGCCGCCGTGATGCGGCGCATCACCGAACCCTTCTTCTCGACCAAGCGGGCGGGCGAAGGCCTCGGCCTGGGGCTCTCGATCTGCAGCGCCATCGTCGAGAAGTTCGGCGGCCGCATCAGCGCCGGGCGCGCGCCGGAAGGCGGCGCCGAGTTTGCCGTCGCCCTACCGCTTGCCGGGGTCGAGGGGCAGCGCCGCGGAGACGCGGCATGAGCCGCGGGCGCATCCTGGTGGTCGACGACGACGCGGACCTCCTGGCCTCGACCTGCGAATGGCTGAGCGCCACCGGCTTCGAGGTGGAGGGGGCGGCGCTGGGCAGCGAAGCCCTCAGGATCCTTGGCGCAGAGACCTCCACCATGCCCGACGTGCTGGTCACCGACATCCGCATGCCCGGCCTCGACGGCATCGCCGTGCTCGAGGGGGCGCTGCGCCTCGACCCCGACACGCCGGTGGTGCTGCTGACCGGCCACGGTGACATCGCGCTGGCAGTGAAGGCGATGCGCGCCGGCGCCCACGATTTCCTCGAGAAACCCTACGACGCCGACCACTTGGTGGCGGTGCTCGACCGCGCCGTCGCACAGCGCCGCCTCGCCGGCGAGATCCGCGAGCTGCGCTTGCGGGTGGCCGGCGGCGACGCGCTGGAAACCCGGCTGATCGGCAACGACGCGGCGACGGTCGATCTGCGCCGGCGGGTCGTCCACCTGGCCGACATCGATGCCGATGTGCTGATCATCGGCGAGACCGGCACCGGCAAGGAGGTCGTCGCCCGGGCCCTGCACGACTACGGCAAGCGCAGCGACAGGCCCTTCGTCGCCATCAACTGTGCCGCCATTCCGGAAGCGATCTTCGAGAGCGAGGTCTTCGGCCATGAGCGCGGCGCCTTCACGGGCGCGCTCGACCGGCGCATCGGCAAGATCGAGCACGCAAACGGCGGCACGGTCTTCCTCGACGAGATCGAGTCGATGCCGCCCACCCTGCAGACCAAGATCCTCCGCCTGCTGCAGGAACGCCAGGTCGAACCGCTGGGCGCCAACCGCTTGCATCCCGTTGACGTGCGCTTCATCGCGGCGACCAAGACGGACCTGAAGCGCTGTGCCGCCGAGGGCGGCTTCCGCAGCGACCTCTACTACCGGCTTTCCACCGTCGAGCTGCACCTGAAGCCGCTACGCCAGCGGCGCCAGGACATTCCGCTGCTCTTCGACCACTTCGTGAAAGGCGCGGCGTCGCGCCACGGCGTCGCGCCGCGGGCGATTCAACCGGTGACGCTCGCTGCCCTGCAGGCAGCCGAGTGGGAAGGCAATGTCCGCGAGCTGAAGGCGGAGGCCGAGCGCTATGTGCTGGGTTACCCGCAGCACAGCGCGCAGCCCGACGGCGACGCTGACGGCAGCCTGCCGGCGCGGGTCGCCAGCTACGAGGCGCAGTTGATCCGCCAGGCGGTGGCCGAGGCCGGCGGCAGCGTCGCCGAGGCCGCCGAAGCGCTCGGCATCCCGCGGCGTACCCTGGCGGAGAAGATGGCGCGCCACGGCCTCCGGCGCGACCGCCTGCCGGCCTGAGATCCGTTTTTCGGCAAGAATCCGCCAAGCTGGTCGCTGTGCTTGGCGGAAATCCGCCGCGGGCTGGCGCTTTGCGTTTGCCAAGCTCTTGGAATCCCTCATGCCCGGCCTAACTCAAAGCTGGCATAGATCCTGCGTAAGTCCTGCTGGAACTCAAAGGCGGGCCCTGCAAGGTTCGCGCACACGCCCTAGGGAGGAAAATCATGAAGCGTTTTGCTAAAGGCTTTGTCGCGGCCGGAGCCCTGGTCTTCGCCAGCGCGCTCACGCCGGTGACGGCGCAGGCCGAACAGTTCGTCAACGTGCTGACCGGCGGCACCGCCGGTGTCTACTACCCGCTCGGCGTGGCGCTGTCGAAGATCTACGGCGACAAGATCGCTGACGTGCGCACCCAGGTGCAGTCGACCAAGGCCTCGGTCGAGAACCTGAACCTGTTGCAACAGGGCAAGGGCGAAATTGCCCTGGCGCTCGGCGATTCCGTGAAGCTCGCCTGGCAGGGCGATGCGGATGCCGGCTTCAAGTCGCCGCTCGACAAGCTGCGCATCGTCGCCGCCATCTACCCGAACTACATCCAGATCGTCGCCTCCAAGGAATCCGGCGTGAAGAACCTGGCCGACCTGAAGGGCAAGAGCGTTTCGGTCGGCGCGCCGAAGTCCGGCACCGAGCTGAACGCCCGCGCGATCTTTGCAGCGGCGGGCATGAGCTATGACGATCTCGGCAAGACCGAGTACCTGCCCTTCGCCGAGTCCGTCGAACTGATCAAGAACCGCCAGCTCGATGCCACACTGCAGTCGGCCGGCCTCGGCGTCGCCTCGATCAAGGACCTCTCGACCTCGGTCGACGTGCAGATGGTCGCCGTCCCGGCCGAGGTCGTGGCCAAGCTCGGCGCGCCCTATATCGCGGCGACGATCCCGACCGGCACCTACACCGGCCAGGACAGCGAAGTGTCGACCGTGGCCGTCGTGAACTTCCTGGTCACCCACTCGGAGGTGTCGGACGAACTCGCCTACCAGATGACCAAGCAACTCTTCGAGAATCTTCCCGACATGGTTGCCGCCCACAACGCCGCCAAGGCGATCACCCTGGAGGGTGCCCTCGAGGGCCTGCCGGCGCCCCTGCATCCCGGCGCCGAGCGCTTCTACAAGGAAAAGGGCTTGATGTAACCTGGGCGCCGCCGGCTGCCCTGGTGGGAAGCCGGCGGCATGCCATCTTTGTGAAGGCCGGAAGGCACGCCTGCCGTGACGGCCGGCGGAGGAACGGGCCAGATGCTGCGCGACAGCCAGAAGCACGAAATGCCGACTGAGGCCCGGGACCTCGGCCTTGAGGATCCCTTGGCCGAGAGCTTTCCGCAGACGCGGGAAGGCCGCCTGTTGTTCTGGATCGCGGTCGCCTTCTCCGCCTTCCAGGTCGCGACGGCCGCCCATCTCATCGACTTCCCGAGCCAGGTCGTCCGGGCCTTCCACCTCGGCTTCCTCACGGTGCTGGTGTTCCCGCTGGTGATGGCGATCCGCGGCGCGGCCCTGCCCTGGCGGGCTCTGGCCTGGATTGCCGCCGCTGCCGGTGCGGCCGTCGCCTTCTACCAGTGGTGGGATTTCACCGCGCTTTTGATGCGCGCCGGCGACCCGCTGCCGCGCGACATCGCCTTCGGCGTTGTGGCCCTGGTCACCGTCTTCGCCGGGACCTGGGTCATCATGGGTCCGGCGCTGCCGATCATCTCCGGCATCTTCCTCGCCTACTGTCTCTACGGTGAATACCTGCCCGCGCCGCTCAATCACCGCGGCTACGACTTCTACCAGGTCATAGACCACATGACCTACGGCACCGAGGGCATCTACGGCGTGCCGATCTACGTGTCGTCAACCTACATCTTCCTCTTCATCCTCTTCGGCGCCTTCCTGGAGAAGGCCGGCATGATCCGGTTGTTCACCGATATCTCGCTCGGCCTCGTCGGCCACCGCCGCGGCGGCGCCGCCAAGGTCGCGGTGATTTCCTCCGGACTGATGGGCACCATCTCGGGCTCGGGGGTCGCCAATGTGGTGACGACGGGCCAATTCACCATCCCCTTGATGAAACGCTTCGGCTACCGCGCCGCCTTCGCCGGCGGCGTCGAAGCGACCGCCTCCATGGGCGGGCAGATCATGCCGCCGGTGATGGGCGCGGTCGCCTTCATCATGGCGGAGACGCTGGGTGTCGAGTACCACGAGGTCGTCAAGGCAGCGATCATTCCGGCCGTGCTCTACTTCGCCTCGGCCTTCTGGATGGTGCACCTGGAGGCCGGCAAGCGCAGCCTGATGGGCCTGCCGAAGGAGGAGCTGCCGTCGATCAGCGCCGCGCTCCGGCGCAGCTGGTATCTGCTGATGCCTCTCGCCGTGCTGATCTACCTGCTGTTCACCGGCTATACGCCGCTCTTCGCCGGCACCGTCGGCCTGGCCCTGACGGCCCTGCTGATCCTCGGCGGCTCGGTGGCGCTCGGTCTGCCTTCGCAGGTGCTGCGCGTGATCTTCTGGGTCGGGCTCGGCCTGGTTGCC
>WHTV01000170.1 GCA_009377535.1 Kiloniellaceae bacterium
CGTTATATTCTGCACGGTCAGGCCTAGCTTTCCCTTCTGCGTAGCTGAGGCGACAACTTCCTCGTCTTCGAGCTCACCGACTTTAATCGACTGGATGCTGGTCTATCGGGCCAGCCGCAGGGGTTCGGTCCTTTACTGCTCGGCGGCATCCAAATCTACGAATACCAGCCGGCGCTGCTGCACGCCAAGACGATGTTTGTGGACGGCGTCTGGGCGCTGGTCGGAACCACGAACCTCGACAATCGTTCTTTTGCGCCTCAACGAAGAAGTCAATCTCATCGTGCATGACGCCGCTGTCGCCGGGGAGCTCGAAAAAGCTTTTCATGAAGATCTGAAGCATTCAAAAAAGTTGAATTACGAAGATTGGCAGTCCCGCCCATGGAGTGAAAAAATCCTGGAACTGTTCACGATCCCGATGAGGCAACCAGAGCCTCGTCTGGGACATCGACAATCGGGTCGCCAGCGTAGCCATCTTAAATTTATTTAGAGACCTCAGTATCTAATTGCATCCATTGTTGCAGCAGTAGTAACTGCTGGAGCCGCGAGCTGGACAATCGGAGCCATCAAGGAGCAACTCTAGGCGCGACCGGCGCTCGGCTTTCTCGTTTGGGGAACAGTTCAATAGAACGGAGCGGTTTTGAAATGATTGATAATTTTCCGGTCATGCTGAAAATCTCGATGCATGAGGGTCGTTTTTCAGCAGAATCCAACTCATCTGTCATGCGCGGACTCGATCCGCGCATCCATCCTCGGAACAAGTCCGAGGACAAGGTCAGTTGGTTTAATGTCCCTCTCGGGGATGGTTGAAATCCCTCGCCTTCAGGCGAAGTGAGAGTTCGTCATGGCGGTTCTTCGGCCAGGCTCAGGATAGACCGGCCGGCATCCAAGTGCCGGACAGCGTCCGTCATACCGTTGGAAAACGGTATCCAGGTTATGGCGGATGGGATGGACCACGGTGACGATAAGGCCGGAATGACGGGATAAGAGTCGAGAAATTTAGAACCTTCGGCTTGGAGCCGAAGGTTATTCAGTTCGGATGGATGCCCGCAACAAGTAACGGCGTTCGTCTAAGGACGCCGGTAAATGCAAGCGCTACGACGGTATGACCGGAACTCTTGTGTAACGATTTTGCAACTATGGTCAGATGCCGTGTCTCATAAATTACGCGAGGTGAGTCAGTTATCCTTCGAAGGACAAACTCGCAGGTCCTTTTAGTCGGGAAACAAAACCTTCTGACATCGCCATTGGATGAATGCGTTATGTTATAAAATAAAGCACGCTCATGCCGCCGAGATAGACCAGGACGGCAGCAGCTGAGTCCCAGCCGATTCCGAGCACAGTGCGATTCTCCCGTTCCATC
This sequence comes from Kiloniellaceae bacterium, assembly GCA_009377535.1. Lineage (GTDB taxonomy): Bacteria > Pseudomonadota > Alphaproteobacteria > Kiloniellales > Kiloniellaceae > Pelagibius. The sequence continues at coordinate 1,361 of WHTV01000170.1, forward strand.
AGGCCCCACAGATAGATGCTGGTCATGACCGCGCCGATGGCGGCGACGAAGACCACCGCGCCTCCGACATGTGCCATAATCGTCCCTTCGCGGTACAGCAACTCGGCGAAAAACAGCATCGCGACACAGAAAGCGTTGCTG
>WHTV01000171.1 GCA_009377535.1 Kiloniellaceae bacterium
TGAAGGCGGCGCTGTGGGGACGCGGCAAGCCGGCCGGGCTCTACTCGATGCGCGATGTGCTGGGCCTGACGGACTGAACTTTCGTGGCCGGCCGGCAGGGCTGGCGCACGCGCGCCAGGGCCGCGCGCAGGGCGCTGGCGACCTCGCCGCGTTCCTGGCGGGTGAGGAAGCTGCCGACCATGAGGCTCTTGCCGTGCGAGCGCAGAATGAGCGGACAGTCGAAGCGCTCCTGCGCCGCCGCCTCTTCGTCGAACACCACCTGCAGCCAGTAGGGCTGGAACTCCCAGGCGCGGCTGCGCCCGCCCGGCCAGACCCGGCGCACCGTCAGCCTGTCGCGGGTGAGGTAGAGGCGCTCGACCAGGCGGCCGCTGCGGTAGTTGATTTTGAAAGCGAGGTAGATCAGCAGCAGGTCGGCGCCGAGGAAGCCGATCACCGGCCAGGCGCCGGCCAGGTAAAAGGCGAGGCCGCCGGCAAAGGAGATGCCGCAGACTGCCAGCATGAGCAGCAGGAAGCCGCGCGGCGAGAGGCTGCGGTGCGGCCTGAGCTCGGCGTCGAAGATCGGCTGGCCGGCATCTATGGCCTCGGTAACTGTGGCCGGCTTGCAGATGGCTGTCATTCCAGGCTCTTCGCTGGGCGTCTCCAGTTGGGCAGTTAATCAATATAAGCAGTGCGCCCGCCGCCTTCAAACAGGACGCAGGCTTACCCATTGGAGAGCTCAACCCCTGCGTGATATGATCTCAGGGCATGTGCTGGGAACGAGTTTTCGCGATCACTTACTTCCACGATGGGCCAAGAGGCGGTGTCGCGCTTCTTGACGGTAGACCTCACGTTTTTCGGTCAGTATTCGACGAAGTCGAAGACGACTACTCAGACGAGTTCGATCTGGCACCAATCGATGAGGCTCTCCTGCCCCTTATTAAAGAGCAAAAGGCCATCTGGGAAAGGTGGGCGGCGATGTTCCACGCAGGTGAGACATCTATGGATACCAATCCAGACCTTTCTTCGGAAGAGAGCCGCTACAATGAACTGAAGGCGATTCTCGACCCGTTGCTGGTCGTGGATACCGAAAAGTCGATTCGCAGGCTTGCCGAATTTCGTTACACGGGCACTGACCATAATGTCCCGGAGGTTCGCTGGTCTTTGCCGGAAGGCAAAACGAGCTCACCGTCTGACTAGGGGCAGGCATCCCCGCCACTGTGATTGAGCCCTGTCCGGTTCGCCTTCCCTTCGCCGGCGATCAGGCTAAACTCGCCCCGCCAGGAGAGAGCAGCCGGACCAAAAAAAGAAAAGCTGGGCCATGAAGAAAGCCGACATCGCCACCTTCTTCGACCGCCTCGCCGCCGCCGTGCCGGAGCCCAGGGGCGAGCTGGACTACGTCAATCCCTACAC
>WHTV01000172.1 GCA_009377535.1 Kiloniellaceae bacterium
CGGAGCGCAGGTGGACGTATGCGATCTCCGGGCGGGCGAAGAGGTGGGCGGCGGCGGCCTCGATGTCTTTCGGGGGGATCACCTTGCCGGTGCCGTAGACGATGCGGTCGTCGGTGCCGTAGCCGCGCAGCAGGATGGCTTGCCGGCGCAGGATCATGGCCGGCACGCCGGCGTCCCCGCCGTAGCGCGGGCAGTCCTCGGCGTGCAGGAAGATCGGTCCCAGCTCGGCATAGGGCTGCGGCGCCGGGAAGGGACGGTGCGCCAGCACCAGCATGGGCGCGCCTTCGGCGATGTCGTGGAGGCAGTGGCGGCAGGGGTTGCCGCCGCCGTCGGAGGCCTGGCGCTCCGGCGTCTGTCCGTTGGCATCGGGCGCGCCGTGGCGCAGGGCTTGGACGGTGTCGCTGTCGAGAGCGAGGAAACGAAGGGCGGTCATGGTGGGCTCCGGGCTGTGGGCAGGCGCCATCTCAGCAGAGCGCCTGCCCCGGCCGCACTCCGCTTCTTGCCTTGGAATCAGGAACCGCCGAGGAGGCCGCTGCTGGCGATGCCGTCGAAGATGAACTGCACGGCCAGCGCCGCCAGCAGCACGCCGAAGACGCGGGAAATCACGTGCAGGCCGGTGATGCCGAAGAGGCGCTGGATCTGTGCGGCGACCAGCATGAGCAGGCAGGTCAGCGCCAGCATGGCGATCAGGCTGGCGACCACCAGGCCGATGATCTGCCAGTCGCCTTCGGCGTTGGCGACCAGCAGGATGGTGGCGCCCATGGCGCCCGGGCCGGCGATCAGCGGCGTCGCCAGGGGAAACACCGAGATGTCGTGCTTGGCCGTGGCTTCGCGGTTTTCCTCCTCCGTCGTGGTGACGCCGCCCGACGGCCGCGCAAAGACCATGTCGATGGCGATCAGCAGCAGCAGGATGCCGCCGGCCGTGCGCAGCGCCGCCAGGGAAATGCCGAAGAGGTGCAGCAGGGCGTCGCCGAAGGCGGCGAAGAGCAGCAGGATGCCCAGCGCCATCAGCGTGCCCTTGACGGCGATGGCCCGCCGCTCGGACGAGGTGTTGTGCGGCGTCAGCGCGGCGAAGATCGCCGCCACGTCGAGCGGGCCGATGGTCGCGAAGTAGGTGGTCAGGGCGACGAGCGCGGTTTCCAGCATGGCCGGGAAGCAAAGGGGAGAGCCGGCGCGCATCCTGGCAGGGCGCAGGAACGGCGTCCAGCCCGCTAGGTCTCCGCTAGAGCGCCGGGCGATTAATCTGCAACATAGCCTGCGTCTTTGAGGTAGTTC
>WHTV01000173.1 GCA_009377535.1 Kiloniellaceae bacterium
GCACGCGATGTTGGCGCTGGTCACGAGCTGGAGGAGGGCGGCGTCGTCGTCGGAGCTGCGCCAGGCGCCGTATCCTCGCCGAGGTCGCAGTTCAGGTCGATGGTCCGCATCAGTCGGTCCTCGCCGGTCGGGCGAACGACCACCGTGAGCGTTTGCGCAGCCGGCGGGGGTTGAGGCGGTCGTTGAGGTAGTCGGCCGACAGGGCTGCGCCCAGGCTGGTCACGAAGATCGCGATGCTGGGAAACACGACGAGCCAGGGCGCCTGAGAGAGGAACGGCTGCGCGATGTTGAGCATCCGTCCCCAGCTGATGTAGTTGGGGTCGGACAGGCCGAGGTAGGCCAGCCCGGCCTCCAGAATGATGCAGCTCGACAGCAGGAGCGACGTGGTCACGAGGGTGGGGGGAAGCGCGTTGGGCAGGATCTCGCGGAAGATGATGCGAGTGTCTTTCATACCGATGGAGTGCACCGCCGCCACATAGTCGCGCTCCCGCAGCGAGATGAACTGTCCACGTAGGATCCTTGCTACCTCTGGCCAGGACAGCAGGCCGAGTACAAGGAGGAGGTTGACCAGGTCGGAACCGAAGAGCGCGACGATCACTAGCGTCAGTACCAGCCGCGGTACTGCCTGGAAGATGTCGCACAGCCGCATGAGCAGGTCGTCGACCAGGCCGCCGCGGTATCCCGCGACCGCACCCACCACGCAGCCGACGACGAAGGCCACGGCGGTGGCGCCGAACGCCACGAGCAGCGAGGTTCGGGCGCCGTACAGGATGCCGGTCAGGACGTCGCGCCCGAGATTGTCGGTGCCGAAGGGATGGCTGGCGCTGGGCGGCTGCAGCGGGTCGGCCGAAAGGGCGAACGGCCCGGTCGACGTGAGCAGCGGCCCGACGGCGGCGACGAACAGCACGAGGACGAGCGTGGCGATGCCGGCGACACCGATGATCGCGTTCCGTGGGCGGACCGGGCGCCGGGGCCGGGCGGAGGGTTTCATCCCAGTCTCACTCTGGGGTCGACGCGGGCATAGGCCAGGTCGGTGAGCAGATTGCCCACGGCGACCGCGGCGCCGGTCAGCAGGAGGATACCGAGCACGGTCGGATAGTCGCGTGCCACGACCGAGTCGTAGGTGAGACGGCCGATACCGGGCCAGCCGAAGACCGTCTCGACCAGTACGGCGCCGGCGATGATGTTGCGGAT
>WHTV01000174.1 GCA_009377535.1 Kiloniellaceae bacterium
CACCAGGTTCAAAAGCACCTGCTTGACGCGGGCGCCGTCCATGGGAAAGGGAGCCAAACGCTCGTCGTTCTCAACCCGAAGATCGATCGATTTCTTCACCGCAAGCGACCGCATCGTATTCGAAACCGCCTCGACGACATCCTGCATCAGCGCCGGCTCGATTTGCAGCTCCATCGTTCCGGCTTCGATCTTCGCCAGATCAAGGATTTCATTGATCAGCCCGAGTAAATGCTTCCCACTGCTCAAGACATCCGTCAAGAACTGTGTCTGTTCTTCCTCGCTGACCTTCAACGAGGGATCCAGCAGGACCTCGGAGAACCCGATGATCGCGTTAAGCGGCGTGCGCAGCTCGTGGGACATATTCGCGAGGAACTCTGATTTGTGGCGATTGGCCACCTCGATCTGCCGGCCCTTGTCTTCGATCTCGCGGAACAGCCGAGCGTTTTGGATCGCCAAGGCCGATTGGGTCGCGAAGGTTTTTAACAGCTCGATCACTTCAGAACGAAACTCGCCGGTGGATTTTCTCCGGACCACCAAGGCGCCGATGATGCGGTCTTCGCGCAGCAGGGGAACGGCCAAGCTGGCGCGGAATCCGAAGCGCTCCAGCATCTGGCGCATGCGCGGCGCGTAAGCGCGCTCTTCGAGAATATTGGGTACCACGACCGGTTCACGGCTCGCCGCCGCTCGCCCGACTACGCCGTCTCCCAGACGAGGAGGATTGGCACGGAGCGCACTAATCAGTTCCTCCTCCATGCGATCGGTGGCGCGCAGGAGAAACTCTTCAGAGGTCTCGTCGTATTCGTAGATCGCCCCACCGTCGGTGCCGCTCAACTGGACCGCATGGGAAACGATCCGGGTGAGCACCGTCTCTAAATCCAAAGTCGAGCTTACCGCCTGACCGACTTCGCCGAGCGCTTTCAGCTCTTCTACCGACCTGATCAGCTCTCGGGTTCTCTCCTGTAGCTCTTGAAACAGCCGTACGTTTTCGATAGCGATCACGGCTTGGTCAGCGAAAGTTTCAAGCAATTTGATCTGCGCCGGGGTGAAGGGGCGCACCTCGGCGCGGCGTGCGATCAGTCCTCCAATCAGTTCCCCCTGCTGACGAAGGGGTACGGCTAACCATGTGCGGCTGTTGCTGGCGATGGC
>WHTV01000175.1 GCA_009377535.1 Kiloniellaceae bacterium
GAGCGGCTTGATGGTGATGCGGCAAGCGGCGCGGGCGGCGTGGAGGAGCAGATAGGCGATGAGCGCGGCGGCGACCTGGATGCGGACGGCGTTTTCGGTGGTGCCGAGGAACTTCTTGATCTTGAGGTTCTGCTTGATCCACTTGAAGAACAGCTCGATGTCCCAGCGCTGCTTGTAGAGGTCGGCGATTTTTTCAGCCGAGCTCTTGAGATCGTTGGTAACGATGCGCAGGATCTTGCCGGCCTCATTGCGCAGGCGAATCTCACGCACCGGCTTGGCCATCGGGTTGCGGCGGCTGCGGGCGAGGCGCTCGGGCAGGGTGCCGATGCGATCGGACAGGATGTGGTCGGGGGTGCGCTTGGGCAAGGCTCGCTCCTTGATGAGGGTGAGCGGCGTGTTCTTCTTGAGCCGGGTGACGATGCGGCAGCGGGCTTGATCGAGCTTGGCCCACCAGCCGAAATCGTAATAGCCGAGGTCGAAGACGTAGGTGGCGCCGGGCTCGATCGGCATGCTCTTGGCGGCGGTGATGTCGGCGACCTTGGCCGCAGTGACGGAGAAGTACACCGGCCGCTCTGCCTGCGGATCGTAGATCACGTGGACCTTGGCGCCGCAGGCCTTGGTCGACAGCCGCGACCAGTCCTCACTGAGCTTGTTGAGCGGCAGGCTGGTCGCGTCGATCATGCGCACCGCCTCGCCCGTCTTGGCGCGCAGCCCGCGGCTGGTCCGTTCCACCAGCGTGGCAAAGAGCTCGGTGAACACTGCGGCGGGCCGCTTCATGTTGGCGTCCGCCAGGCTCGAGCGGGCAACCGGGCGGGCGCCCAAGTGATAGAGGCCGTTGGCCTGGCTGCCCAAGCCGCTGGTGATGCCGCGCAGCCCCGACATCCCCGACAGCTGCGCGAAGATCAGCGCGATCAGCTGGTCCTTGGTGCGCAACTTGCGCACCCGGTAGTCTGCCTTGTGCTCCTCCACAAGCCGCTCGAACTCACGCCAGGGAAGGTAGTTCAAAAGATCGCGGAAGACGCTATTGTGATAACGCACGGCGTTGGCTCCTCTCGTGTCCCGAAAGTTGGCAAGACCTTCGAAACCGAGTTGAATCAATGCCGTGCGCCTTGTCCACTACTTCCTAAACCGGACAGCAGTG
>WHTV01000176.1 GCA_009377535.1 Kiloniellaceae bacterium
CTAGAGCGTCGGGCAGGAAGGTTGAATCGAGGGATTCCCTTTTGGTGCGGCCCGTGATTCCCTATGGGCAGGAGGTGGTCCATGGGAAAAGCGGTTTCATCAGATTTGCGGCTTCGGATGGTGCGCGGCATTGCGTCTGGGAAGTCCCGGCGTGCCGTTGCGGCGCAGTTTGAGGTTGCGCCCTCGACGGCGGTGCGGGTGCAGGCCCGCTATGCGACCAGCGGTTCGGTTGAGCCCGCCAAGCAAGGCCGTCCCAAAGGGTCCGGCAAGCTGGGGCCCTATCGGCAGGCCATTGTCGACAAAGTGAAGGCCAAGCCCGACATCACGATGCCGGAGCTTGCCGGCTGGCTTGAGGCCACTCACGGGGTGAGCGCGGACCCGTCGAATCTGTCCAAGCTTCTGTGCCAGGAAGGCTTCACCTATAAAAAAAACGCTGCTGGCATCGGAGAAAGAACGCCCCGACGTCAAAGCAGCGCGCCGTGAGTGGCGTGAGCACCGCCAGCCCTTCATGCGCCGCCAGCCCGAGCGGCTTGTCTTCGTCGATGAAACCAGTGTGAAGACCAACATGACCCCGCTGCGCGGGCGCAGCCTTCGAGGAGAGCGCCTGCTTGCCGATACGCCTTTCGGCAAGTGGCGGACCCAGACTTTCATTGCAGGCTTGCGCCAGGACGGCCTTGTCGCCCCCTGGACCATCGAAGGGGCGATGGACGGCGCGGCCTTCGACACTTACGTCCGCACACAGCTCGCGCCGACGTTGACCCGCGGCGACGTCGTCATCCTCGACAACCTCAACGTCCACAAAAGTCCGCGTGCCGCAAAAGCTCTTTCAGAGCGGGGCGCCTGGTTCCTCTTCCTGCCGAAATACTCGCCCGACCTCAACCCGATCGAAATGGCTTTCGCCAAGCTCAAGACGCTCTTGCGAAAGGCCGCCGCGCGCACCTACGACAAGCTCTGGCGTGCCCTCGGCGACATTTGCGACCTGTTCGATCCCCAGGAATGCTGGAACTACCTCAAAGACGCAGGCTATGTTGCAGATTAATCGCCCGGCGCTCTA
>WHTV01000177.1 GCA_009377535.1 Kiloniellaceae bacterium
GACGTGGTCGAGGACAAGGCGCGGCAGATACTCGACCTCGGCATCAAGCCCGAGATCGAGGTGTTCGACCTCGCCATGCTCTACAAGGCGGCCGACCTACAGGACCGTGGCTTGCTCGCCGCGCCCGCTCACGTGCAGCTGGTCATGGGTGTCAAGAACGCGTTGCCACCCCGGGAGAGGCTGGTCGACTTCTTCGTCTCGGAGGTGCGCGAGCTGATGCCGGGCGCCACCTGGACCTGCATGGGCACCGGCCGGTTCCAGCTGGAAGCCAACAAGTGGGCACTCGCTCGCGGCGGCCAGGTGCGCACCGGACTCGAGGACAACATCTACTACAGCAAGGGACGGCTCGCCGCTTCCAACGCCGAGCTCGTCGCGAGGGTCGCCGAGATGTGCGCCGAGTACGGTCGCCACCCTGCCTCCCCGGCGGAGACCCGGAGCCTGCTGCGGTTGCCGATGTCCGCAGCGGCCTAACCATGTCGCCCTGTCACGTCGGTCTCGACACATTGAGGCATGCGCCAAGGAGGTCGCCATGCGCCTTATCGCGAGATTCTTCACCCGTATCACCGAACGCTACGTGCCCGACGCCTTCATCTTCTTGGTCCTGCTGACGATCCTGGTCTTCGTGCTGGGTGTGGCTGTAGGGACGAGCCCGCGTGACGTGCTTGACATGTGGGGCAACGGCTACTTCACCATCTTCGAGTTCACCGCCCAGTCGACGCTCATGCTCGTGATGGGATTCGCGCTGGCCAACACCCCGCCGGTGCATAAGGCATTGCGGTGGTTCACCCGAGTGCCGCGCAACGAGATCCAGATCATCGTCCTCACCGTCCTCATGACGATGGTGTGCAGCTGGATATCCTGGGGGTTCGGTCTCATCGCGGGCGGAATCGTGGCGCGCGAGATGGGCATCGCGCACCGCGGCAAGGTGCACTATCCGCTGCTCGTCGCGGCCAGCTACTCCGGCTTCCTCGTCTGGCATGCCGGCTACGGTGGGGCCATCCCGCAGCTGATCGC
>WHTV01000178.1:0-717 GCA_009377535.1 Kiloniellaceae bacterium
CCAGCAGCAGGTTCAGCGCGCGGGAGAGGCTCAGCAACATGGGACAGCTCGCGCTCCGGAAAGAACGGGCGGGCCCGGAGAGGACCCGCCCGATCCTTGCAGGTTCGTGGGAGGCTACTGGGCCAAGGACAAAGACTCGTCGATGAGCTCGCGGCCGCCCTCAACCTGTTCGGAAAAGAGCGTGTAAATCGGTTTGGAGGCCTCCACGAAGGCGGCTCGGTCTGCGATATTCACTTCCATGCCGGACTCGGCCAGCTTGGCGCGCAGAGAGTCGTCATCGGCTGCGCCTTTCTCGCGGGCGAAAGCTTCCATCTCGACAGCCGTCTCCTCGATCACCGCGCGGATGTCTTCGGGCAGCTTCTCCCAGGCGGCGGCCCCGGTGGTCAGGTAGGAGGGCGAGTAGACGTGTCCGGTAACGGACAGGTACTTCTGCACCTCGTTCAGCTTAGCCGACCAGATGTTCGTGTAGGGATTCTCCTGGCCGTCGATGACGCCGGTCTGCAGGGCGACGAAGAGCTCGGAGAAAGCCATGGGGGTCGGGTTAGCGCTCCAAGACCCGAACATCTTTACGCGCCACTCGGATTTCGGCGTGCGGATCTTCAGGCCCTGGAGGTCGGCCGGGGTGTTGATCGGGCGCACATTGTTAGTGATGTGGCGCACGCCGTTCTCCCAGACGCCCAGGACCTTGTAGCCCTTCTCCTCCGCTTTGGGAGCGAT
>WHTV01000178.1:727-1010 GCA_009377535.1 Kiloniellaceae bacterium
GCATGATGGAGGACGGCATGGAAAGGTGGACAGACCCCAGCTTCATCTTCTGCATCAGGTCCTTGTCCTTGCCGAGCTGCGAATCGGCGAAGAGCTTCACCACCGCTTTGCCCGCCAACTTCTCGTTGGCGCGGGCGGTGAACTCGGCAGCGGTCACCTGCTGCAGCGAGCCGGTGGCAGCGCTGATGGCGAAGATGATCTCCTGCTCCTCGGCGCGGGCGGCCGGGCCCTGGGCCAGGAATGCGATACTTCCCACGGCTATGGCGGCAGTGGCGAGAAACGC
>WHTV01000179.1:0-464 GCA_009377535.1 Kiloniellaceae bacterium
GTGTCCAGTTGCAGGAGAAGAAGCATAGGCAGATCGGGCAAGGCTCCCTCTTCGATCTGAAGCACTCCAACGTGAAACCGAAAGTGCAGCTTCCGGTTGACCGGGTGTACCAGTACGAGCCACCCGCGCGACCGTACGGCACGAGGCACCTGCCGGACAGCTAACCGACGGCAGGGTGTAGTTCTCCCCTGAACGGCATCTCGTCCCAGGTTCGGCCGTCGAGTTCGCGTCCGCCCGCTTTCGGAGTACGCCCTCCCCATTGCTTGAAGAAGAACGGCACGCCTGCGCGGGCACACTCATTACGGATGTCCCGAGGCCAGTTCGGATCCATCGGCCGAGCATCGCGGCCGGATTCGCCACCCGCAATGACCCAACCGATCTTGGTTAGGTCGAGCCCTGTCAGTGGTCCGAGTAGCGGTTCGCAGGAGAGAAAGCGCACGGTGGCGGGCACACGTCGTAGCTCG
>WHTV01000179.1:474-1002 GCA_009377535.1 Kiloniellaceae bacterium
CTGCGAGGCGGCGCAGGCGGCGTGCACGTTTGGTCAGGATCTGATAGGTGTGCTGCGGTGTGGCGGCCATAACGGCGAAAGTCTGTTGAATGAACTCGAGCGGGATTTGGGCGTGGAAGAGGTCACTCATCGAGTTGACGAAGACTAGGCGCGGGCGACGCCAACGGAACGGCTCGCCCAATGCGTGCGGGTGTACCGTGACCCCGAATCCGGGCCCGCTCGTTTGGGGATTTCCGTCACTCTGGTACTTGCTCGCGTGCATGGCCTTCAAACGTTTAGCCAACGTCAGCGCGTAGCAGTGGTCGCAGCCCGCCGAGACGCGGTCACAGCCGGTGGTGGGGTTCCATGTTGTCTCGGTCCATTCGATTCTGGAGCGGCTGCTCATCGAGATTCCCTCCCGCTAAGCTCAACGCTTGCGTTCTTACTCCACGGTTGTGCCAGGTGTGGCGTCGGTTGTGCCTGCCGCGCTCGTTCCGGTCCCATCAGAAGGGTGACATCTGTTCGAGCATGGTGGCGGCGATCTCGATG
>WHTV01000017.1 GCA_009377535.1 Kiloniellaceae bacterium
CGCGAGCTGACGCGGGCGGCCGAGGTGATGCGCCGCTTCATCGTCGACCGCAAGGGTGAACTCCTGCCCTGAAAACCGTTTGGCCCTGACGTCGCGTAGTAAAGGCGAGCAAGGTTTCGCACGCAGCTACCGCAGGCCCCGCACGCCTACAGTGCCTCAGCTCAGCGGGCTGGCAGCACAGCCCAGGATGTTCATATGGCCTTGAAATATCGATCATATGAACTTACAGTAGAGATGCTGAGAGGGAGCATCCACCGTGGAAAACGTCGTTCAGGAGCGTTCTGCACCCGAGATCAGAGCTGTGGCGCTGAAGGCCTACGGCAGGATCGTTGAAAGCTGGTGCCTGGCCGCGCGGGAGGCGGCGGCGCTTGCCGACATGTCGGAATCGACTTGGAAACGCGCGAAGAAGCCCGGCTTTGCCGGTGACCTGACGCACGACCAGATGCTGCGGCTGAGCGCGGTCGTCGGCATCTATAAGGCGCTCGAGCTCTATTTCGACCTGCCGCTTGCGCGGCAGTGGGTCAAGCTGCCCAACCGGGGTCCGGAGTTCGAGGGATCACGCCCGGTCGATGCGATGATCGGGGGCGGCTTGCCGAAGATCCTGCGCGTGCGCGCCTATCTGGACGCTCTGAGGGGCGGCATGTGAAGATCACCGCGATCAACGATCGCGGCCTCGTGCGCCTCATCCCCCAGACCCGTCACAAGCCTCCGGTGCTGCGCGGCCTTGTCGACAGCGACGAGGAAATGCAGATTCTCGCCGAGCTCGAGGGAGATACCAGCCAGCGCCTGATCGCCGAGCGCGAGGGCAGCCCGGCCCTCGACCGGCGCGAACTGGCCTTCGCGCGCCGCCAGCGGGACTTGCAGATCTACGGCCAGAGCCACATCAATGCGGCCTTCACCTATACGCGTTCGACCGGCAACCGCTTCAACAGCGCGGAACGCGGCGCCTGGTACTGCAGCTACGACACGCTGACCTCGGCGGCGGAGGTCGGCTTCCACCGGACCCGAGAACTCGAATACATCGGCATCTACGAGGATGAAGCGCGCTATGTCGAGCTGCTCGCGGATTTCATCGGCGACTTTCCGGACCTCGCCGGAGAGAGCGGGCATCCCGCCCTCGCACCCGATCCCGCCGTCGGCTACCCCGAAGGTCAGGTGCTTGCCCTCGAACTGCGCCGTGAGGGGCATCGTGGCCTGCTTTACCCCTCGGTGCGCCACCCAAAGGGACGCTGCTTCGTCGCCTTCGATCCGGGCATCATCCAGAACGTCCGCCCCGGCACGAGCTGGCGCCTGGTCTGGAACGGGTCGCCCGCCTATTCGCTTCACGCTGTGTAGGGAGGATCGGCGTGGCTGGCGGAACGACTCCGGACAGGGCAAAGAGCCCAACAATTCCCGGCGACGGCTTCCTGATCGGCGCGGCGATCGGCTCCGGAAACACCGCCCTCGCCGCCGAGCGCGGCGGCGCCGACTTCCTGCTGGCGATCAACGCCGGGCGCCTGCGCAACATGGGCGCGCCCTCCATCGCCTGCATGCTGCCGATCTTCGACGCCGGGCCGCTGACCGAGGACTTCGCCCGCCGCGAGCTGTTGGCGCTCTGCCACATCCCGATCCTTCTGGGCGTGAACGTCTGGGAGGAGAGCTGCGATGCCTCGGCGATCGCCGAGCGGGTCCGTCAGCTCGGCTTCGCAGGCGCCGTCAATTTTCCCAGCTGCATGCATTTCTCCCACGCGATGCAGCAGCTGCTCTCGCGCGCGGGCCGCGGCATCGAGAAGGAGGTGGCGGTGCTGCGCGCCGTGCAGGACCGCGGCCTGACCTCCATGTTCTATTGCGCCACGCGCACCCAGGCACGTCTGGCGGCCGATGCAGGGCTCGATCTCGTCTGCCTCAATCTCGGCTGGAACGTGGGCGGCGCCATGGGCCACCGGACCCGGAGCTCCCTCGAGGAGGTCGCCAGTGCGGCGCGCGAGATCGGCCGTCTCATCAAGCGCATCCATCCCGGCGTGCGGTTCCTGCTCGAGGGCGGCCCCATTGTCACCGCCGAGGATCTCGGCCGGATTGCCAACCTGGCGCCGATCGACGGCTACGTCGGCGGCTCGACCATAGAGCGGCTGCCGCTGGAGGTCTCGGTCGCTGACCAGATCGACGCCTATCGCCAGGCCAGCCGGCGCCGCACCGCGCTGGACAGCCAAAGCGCGCGCCTGGTCGCCTGGGGCCAGCGCTTCGGCTTCATCGGGCGCGCGCCGGCGCAGCTGGATTACCTGCGCCGCCTGCAGGCGGTGGCCGGTACTGCGGCGCCGGTCCTGCTGCTGCTGGAGCCGGGCCTGTCGCCGCAGCCGAGCCTCGCAGCCCTCGCGAACCCGGGCGGGCGGCGGGGACGTCCCAGCGTGCTGGAGATCGATCCGCGGACCGAAGACTACCCCGCCAAGGCCAGGCGGCTGCTGTTCGGGCAGGCCGAGGCAGCGGGCGCCGGACGGCCCGCGCTGGCGGACGAGACGCTGGATCTGCTGGTCGTCCATGCGCCGGAAGTCCTGCCGCCGGCGATGCAGCGCCGCCTCGCCGTTGCGCTGCGCGACGGCATCTTCCGAATCCCCGGGTCGCGTCGCCAGCTGACCCTCGCGCCGCGGGTCGTGCTGGTCGCTGACGGGCGCCAGGGCGCCGGCCGGGAGATCCCCGGCCTCGAGCCGGTCCTCGCCCTGCTTTTCGAGGGCTGGACCCTCTCGCCGCCGCTCCTGCGCGAGCGGGTCGAGGACCTGCCCGCCATCATGGACGCCCTCGCCGGTAGCGGCACCTCGGTGCTGCCGCGGCGCAAGGACTTCACCTCCGGCGCCATGAAGCGCCTCGCCGCCCATGCCTGGCCCAGCAACGAGACCGAGCTGCGGAACCTGCTGGGCGCGCTGGCGGGTCGGCGTGACGGCGGGCCGATCCAGCTGCAGCAGTTGCTGCCGCTGCTGCAGGCCGGCACGGCGACCGGCGACGACCGGCGCAGCGAAAAGGACCGCATCGTCGACGCCCTCTGGCGCAACGGCTTCAACCGCAGCCGCACGGCCGAAGTCCTGGGGATGTCGCGCAAGACGCTCTACAACAAGATGCTGCGCTTCGGCCTCAAGGGTTAGCGGCAAAGGGCTCTGGCCTACACACGACCCCCGCGAGAACCTCCGGCCACAACGTCTCATGAGCGGCTTCCCCGGCGGTCGCGAGGCCGAGAAGCGGCCCCTGCCAGCCGCAGGCCTTGAGGGCCGCTGCTATCTCCCGCGCCACTACGCCGCGCTGGCGGAAGGACGGAAAGCCAGCTGCGAAGTCGGCCACCCGCGGAACCACCACGACGGCCAGGGGGTCGAGTGCGGCAACGGCGCCAGCGGCTGCCGCACCGGCGACCGCCGCGATCACCGAGAATCCGTGGCGGCGGAACTGGGCCAGACGGTCGACCTCGCGCGCAACGTCCAGGCCGACATCCTCCAGTTGCTGGGCGAATTCCGGGTCCTGCTGCTCGACGCTCGGCAGGTTGGCAAGGCTCGTGACCCCGGCGGCCCTCAGCCGGGCAACCTCGCCCGGTACGTTCAGGAAAGGGTCGGCGAGGAAGAGGCCGAGGGTCTGCCGGGCCAGGCAGCTTGGCTCCACGGCGAGCGCCGTGATGAGGCCACCGGCCCCGGCGGTATTGGGCAGCAGCAGGGCGACCTCGGTGGGCAGACTCTCATGGCTGAACAGCGGCCCGGCGGTCAAAATGGCGGGCGGCAGCGGCCAGTCCCGCGCGGAAGGCGAGGCGCGCCGCACGACCCGCCACGTCACGAGATTCACCTTCCAATCCCCACATTTACCCGAATTTACCCACTTTGGCGGCTTTGTGGCCTTGCTGACAAGAAAATATCGGGACAATCTTTTACCCAGATAAAAGCAAGAAGCGCCGTGACTTGACCGCCTGCGTTCAGGGCGGCAAGCAACGCGCGAGGCGATGGTTTCCCTCAAGAGAAAGAAATCCGCCGGGGAGGAAGCAGGCTATGGCGCTCTGTTCTGCGCCCCCAGCATGCAGGAAAAATGCGGGCCGCGGCCCTGACCGGGCGGGCGGGCGATGAGACAGTTCGTCGAGCGCCACAGCTTCTGGTCCTTCGTCATCCTGGTCGCCCTTGGCGTCTTCCTCTGGCTCATCTTCGCCGTCTGGCCGGAATGGCTGGAAGCGGTACTCGGCCGCAAGAAGACCTTCGTGAACACCTTCCTGAACGGCCTCACCCTGGCCGGCCTCTATTTCCTCGTCGCCAGCGGCTTCACCCTGGTCTTCGGCCTGATGCGCAACGTGAATCTGGCGCACGGCTCAATGTACCTGCTGGGCGCCTACATCGGTTACGAGGCGGCCGAGGCGACCGGCAACTGGTTCATCGGCCTCGCGGTCGCCTTCCTCGCAATCGCGGTCACGGGCATCCTCTTGCAGGTGCTGATCTTCCGTCGCATGGAGGGCGACGCCCTGCGCCAGACGATGGTCACCATAGGCATCTCGATCATCGCCGCCGACCTCATGCTGGCGATTTGGTCGGGCGCCACCTACCAGTTCGACCCGCCGGAGTGGCTGATCGGCGCCGCCGAGTTGCCCATCATCTCCGCCGTGCGTTCCTCCGGCGAGGCTGTCTACCTGAAATACCCGCTCTACCGCCTGACGGTGCTCGGCGTCGCGGTGGCGGTCGGTATCGCACTCTGGCTGTTCCTGAACCGGACACGCGTCGGCATGATGATCCGCGCCGGCGTGAACGACCGCGACATGTTGTCGGCCACCGGCGTGAACGTACAGTTGGTCTTCGCGCTGGTCTTCGCCATCGGCGCCGGCTTGGCCGGCCTCGCCGGCGTGATCGGCGGCACCGCCCTCTCGATCGCGCCGGGTGAGGACATCCGCTACCTCCTGGCCTCGCTGGTGGTGGTCATCGTCGGCGGCCTCGGCTCGGTCACCGGCGCGGCGATCGGCGCACTCCTGATCGGCCTCGCCGAGCAGTTCGGGCTCGCCTACTTCCCGACCTACGGCGTTGTGCTCACCTTCCTCATCATGGTCGTCGTGCTGGCCGTGCGCCCGCAGGGCGTCATGGGCCAGGCCTGAGGAGGAGCACGCGGCATGGACCGGCGCTCCCTCTTCTTCGGCAGCGGCCCGCTCGCGCAGGTCCATCCAGCGGCCTTGCTGGCCGGCATCTTCCTCATTGCCTACCCGAGCTTTGCCTCCGACTTCTTCACCTTCCAGATCGGCGCCTATTCGCTGATCCTAGGCACCATCTCGCTGTCCCTCATGATGCTGGCCGGCTACGGCGGCATGGTCAGCCTCGCCCAGCTTGCCGTTGCCGGCCTGGCCGGCTATCTGGTCGCCATCCTGGGCGACAACTCGGTCGGCGTGATGGGCCTCGGCTGGCCCTGGTGGCTGACCGTGCCGGTGGCGATCCTCGGCGCCGCCATCTTCGGCACGCTGATCGGCATCATCTCGGTCAGGACCGAGGGCATCTACACCATCATGATCACCCTGGCGATCGCGGTCGCCTTCTTCTATTTCGTGCGCCAGAACTACGATCTCTTCAATGGCTTCACCGGCTTTGCCGGCGTGGCACCGCCGACTCTCTTCGGCATCTACTGGCGCAGCCCCGACGCCTTCTACTACCTGAGCCTGGCGGTGGCGGCCTTTTACTTCTTCGCCGTCGTGTACTGCGCGCGCTCGACCTTCGGCCTCAGCCTGCAGGCGACCCGCGACAATCCCCGGCGCATGCGGGCCATCGGCTTCGACGTGACGCTGCACCGCGTCGCCGCCTATTTCCTGGCCGGCCTCATCGCCGGCACCGGCGGCGTGCTGATGGTCTGGTTCAACGGACGCATCTCGCCGGGCTCGGTCGGCGTCGACGTCGCGATCGACATACTCGTCATTGCGGTGATCGGCGGACTGCGCCATCCGGTCGGGCCCTTCATCGGCGCCGTCGCCTTCGTCATGCTGGAAAATTTCGCCATCGACCTGATCGACCGCGAGCGCTTCAACACGGTGATCGGCCTCGCGTTCCTGCTGGTCGTGCTGTTCTCTCCGGACGGACTGCTCGGACTCTGGAACCGGTTCGGCGGGACGCTGCGGTTCCGGCGGCCCGCCTCGTTGGAGAAACTGGAACGCAGCGGCGCGGGTTGATCTAGGGGCCGAAGAGGACTGCGACCCGCTGCGGTAGGACAAACTCAAGGGAGGAAAAAATGAGAAGATATGCCAAAGCCTTAGCAACCACCGTCCTGGCAGTCTCACTGACCGGTCCGGCGCTGGCCCAGGAGACCATCAAGCTGGGCGCGCTGGCGACCCTGGAGGGCGCCTTCACGGTGCTCGGCGAGGACTCCATGCGCGGCGTCCGCCTGGCGCTGGAGGAGTTCAACCACACCGCCGGCGGCAAGAAGATTGAGCTGGTCACCGGCTCGTCCGACGCCTCCCCCGACAGCGCCGTGCGCGCCACCCGCAAGCTGGTCGAGCAGGACGGCGTGCAGGTCCTCATCGGGCCGCTCTCCGGTTCCGAGGGCCTGGCGGTGAAAGACTACGCCAAGACCCAGCCGAACGTGACCTTCCTGAACGGCTCCTCGGCCGCCCAGGACACGACCCTGCGCGAGCCGGCCGAGAACTTCTTCCGCTTCAGCACCGACGGCGCGCAGTGGATGGCCGGTCTCGGCGAGTACGTCTACAACGAGAAGGGCTACCGCAAGCTGGCGGTGCTGGCGGAGGACTACTCTTTTCCCTACACGCAGGTGTTCGGCTTCCTGGAGCCGTTCTGCCGGCTCGGCGGTCAGGCGCCAGCCGATGCGCGCTTCTGGGTGCCGATCGGCAACAAGGACTACTCCTCGGTCATCGCCGCACTACCCGACGACGTCGATGCCATCTACGTCGCCCTCGGCGGCGCCGATGCGGTGAACTTCCTGACCCAGTACGAGCAGGCCGGCGGCGACCTGCCGCTGATCGGCGGCTCTATCACCGTCGACCAGACGGTGCTCGGCTCCAAAGGCAAGACCCGTGACTTCGTGGTCGGCACGCCCTCGGCCGGCCCGATCTCCGACACCTGGGACGACCAGCGCTGGAACGCCTTCGTCGAGGCCTATAAGAAGCAGTTCCCGGACGCCTTCCCGTCGCCCTCGCTCTTCGCCCACGCCTACTACATCAACACCAAGGCGGCGCTGCTGGCGCTCGACAAGGTGAACGGCGACCTTTCCGACGGCGGCAAGTCGTTCCGCGACGCCCTCACGAACCTGGAGTTCGAGACGCCGACCGGCATGGTGAAGCTGGATGCGCGGCGCAACGCCGTCGCCGATATGTTCCTCACGGAGGTCATCGAAGGACCGCAGGGCAACCTAGTGAACAAGACCATCAAGGTGATCCCTCAGGTCGACCAGACGCTCGGTGTTTCTTACGCGAACTTCCTGAAGTACGGCGCGGTCAGCCGCGAAAACCCGAAGTGCGAGTAGGACGATAGCTTGTCCGACACCGACGCCCTCTCCCGCCTGCAGAGCACCGGCCGTTTCGCGCTGGAGCTCGAGGCCGTCAGCCGCCATTTCGGCGCGCTGGTGGCCCTGGCGGACATCAATCTCGCCGTGCAGGCGGGGGAGCGGCGGGCGGTGCTGGGCTCCAACGGGGCCGGCAAGACGACCCTGTTCAACGCCATCACGGGCGACTTCCCGCCGACCACCGGGCGGGTGCGCCTGTTCGGCGAGGACGTCACCGACCTGGCCACTCACGAGCGGGTGCGCCGCGGCCTCAGGCGCACCTATCAGATCTCGCAGCTGTTCAGCGGTCTCAACGTGATCGACAATATTTATCTGGCATGCCGCGGCGCCAGCCGCAGCCGCTTTTCGCTGCGCCGGCCGCGGCGCGAGGACGCGTTCATGCAGGCCGCCGAGACGCTGCTTGCGGCGGTCCACTTGGAGAGCGTGCGAGAGCAGCGGGTGGCGGAGCTGAGCCATGGGCAACAACGTCAATTGGAGATCGCCCTGGCGCTGGCCGGCGCGCCGCGCCTCATCCTGTTCGACGAGCCGGCGGCCGGCCTGTCGCCCGGCGAGCGCCGCGACCTCATTGAGATCCTGCAGTCGCTGCCGCCGCACATGGGCTTCATCATCATCGAGCACGACATGGACGTCGCCCTGCGCGTCGCCGAGAGCGTCACCATGATGCACAACGGGCGGATCTTCAAAGAGGGCACCCCTGCCGAGATCGAGGGCGACCCGGAGGTGCAGCAGCTCTACCTGGGACACGGCCATGCTTGAGCGCCGCCGCAGCCGCCAGAGCCAACCCGCGGTCCTGCAGATCCGCGACCTGCACGTCTTCTACGGCCGCTCGCACGCGCTGCAGGGCGTCGAGTTGATCCTCGAGCGCGGAGTCCACGCGGTCGTCGGGCGCAACGGCATGGGCAAGACCACGCTGTGCAACGCCATTATGGGCCTGGTGCCAGTGCAGCGCGGCTCGATCCGCTTTGGCGGCGAGGAGATCACCGGCCTGGCGCCGCACCAGATCGCCGCCAGGGGAATTGGCTACACGCCGCAGGGACGCCGCCTGTGGCCCTCGCTGACCGTGGACGAGCACCTGCGCTTGGTGGCCAGCGGCAGCGGCGCCTGGACCATCGAGCGGATCTACCACACCTTCCCGCGCCTCGCCGAGCGCCGTGGCAACGGCGGCGGCCAGCTCTCCGGCGGCGAGCAGCAGATGCTGGCGATCGCCCGCGCGCTGCTGCAGGACCCGCAGCTGCTGGTGCTCGACGAGCCGACCGAGGGTCTCGCCCCGGTGGTGGTACGCCAGGTCGAGGAGCTGCTGGCCTCCCTCGCCGCCGAGAGCGACGTCGCCATCCTGCTGATCGAGCAGAACATCGCCGTAGCGACCGCCATCGCCGAGGACGTGGCCATCATGGTGAACGGCCGCATCGCGCGCGTCATGCCGGCGCGCCAGCTCGCCGCCGACCGCAGCCTGCAGGAACGCCTGCTTGGCGTCGGTCGCCATTCCCACGAGGATCTCGGCGCCGCCGCCGCGCCGGCACCAGCGCCTGCCGAAGCCGAGCCACCGGCGGAGCCGGTAGCGCCGCCCGCCGAAGCGGTCCCGGACCAACCGGACAGCCGCCGCAGGGTGCACTACGTGCCGCCGACGCGCTGGTCGAGCGCGGCCTGGAAAGCGGCAGAGCCGGGCGCCCCGCCGGCGCCCGCAGCCGCGCCTGTCGAGCGCCCCTTCGACCGGCGGCCGGAGCCGCTTTATACCGAGCCGCTGACGCCGCTCGGCGCGCTGCGCGGCGACGAGGTGCTGGTCGCCGGCACCTTCGACACCAAGCGCGCCGAGCTGCTCTACATCCACGATTGCCTGGTCGAGCAGCGCGTGAAGGTGCGCACCGTCGATCTTTCGACCTCCGGCAAGCCCTCCTCGGCCGACGTGCCGCCGCACGTGGTGGCGGCCTACCACCGTGGCGGCGCCGGCGGCGTCTTCACCGGCGAGCGAGGCGCCTCTGTGCGCGCCATGGCGGAGGCCTTCGAGACCTGGATCCTGCGCCAACAGGGCATCGGCGGCATCATTTCCGCGGCTGGCTCCGGCGGCACGGCGCTGGTCACCCCGGCCATGCGCCGCCTGCCCATCGGCCTGCCCAAGGTGATGATCTCCACTGTCGCCTCCGGCAACGCCGGGCAATACGTCGGCCCCTCCGACATCCTGATGATGTATTCGGTGACCGACGTGCAGGGCCTGAACCGCATTTCCAGGCAGGTGCTCGCCAACGGCGCCGCCGCGCTGGCCGGGATGGTAAAGCAGGCCGCCGAACGCCGGCGGCAGCAGCCGGGCGAAATCGACAAGCCCAGCCTCGGCCTTACCATGTTCGGCGTCACCACCAAGGCGGTGCAGCAGATCGTTGCCCGCCTGGAGGGCCGCTACGACTGCCTAGTGTTCCACGCCACCGGCGTCGGCGGTCGGTCGATGGAGAAGCTGGCGGACAGCGGCCTCTTGGCCGCCGCCATCGACCTCACCACCACAGAGGTCTGCGACATGATGGTGGGCGGCGTCTTCGCCGCCGACGAGGATCGCTTCGGCGCCTTCATCCGCACGCGCACTCCCTACGTCGGCTCGGTCGGCGCCCTCGACATGGTAAACTTCGGCCCACGCGAGACCGTGCCGCACAAGCACGCCGGCCGCCGCTTCGTGGAGCACAACCCGCAGGTCACGCTGATGCGCACCACCGCGGAGGAGAACGCGCGCATGGGAGAGTGGATCGCCGGCCGGCTGAACCGCATGGAGGGGCCGGTGCGCTTCCTGCTGCCGGAGGGCGGCATCTCGGCACTCGACGCGCCGGGCCAGCCGTTCCACGACCCGGCCGCCGGCCGCGCCCTCTTCGAGGCGATCGCGCGGACCTTCAGGGAGACGCCGAACCGGCGCCTGCTGCGCCTGCCGCATCACATCAACGACCCGGCCTTCGCCGAGGCCGCGGTCGACGCCCTGACCGAGATCGAGAACCCGCGAGGAAGAGAGCGACATGCCGCGCTTTGAGCGTAGAGCCCTGCTGGAGAAGTTCCAGGGCATGAAGCGTCGGGGTGAGGCCATCATCGGCGGCGGCGCCGGCACCGGCCTCTCCGCCAAGTGTGAGGAGGCCGGCGGCATCGACCTGATCGTGATCTACAACTCCGGGCGCTACCGCATGGCCGGGCGCGGCTCGCTCTCCGGCTTGCTGGCCTATGGTAACGCCAACGAGATCGTCATGGAGATGGCCCGCGAGGTGCTGCCGGTCACCCACAACACGCCGGTGCTGGCCGGTGTCAACGGCACCGACCCCTTCTGCCTGTTCGACCGCTTCCTCGACGAGGTGAAGGCGGTCGGCTTTTCGGGCGTGCAGAACTTCCCGACCGTCGGCCTCATCGACGGCACCTTCCGCGCCAACCTGGAGGAGACCGGCATGTCCTACGGCCTGGAGGTGGACATGATCCGTCTGGCGCACCGGAAGGACCTGCTGACCACGCCCTACGTGTTCTGCGCGGACGACGCCGCCGCCATGGCGAAGGCCGGGGCGGATATCGTGGTCTGCCACCTGGGCCTCACCACCGGTGGGTCAATCGGCGCCGAGACGGCGCTGAAGCTGGAGGACTGCCCGGCCAAGGTGGACGCCTGGGCGGCGGCGGCCCTGAAGGTGAACCCCGACATCCTCGTGCTGGTGCACGGCGGCCCCGTCTCCATGCCGGAGGACGCCACCTATGTGCTGAACAACACCGAAGCCTGCCACGGGTTCTACGGCGCCTCCTCGATGGAGCGCCTGCCCACGGAAGTGGCACTGACTGAGCAGACCCGGGCCTTCAAGGCCATCGGCAGTCGCTGATTGGGAGGAAGATCATGAGTAGCGGACTGATCGGCGCCATCATTCTCTGGCTCATCGTCGCGGTCATCGGCATCGCGGTGATCGTCTACCTGCTGAACTGGCTCTACCACCGCTCGACGAAGGAGGTCTCCTTCGTGCGCACCGGCTTCGGCGGCGAGACCGTGGTGATCAACGGCGGTGCCCTGGTGCTGCCGATCGTCCACGAGGTGACGCCGGTCAACATGAACGTGCTGCGCATCCCGGTGGCGCGCGGCCGCGAGCAGGCAGTGATCACCCGAGACCGCATGCGGGTCGACATCGAGGCCGAGTTCTTCGTCCGCGTCGCGCAGCAGCCGGAGGCTGTCGCCGCGGCCGCCGCCACCCTCGGCCGCCGCACCATGGACGCGGAACGTTTGGCCGACCTGCTGTCCGGCAAGTTCGTAGGCGCCCTGCGCTCGGTCGCCGCCGAGATGACCCTGGACGAGATGCACGAGAAGCGCGGCGACTACGTGTCCGCCGTCGAGGCACGCGCCGCCGACGCCCTGGCGAGGAACGGCCTGGAGCTGGAATCGGTCGCCATCACCGACCTAGACCAGACCGACCTGGAGTTCTTCAACCCGGCCAACCGCTTCGACGCCGAGGGCCTGACCCAGCTGATCGAGGCCATCGAGATCCGCCGTAAGGCGCGCAACGACATCGAGCAGAGCTCGATGGTGGCGATCCGCAGCCGCAACCTGGAGGCCGAGAAGGAGACCCTGAACCTCGAGCGTGAGAGCGAGAGCGCGCGCCTTGCCCAGGAGCGCGAGATCGAAGCCCTGCGCGCCGCCCAGCGGACCGGCATCGTGCGCGACCAGGTGGAGCGCGAGGCCGAGGCCGCCCACGCGCGCATCACCACCGAGCAGGAAACCCGCGAGTTGGAAATCACCCGCCGCCGCTCCCTGGAAGCCGCCGAGATCAGGGCGCAGCAGGAGATCGAGCAGTCGCGCATCGCCCAGGAGCTGGCCCTGGAGAAGGCGCGCATCGAGCGCGAGAAAGTCCTGCGCCACGCGCAGATCGCCCAGCGTCACGCCAGCGAGACGGCGGAAATCTCGGCCGGCGAGGACGTCGAGCGGGCACGCATCGTCTCCGAGCGGCAGCTGCGCGAGGCGCGCATCGTCGCCGAGGAGGAGACCGAGGTGCGCGAGGCCGCCCGCGGGCAGCAGGTGGAGGCTGCCCGCATCGCCGCGCAGCAGGCGGTCGAGAGCGCCCGCGTCGCCCAAGAGCAGGTGCTCAGCAAGGCACGCATCGAGCGCGACCGGCTGCAGCGCTCGCAGCAGATCGCCCAGCGCCAATCCATCGACGAAGCGGAGATCTCCGCCCGCGAGGAGGTCGAGCGCGCCCGCATCGCCTCCGAGCGCGGCCTCAACGAGGCGCGCATCCTCCAGGAGCGCGACCTGAAGCGGCTGGAGATCGAGCGCAGCCAAGCCCTCGAGCTGGCCGAACTGGAGCGCCAGATCGCCCTGTTGGAAAAACAGATCGAGGAGGCCGACGCCCGAGCCGCCAGCGAGGCCGCCCGAGCAAAGGCAGTCGTCGCGGCCGAGAAGGTCACCACGCTGCGCGAGACCGAGGTGGCCGAACGCCTGGCCGCCATCGACCGCCTGCTGGCGACGAAGAATGCCGACACCGCCAAGACCGCGGCCGAGGCGGATCGCATCACCGCCGCCGCCGCGGCCGAGGCACAGCGCCTGCGGAACGAGGCGGAGAACGTGCTGAGCGCCGATGCCCGCGCCTCTCTGCTGCGTGCCAAGCTGATCGACCGCCTGGAAGGCATCGTGCGCGAGAGCGTGAAGCCGATGGAGAAGATCGAGGGTATCAGGATCCTCCACGTCGACGGCCTGGCCGGCAACGGCGGCGGTGGCGGCCACCGCTCGCCGACCGACGAGGTGATCGAGAGCGCGTTGCGCTATCGCGCCCAGGCGCCGCTGATCGACGAAATGATGAAGGAGATTGGCGTCGAGGGCTCCAGTGTGGCGCGCATGGGCGACATCTTCCGCTCGGCGCGCGATGCCCAGAGCCTCGCCAAGGAAGCCGAGTCGAAGAAAAGCAAGAAGGACGACTGACGCATGGCGGAGGTCTACACCTCGTCCGTCATCGCGGCGCCGGCCGACCGGGTCTGGGCGCGTATTCGCGATTTCAACGGGTTGCCGAACTGGCACCCGCTGATCACGGAGAGCCTCATCGAGGCCGCTGCGCCGGCCGACCAGGTCGGCTGCGTGCGCGCCTTCCGCCTGAAGGACGGCGGCTTCATCCGCGAGAAGCTGTTGGCCCTCTCCGACTACGACTTCTCCTGCACCTATACCATTCTCGAATCGCCGATGGGCGTCGAGAACTACGTCGCCACCTTGAAGCTGACGCCGGTGACCGATGGCGACCGCAGCTTCGCCGAGTGGTCGGCGAGCTTCGACTGCGCGCCGGAGCGCGAGACCGAGCTTATCGCCAACATCGGCGACAACGTGTTCCAGGGTGGCTTCGAGGCCCTGAAGCGGCTCTTCGGAGACTGACGTGGTCCAGGTGCAGCGCTCGACCGTGCTGGACGCGCCGCTGGAAGCGGTGTGGGAAGTGCTGCGCGACTTCAACGGCCACGACCGCTGGCACCCCGCGGTGACGACCAGCCGGCTGGAGGACGGCCGGCGCAGCGACCAGGTGGGCACGGTGCGCGACTTCCGCCTCACCGGCGGCGAGCGGGTGCGCGAGCAACTCTTGAGCCTCTCCGATCGGGACCACAGGTTCCGCTATGCCATCGTCGAGAGCGACCTCCCCTTGAATGACTACTTCGCCGAGGTGGCGCTGAAACCGGTGACCGACGGCAACCGCACCTTCTGGAGTTGGACCTCGCGCTTCCGTCCGCCGCCAGGGCGCGAGCGCGAGCTGACGCAGCTGGTGGCCGAGGGCATCTACGCGGCGGGCTTCGCGGCGGTCCGCGCGCTGGTCGAGCGCCGCGCCGCTGCACGGCCGCCGAGCCGGCCGGCCGTCACGCCCGGCGCCGCGGCTGAGGGCGCCCTGCCTGGCGAGGCCGTCATCATCGAGCGCCACGGCGGACCGGACCAGCTGCGCCTCGTGCCGGTCCAGGCGCTGCGCCCCGGCCCAGGCGAGGCGCGCCTGCGGCAGACCGCCATAGGTGTGAACTTCATCGACGTCTACTGCCGCACCGGCACTTTCGACCTACTGCAGCCGCCCGGCGTGCCAGGCATGGAGGCGGCGGGCATCGTGCTCGACCTCGGCCCCGGCGTGCGCCATCTGCGCGACGGCCAGCGTGTCGCCTACGCCTGCCCGCCGGTCGGCGCTTACGCCACCGTGCGGACCATGAAGGCCGACCTGCTGGTGCCGCTGCCGGACAGCGTGAGCGACGAGGTCGCCGCCGCCATCCTGCTGAAAGGCATGGCGGCGGAATTTCTGCTGCACCGCGTGCACAAGCTTCAGCCCGGCGAGACTGTGCTCGTCTATGCGCCGGCCGGTGGGGTCGGGCGCCTCCTCTGCCAGTGGGCTTCCCACCTCGGCGCCCGGGTCATCGGCGCCACCTCCTCACCGGAGAAGGCGGCGGCTGCGCGCGCGGCCGGCGCCCATGACGTCATCCTGCCCGGGCCTGACAGCCTGGAAGACCAGGTGAAGGCGCTGACCGGCGGGCGCGGCGCCGACGTCATCTTCGACGCCGTGGGGCGCGACAGCTTTGCGCATTCGGTGAAGGCGCTGGCCGACTGCGGGCATCTCGTCAGCTACGGCCAGGCCTCCGGCGCGATCGGCAGCTGGGACATCGGCTCTCTGGCGTCCAACTCGGCGACCGTCTCGCGGCCCGCCTTCGGACACTACACCGACACGCCGGAGAAGGTGGCGGCGATCACCCGGCGTCTCTTCCAGGCCCTGGCGGACGGCGTCGTCACGGCGGAGGTCGGCCAGCGATTCCCGCTCGCCGAGGCGGCCGAGGCGCATCGCGCGCTGGAAAGCCGCCGCACCCTGGGCTCGACAATCCTGCTGCCGGGAGGGCGATGATGGCGGATTTCCGGCTCGGCAGCCTGGTGGCGGAGATCGCGGGGGAAGGCTCCGCTGTGGTGATGGTGCACGGCCTCGGCGGCAGCTCCAATTCCTTCCAGCCACTGATGGCCGGCCTTGGCGGCCATCAGGTGATCCGGCCCGATCTTCCCGGCGCCGGACGCTCGGCGCTGAGGCCCGGCCAGCCCGGGCTCGCGGGACTGGTTCAGGCGCTGCGTGATCTGCTGCGCGCCTGCGAGGTTACGCGCGCCGATCTGGTCGGCCACTCGATGGGCACCCTGGTCTGCCAACACCTGGCGGCGGCCGAGCCGAAGCTGGTCACCAGCCTCACCCTCTACGGCCCGATCCTCGATCCGCCCGAGGCCGGGCGCGCCGGCCTGAAGGAGCGCGCGGCGCTGGCCCGCCGCGACGGCATGGCGGCGATCGCCGACGCCGTCTCCACCGCGAGCCTCTCGCCCGCCACCCGCAGGGACAATGCGGCCGCCGTCGCCTTCGTGCGCGAAAGCCTGCTGCGCCAGGACCCGGCCGGCTACGCCGCCCACTGCGAGGCACTGGCGGAAGCCAAGCCCGCCGTCCACCGGGCCATCGTCTGCCCGACGCTGCTGGTGACCGGCACCGACGACCCGGTGGCACCGCCGGAGATGTCGCGGCGGCTCGCCGGCCTCATCCGCGGCGCCGTTGTGGAGATCCTGCCGGACTGCGGCCACTGGCCGATGATCGAGGCACCGGCGGCCGCCCTGCGGCTGCTTGAGGGCCGCCTGAAAGAGACAACGACGTGACCCTGCTGAAAGGGAGGACCTGAGCCATGTCCGATAACGCCTTTGCCGGTTGGGGCGGCAGCCGCCCCGCAGCCAGCGACAACGAAATCACCTTCACCAACGTGCGCATCCTCGATGCTACCGGCGAGCCGCCCTACGCCGGCGAGGTGGCGGTCGGGGGAAACCGCATCAAGCGCGTCACCCGCCAGGGCAGCGGCTTCAGCTGGGGTGCGACCGGGCAGCGCCGCATCGACGGGCGCGGCGCCACCCTGATGCCGGGCCTCATCGATGCCCACCTGCACCTCAGCTGGAACAACGCGCCAGGCATTGCGCCGATCCAGATGATGCCGGTCGAAGAGCACGTGCTCTCCACGATCGAGATGGCCAAGGTGGTGCTCGATGCCGGCTTCACCGCCGGGCGCGGCGCCGCCGCCGCCAAGCCCCGCCTCGACGTGGTTGTGCGCGACGCTATCAACGCCGGGCGCATTCCGGGCCCGCGCTACACCGCCGCCGGGCCGGAGATCACCACGGTCGGCGGCCTCGGCGACACCGCGCCGCCGCACATCCCCCACGAGGGCCTCAACCTCGGCATCGTAGTCTCAGGACCGGAGGAGATCCGCCGCACCGTGCGCGAGCTCATCAAGCACGGCGTCGACACCATCAAGCTGAATCTCTCCGGCGAGGAGATCACCGGTATGGGCGCCGAGGAAACGCCGATGTCCGAGGAGGAGGTCGCCATGGCGGTGCGCGAAGCCCGCTGCCGCAACAAGACGCTGGCCGCCCACGCGCGCTCCTCGGACTCCATCAAGCAGTGCGTGAAGCACGGCATCGAGTTCATCTACCACGCCTCCTTCGCTGACAACGAGGCGCTCGACCTGCTCGAGGCGCACAAGGACAGGCACTTCGTGGCGCCGGGCCTCGCCTGGCTGATCAACACCGCGCGCAACGCCGGCGACTACGGCATCAGGCCCGGATCGCCGGTCACCACCGCCTACGAGCGCGAGCTGGAGAACGCGGTGGAGACCATGAAGAAGATGCACCGTCGCGGCATCCGCGTGTTGATCGGCGGCGACTACGGCTTCGCCTGGACGCCCATGGGGACCAACGCCAAGGACCTCGAGTACTTCGTCGACCTGCTCGGATTCTCTCCGATGGAGGCCATCCGCGCGGCTACGGCTTATGGCGGCCAGATCATGGGTCTGGGCAGCGAGCTTGGTATGATCCGCGAGGGCTATCTGGCCGATCTGCTGCTGGTCGACGGCGATCCGGCGAGCGACGTGCGCGTGCTGCAGGACAAGAGCCGGCTCATTGCCATCATGAAAGACGGCAGATTCCACAAGGCTCCGAACGGCGTGGGCACGGAGCTGCGCCTGACCGCCTGAGAACCGCCCGCAGCCCTTCAGGGCTTGCCGCCTAGCCGCGCACGAGCGTCACGCCGCGGCGGGCAAGGTCGACGGTGACCCTGTCGCCCGCCTCGGCAGGACGATCGATGTCGGGGTCGACGACAAAGACCTCGCCGAGCGGGGTCGCGAGCGTGTACTCCATGTGGCTGCCGAGGTAGGTGGCCTTCAGCACGTCCGCGACAAAGGCGCCGGCCGCACCGTTGCGGGCGATACGGATCGCCTCTGGGCGGATGGCGACCTTCACCACGCCAGGCCCGAGGCCGCGCGCCGGCAGCCGACGCTGGACGGCGCCGATGCGCACCAGGGCCTCGCCGTCCTCCACAGCATCGATCTCGGCCTCGACAAGATTGGCATCGCCGATGAAGTCGGCGACGAAGTTGTCCGCCGGCGCCTCGTAGAGATCGCGTGGGCTGCCCTGCTGGGCGATCTCGGCGTTGCGCATGACGATGATGCGGTCGGAAACTGCCAGGGCCTCCTCCTGATCGTGGGTGACGTATACCGAGGTGAGACCCAGCTTCTGCTGCAGCTCGCGGATGTCCTCGCGCACGCGCCGGCGCAGCTTGGCATCGAGGTTGGAGAGCGGCTCGTCGAACAGCATCACCGCCGGCTCCAGCACCAGGGCGCGGGCGACGGCGACGCGCTGCTGCTGACCGCCGGAGAGTTCGCTCGGCAGGCGCTTGCCGTAGCCGGCAAGGCCGACCAGGCGCAGCCCCTCCTCCGCACGCTCGCGCACCTCGTTCTTGTCAAAGCCGCTCATGGTCAGGCCGTAGGCAACATTCTCCCCCACGGTCATGTGCGGGAACAGCGCATAAGACTGGAAGACCATGGAAACGTCGCGATCAGTCGCCGGCAGCTGCGTCACGTCCTGATCGCCAATCAGGATGCGCCCGCCCGTCGCCATCTCCAGGCCGGCGATCATGCGCAGCGTCGTGGTCTTGCCGCAGCCGCTGGGGCCAAGCAGGGTGACCAGCGTGCCCGGCTCGATCTCGAAGGACACGGCATTCACCGCAACCACCGGGCCGAAGGCCTTGGTCACTCGATCGAACACCACGCGGGCCGCGTTGGAGCGAATCCTCATACTGCTTCTCCCACCACGGCGGCGGCATTGCGCTCGGTCAGGCTGCGACGCCCGATGCGGCGCTTGCCGACCACAAGCTGGACCACACCGATGGCGGCCATCATGACCAGAACCAGCACCGATGAATATGCAATGGCGAGGCCGTAGTCGCCGTTCTCGACGCGGCCGATGATGTAGGACGTCGCCATATCGTAGTTGGCGCTCACCAGAAAGATCACGGCGCTGATCGCCGTGATGGCACGCACAAAGCTGAACACCAGGGCGGCGACGATGGCCGGGCGCAAGAGCGGCAGAATGACCCGGCGCACCGTTGCGAAGGTGTTGGCGCCGAGCGTAAGGGAGGCCTCGTCGAGGCTCTGGTCGAGCTGGCTCATGGCGGCGACGCCGGCACGCACGCCGACCGGCATGTTGCGGAACACGAAGCAAATGACGAGGATGATGCCGGTGCCGGTGAGCTCAATCGGCGGCACGTTGAAGGCCAGGATGTAGCTGATGCCAATGACCGTGCCGGGAATCGCGAAGCTCAGCATGGTGCCGAACTCGAAGCTGCTGCGCCCGGCGAAGCGCTGGCGCGCCAGCAGGTAGGCGGTCAGCAGGCCAAGCGCGGCGGTCAGCGGCGCGGCGATGGTGGCGATCGTCAGCGTGGTCCAGAAGGAGTTCCAGGCCGCACCACTCCACACCAGGCCGAAGTCGCCGCGCGTCACGGCGAAGGCGTCGATGTAGTGGCGCAGCGTGAAGCTGTGGTCGTGACCCCAGGTCTGGACGAAGCCGCCGAACATGATCATCACGTAGATGACCGCCGTAAGGCCGGCCCAAGGCAGCGCGAGGCCGTAGGCCCCAAACCTCACCAGCTTCGGCAGCGGCGCGAAGAGCCCGGAATCGCCCTTGCCGGTCACTGTGGTGTAGGACTTCTTGCCGACCCAGCGGCGCTGGGCATAGAACGCGCCGAGGGTGAAGGCGAGCAGGATTAGCGCCAGCATCGCCGCGCGGCCCTGGTCATACTGCGAGCCGACGATGGCGAAGAAGATCTCGGTCGAGAGAACGCTGTAGCGCCCGCCGAGCACCAGCGGGTTGCCGAAGTCGGCGAGGCTCTCGATGAAGCCGAGCAGGAAGGCGTTGGCAATGCCCGGGCGCATGAGCGGCAGCGACACCGTGGTGAAGGCCTTCCAGGCATCGGCGCGCAGGGTGAGGGCCGCCTCTTCCATCGAGGGGCTAACGCCCTCGACGACGCCGATCATCACCAGGAACGAGATCGGCGCGAAGGCCAGGGTCTGCGCGAACCATATGCCGGGCAGGCCGTAGATCCAGCGCGACGCGGGTATGTCGAAAGTCACCTCGAGGAACTGGGTCACTGCTCCGGCGCGGCCGAACAACAAAATCACGGCCAGGCCGATGACGAAGGGCGGCGTGATGATCGGAAGCACCGTCAGGACGCGCAACGACCGCTTCAGGCGGAAGTCGGTTCGCGTCGCGATGAGCGCGAAGGCGAGGCCGAGCACGGTGGTCGAGACGCCGGTGAGGATGGCCAGCAGCAACGAGTTCCACGCAACACCGCAGGAGTAGGCACCGACCAAGCAGTCGACGCCCCAGATCCTGTGGTCCATGAGGCGCAGGAGGAAGGCCGCCGGCGCAAAGGCGCCCTCCCCGTCGCGCACCGCCGACGCCAGGATGGTGAGGACGGGGAAGAACACGAACACGCCGACCAGTGCGACGATGGCGCCGATCGAGCCGACGACGAAGACGTCGCCCTTCACGGCGCCGCGCGCCGCCAAGCCCTGGGTGAAGTAGAACAGGAAGGCGGCGGAGACCAGCAGCGCGCCGTAGCCGAGGCCGAACTGGCGCGTTTCCAGCGGCCCGAAGAGCGCCTCGAGGAAGCCGAACTGCCAACCGCCGAGGCCGATGGCGAAGGCCTGGACCAGCAGGTAAGCGAGCCCGCCACCGCCGGCCAGCAGCAGCACCCGGGCGAACAGCGGATCGCTTTTGCGCCGCCGCAGCACGGCAAGCGGCGCCAGGAGGGCCAGTGCGAGGGGGGCAAGCCAGGGCTTGCCCCCCAGGAAGACCTGCACCACGGCAGGGGCCGAGTCGCTGTCGCGGGGGTAACCCTCGAACAGCCACTCGAAGTTCCAGAAGCCGTACTCGATGCCGTACCAGGGCAACACCGCGAAGCCGACCAGACCCACGGCCAGCCACAGGGCAACCGTTCTGTTCACCATGCCGGCCTCGCAGACGTCCGGACTGCCACGCCGCGGAAGCGGACTACTGCGGCAGCGAACCGACGTCGTCGTCCCACTTCTTCAGCAACCGCGTGCGCTCTTCGGAAGAGCCGTACTTCTTGAAGTCGTAATCGATCAGCTTCAACTCGTCGAGGTTCGGCGCGCCCGGCGGCGGCGACGCCTTGGCGTTCGACGGCACCTGGTAGGCCTGGGCCTGCTCGGCCAGCATCTGGACGTCGGCCCGGAGCGCGAAGTCATAGAACTTCTTCGCGTTCTCCAGGTTGCGTGCGCCTTTCACGATCGACATCGAACCGATCTCGTAGCCGGTGCCCTCGCAGGGGGCGACGATCTTCACCGGGAAGCCCTGAACAACCTGGGTCACCATGTCGTGCATGAAGGTGATGCCGATCGCGGTCTCGCCGCGCGCCGCCGCCTTGATCGGCGCCGAGCCGGATTTGGTGTACTGGTTGACGTTCTTGTGCAGCCCCCTCAGCCAGTCGAAGGCCCCCTCCTCGCCGAGCAGCTGGACGATGGTCGCCAGCGTCGTGTAGGAAGTGCCGGAGGAGTTCGGATTGGCAATCTGGACCTCACCCTTGTAGGCGGGATCCGTCAGGTCGGCCCAGCACTTGGGCTCCGGCATGCCCTTCTGCTTCAGTACGTCCTCGTTGTAGCCGAAGCCGAGCGCGCCGGCGTAGATGCCAACCGTCTTGTAGCCGGAGGCCTCCGCCTGGCTCTGGGCCCAGGGCAGCAGGTCGTCCAGCATCGGCGACTTGTACTCCTGCGTCAGGCCTTCCTCGGCCGCCTGCAGGTGCGGGTCACCGGTGCCGCCCCACCATACGTCGCCGCGCGGATTGCTGGCCTCCGCCTTGATCTGCGCGAAGGTCTCGCCCGACGACTTGCGCGTCATGGCGACCTCGACCCCGGTCTCCTTGGTGAAGGCGTCCACCATGAGCTGGCACCACTCGATCTGCGGGCTGCAGTAGAGGGTCAGCCGCTCGGCCGCCTGGGCCGAGCCGATCCCGGCGCTGAGCGCGAAGGCGACGCCGACGATGGCGGTCCTCTGCCATGCACGTACCATTTCATTCCTCCCTTTGTTCGCTGCTTGCTTGGTGCCATCCGTTGGCGGCCGATCGCAGCTCTTTCAGTCTATGAAATGAAAATATCATAGAATTCTGATAACAGAACAGATATTTCATTCTAGGCTCCAGATGGAACGCCTGAGCCAGGGCGGGGGTCCGGCGACACAGGCGGGCGGAGGAGGCGCTGATTGAGATGACAGAGAAGACATTGCCCGGCGGCCAAGTCTATCTGGTAACCGGGGGCACCCAAGGCGTCGGCGCCGCCGTTGCCCTGCGGCTGGCGCAGGCCGGCGCGGGCGGCGTGATGCTGGTCGGCCGCGACGCGGCGCGGGGGCGCGCCGTTGCCGCCGAGGTCGCCGGCCTCGGCTGTGCCGCCGCCTTCGTGGCGGCAGACCTGGAGGACGTCGACGCCTGCCGCCGGACCGTCGCCGCCTGCGGAGAGCAGTTCGGGCGTCTCGACGGCCTGGTGAATGCCGCCGGCATGACCGACCGCGGCGGCATCGACGACACCACGCCGGAGCTGTGGGACCGCCTCTTCGCCGTGAACGTGCGGGCGCCCTTCTTTCTCTGCCAGGAGGCGGTGAAGCTGATGCGCCGCAACCCGATCGACGGCGGGCGGGCGGCCGGCAGCATCGTGAACATCATCACCATGTCGAGCCACGGCGGCCAGCCGAAGCTGACCGCCTACTCGGCCTCCAAAGGCGCGCTGGCAACGCTCACGCGCAATCTCGGGCATGCGCTCAGGGCCGAGCGCATCCGGGTCAACGGCCTCAACATCGGCTGGACCGAGACGCCAAACGAGCACAGGGTGCAGCTCGCCGAGGGCCATCCGGCGGACTGGCTCGCGCAGGCCGAGGCGCGGCAGCCCTTCGGCCGCCTGATCAAGCCATCGGACGTCGCCGAGGCTGCCCTGTTCCTCATCGGGCCGGCCTCGGGGATCATGACCGGCTCGGTGATCGACTACGACCAGATGGTGATGGGCGCCTACGACTGAGCGGGCCGCCAGGTGAACAAGGAACAGCAAGAAATGATCGCGCTAGCGCAATTCGGGGCCGGACGCATCGGGCAGATCCATGCCCGCAACGTCGCATCCACTGAGGGGGCCCGCCTGAAGTATGTGATCGACGTGAATGAGGCGGCGGCGCAGAGTCTCGCGGCCGCCGTCGGCGCCAGGATGTCTGACTGTGACGCGGCGCTCGCCGATCCGGAGGTGGCGGCCGTCATCATCGGCTCCTCGACTGACACCCATGCCGAGCTTATCGAGGCGTCCGCGCGCGCCGGCAAGGCGATCTTCTGCGAGAAGCCGATCGACCTCGACCTCCAGCGTACCCGAGCCTGCCTCGAGGTGGTGCGCGAGACGGGGGTGCCCCTCTTCATCGGCTTCAACCGCCGCTTCGACCCCTCTTTCGCCGGCTTGAAGGCTGCGCTGGCCGAGGGCCGCATCGGCAGGCTGGAGAACCTCACCATCACCAGCCGCGACCCGGCGCCGCCGCCGGCCGACTACGTCGCGCGCTCGGGCGGCCTGTTCCGCGACATGATGATTCACGACTTCGACATGGCGCGCTGGCTGCTCGGCGCTGAGCCGGTCAGGCTCTATGCCCGCGGCAGCGTGCTGGTCGACCCCGCCATAGGCAAGGCCGGCGACATCGACAGCGCGGTGGTGGTGCTGGAAACCGCGGCAGGCGTGCTGTGCCAGATCATCAACTCGCGCCGCGCCGCCTACGGCTACGACCAGCGCATCGAGGCTTTCGGCGAGCATGGCCTGCTGCTGGCCGGCAACCGCGACGCCCGATCGCTAGAGACCTGGAGCGACGCGGGCATCGCCGGCGAAAAGCCGCTCCACTTCTTTCTCGAACGCTATGCCGAGGCCTACCGTGCGGAGATGGCCCATTTCCTCGCCTGCCTGGCCGGCAAGGAGGAGCCCAAGGTGGCGGCAGCCGACGGGCTCAGGGCATTGGAGCTGGCCGAGGCGGCGAACCTCTCCCTCAAGACGGGGCAGGCGGTGAACTTTAAGGCCGAAAGGGATTTGGCACCGTCCGCGCCATGAGGTCCTGCACCGCCTGAGCCACCGCCGGCGCCGCGGCGGCGCAAACGTTGCCGCGGGTGAGCCCGTCGTCGGCGAGGAAATCGCAGGTCCAGCCGCCGGCCTCGCGCACCAGCAGCAGGCCCGCCAGGCAATCCCAGGAATTGATGTGCGGCTCGTAGTAGCCGACCAGGCGGCCGACCGCGACGTAGGCCAGCATGAGCGCACCGGAGCCATTGCGCATGAACATGCCGCCCTCGCGCAGCAGCGCGTCGATGAAGGGCACCAGGTCTTGCGGGCGCGAGCGGTGTGAGAAGCCGGTGCCGAACAGACCGTCCTTCACGCTCCGAGCCGGCGGCGTCGGCTGGCGTTTGTCGTTGAGGAACGTGCCGCCGCCGCGCCTGGCGGCATAGAGCTCGTCGACGTTGGGGTCGTAGATGACGCCGATCTCAATCTCGCCGTCCCTCACCAGGGCAATCGAGACGCACCAGGTCGGCATGCCGCCGAGAAAGCAGGAGGTACCGTCGATCGGATCGACCACCCAGACCGCTTGGCCCGGTCCTCCGCCTTCGCTCGCGCCGGTCTCCTCGCCGAGGAAGCCGTCTTCCGGAAAGCGCTCCTCGAGCTGGCCGCGGATCAGCTCCTCGACCTTCTTGTCGGCGATGGAGACGACGTCCTGCAATCCTTTGCTCTCGATCGCCAGCTCGGCGCGGCGCTTGTAGTAGTCGTAGGCGAGGCGCCCGGCCTCGCGCGCCAGGCCCTGGACGAAGGCGTAGCGATCCTGCAGTCCCCGTTGGTCAAGCATCGAAAATCAACGTCTCCCGGAGGGGTTCACGATCCAGTCGTGCGCCGGATCGTTCTTGAAGCACCACTGCCGCTTCGGACCCGCCATGACGTTCAGGTAGTAGAGGTCATAGCCGTGGGGGGCGCCGACAGGATGATAGCCGCGCGGCACCATGACGCAATCGCCGTTCTCTACCGCCATGGTCTGGTCGATGCTGCGGTCGTCAGTGTAGACGCGCTGGAAGGCGAAGCCCTGGCGCGGGTTGAGGCGGTGGTAGTAGGTCTCCTCGAGGAAGGACTCCTCGGGGAGCGCATCGCGGTCGTGCTTGTGCGGCGGATAGGAGGACCAGTTGCCGCCGGGGGTGATGACCTCGACCACCAGCAGGCTGTCGGCCGGCTCCGACTCCGGCAGGATGTTGTATACGAGGCGCCGGTTGCTGCCCTGCCCGCGCTCCTCGAAGCCGATCTTGTCCTCGCCGATGAGACGCGGCGGCAGTTTGCCTTTGCGGCCCGGCGCGGTGCAGAGCGCGAGTTCGACCGCCGCCTCGCCCGCCGCCAGAGTGAAGGGCGTGTCGGCGGGCAGGTAGACTGCCTGCGGCTTGCCCTCGAAGGGCGAGGCACGACCGCCGACCCCGGCAAAGTGCTGTTCCCCGGCCGTGACGTCGACGCGTCCGGCCAGCGGCACGATGCAGGCCTCGCGCTCTGGCAGGCGGCGCTCGAGGCGCTCGCCGGGCTCCAGCGTGAAAACCGCAAAGCCGACGTGGCGCCAGCCGGCGCTCTCCGGCGTGACGGAGAGCACGCAGCCTTCCTTGTCGCGGGCATGCGGCTTCACTAGCAGGTCGGTCATGGTGTCGCTCCTCACAGCAGCCCTGCGGCCCGCGCATAGCCGCTGAGATTGTCGTAGCCGATCCGCGCATAGCGGGCAGGCGGGGCCTTCTCGGGGTCCTGCTCGGCCTCGACCACCAGCCAGCCGGCGTAGTCCGGCAGCTCGGCCAGCACCGCCGGAAAGTCGATGCCGCCGTCACCCGGCACCGTGAAGACACCAGCCACCACGGCGTCGAGGAAGCTCCAATCCTCTTGGCGGGCGCGCTGCATCATCGGCAGGCGCACGTCCTTGCAGTGGACGTGGCCGATGCGCTGGCGGTGGCGGCGCGCGAGGGTGGCCGGATCGGCGCCGGCGAAGGCGGCATGGCCGGTGTCGAGCAGCAGCTTGACCGCCGGACCGGTTGCCGCCATCAGCGCATGGATGTCCTCCGCGCTCTCCACCACGGTGCCCATATGGTGGTGGTAGACGAGGTCGAGGCCGCGCGCGGCAACCGCCTCGGCGACCGCAGTCATGCGGCGGCCGAGGCGCGGCCAGTCGTCGGCGGAAAGACCCGGCCGCGAGGAAATCGGCCGCTTGCGGTCACCGTGGACCGCGCCGGTGGTCTCGGCGAAGATCAGCACCCTGGCGCCGAGAGCCTCGAGCAGGGCGAGGTGCGGCTCGAGCGCCGCCAGTTCCGCCTCGGTGTCGCGCGTCATCAGGGCCGAGGAGTACCAGCCGGAAACGAGCTCGAGGCCGTGGCCGGCCAGCGCCTGACGCAGGGCATCCGCCTCGCGCGGAAACTTGTGCCCGAGCTCCATGCCGACGAAGCCCGCCGCGCGGGCCTCCGCGAGGCAGGTTTCCAGCGGGATATGCGCCCCCAGCTCGCGCAGGTCGTCGTTGGACCAGCCGATGGGATTGGCTCCGATTCTAACCGCCATGCTTCTTCTTGTCCCTCCTGGCCCGCCGTTCAGTCGGCCGGCCGCTGGCTGTCGCGGGCTTTCTCATAGCCCTTGCGCGCCTTCACTACCTCGGCGCGCTCGGAAACCTCCGGCACCGCGACATCCCACCAGTGGCCGCCTGCCGCGGTGGAGAGCGCCGGGTCGGTCTCGATGACGATGACGCTGGTGCGCGCCGCGCCGCGGGCCCGCGCCACCGCCGTCTCGAGATCGGCAAGACTTGCGACCTTCTCCGCCGCGGCGCCCAGGGAAGCCGCGTGGGCCGCGAAGTCGATGCGCGGCGCACCCTCGCCCAGCAGGTTGTTGAAGGCTTCGCCGCCGGTCGCCTGCTGCAGGCGGTTGATGCAGCCGAAGCCGCGGTTGTCCAGGACGATGATGATGAGCTTCAGGCCCAGCGTCACCGAGGTGGCGATCTCCGAGTTCAGCATGAGGTAGCTGCCGTCGCCGACCATCACGGCCACCGTTGCGTCGGGCCGCGCCAGCTTCACGCCGAGCCCGCCGGCGATCTCGTAGCCCATGCAGGAGTAGCCGTATTCCAGGTGGTAGCTGCCCGGCTTGTCCGCCAGCCACAGCTTGTGCAGCTCGCCCGGCAGGCCGCCGGCGGCGCCGACCACGATGGCCCCCTCCCCGACGGCGCGCTGCACGGCACCGATCACCTGCGCGTCGCTCGGCGGCTGCGTGTTCGCGGGTGCGGTGGCGGCCGCGGCGCTCTGCTGCCATTCCTGCTTGGCCTTCCGTACGGCCTCGCTCCAGGCCGCCGGCGCGCGGTAGTCGCCGAGCGCCTGGTCGAGCGCGGCGAGACCGACCGCGGCGTCAGCGACCAGCGTCGCCGCGCCGTGCTTCGCGGCGTCGTAGGGCTGCACGTTCAGCGCCAGCAGGCGGCGCGCGGGGTTGGCGAAGAGGGACCAGGAGCCGGTGGTGAAGTCCTGCAGACGTGTGCCCACGGCGAAGATCACATCGGCCTCGGCGGCGGCCTGGTTGGCGGCCGCGGTGCCGGTGACGCCGAGGGCGCCGAGATTCAGCGGGTGGTCGTCCGGTAGCGCCGACTTGCCGGCCTGCGTCTCGGCAACCGGAATGCCGCGCTTGCCCGCGAAGTCGGTCAGCCAGGCGCAGGCCTCGGCATAGTGCACGCCGCCGCCGGCGACGATCAGCGGCTTCCGCGCCGCGCCGAGAAGCGCGGCGGCCTCCTGCAGCTCGCCGGCGTCCGGCGCCGGGCGCCGCGGCGCCCACTCGCGCGGCTCGAAGAAGCTTTCTGGGTAGTCGAAGGCCTCGGCCTGCACGTCCTGGCAGAGCGCCAGGGTCACCGGCCCGCAGCGCGCCGGATCGGTCAGCGTCTCCAGCGCTCGCGGCAAGGCGGTCAGGATCTGTTCCGGTCGCATGATCCTGTCGAAGTAGCGAGAAACCGGCCGGAGGCAGTCGTTGGCGGAGACGGTGCCGTCGCCAAAGTCCTCGACCTGCTGCAGCACCGGGTCGGGCGCGCGATTGGCGAAGACGTCGCCAGGCAGCAACAGCAGCGGCAGGCGATTTACGTGGGCGACCGCCGCGGCAGTCACCAAGTTGGTGGCGCCCGGCCCGATCGAGGTGGTGCAGGCCATCATGCGGCGCCGGCGCATCGCCTTGGCGTAGGCGACGGCGGCATGCGCCATGGCCTGCTCGTTGTGGGCGCGGTAGGTCGGCAGCACGTCGCGCGCGCGCGCCAGCGCCTCGCCGAGGCCGGCGACGTTGCCGTGGCCGAAGATCGCCCAGACGCCGGCGAAGAGCGGCAGGTCGTCGCCCGCGGCCGCGCAGCGCTGCGCCGCCAGGTAGCGGATCAGTGCCTGGGCCATGGTGAGGCGGAGAGTCGCCATCTAGAGTCTCCCCTGCCGCAGCCGCGCGCCACCGCCGCACGCGGCGGTCCAGTGACCGACCAGGCCGTCGAAGCGCGCGACCATGTCGTCAACCGCCTCGCGATCCGTCATGGTCCCGGCGAGCCAGCGCTCGGCCGCCGCGGCGAAAATGGTCCGCCCGATGGCGAAGCCGCGCACCCAGGCGCTGCCTTGGGCGGCGGCGAAGTCCGCCGCCAGCTGCGCTTCCGGCGCCTCCAGCCCCAGCAGCACAATGCCGCGGCAGTCGGTATCCTGCGCTTCGATGACCCGGTCGATGGCCTGCCAAGCTGCAGCGTCCGGCTGCGGCTCGAGCTTCCACCAGTCGGGCTTGATGCCGAGAGCGTAGAGCGTGGCGAGCACCTTGGCCACCGTGTCGCTCTCGAGGCTGCCGTGCTTGCCGGCGATGATCTCCACCATCAGCTCGCGGCCGAGCCGACGGCAAGCCTGGTAGAGCAGCAGCAGCTGCGCTTCCTGCTGCTGCCGTAGCGCCGGCTCGTCGTCGGGGTGGTAGAACACCAGGCATTTCACCGTATGCGCCAGCGGCCATTCGACCAGCGCCGAACCGAGGTCGCCGCACTCGAAGGCGAGCGGCCTTGAGGCCGGCACCTCGACCGGGCGGCCGATCCAGAAGCCGTGATCGAGCGCCTCGAACAGCGCCTGGCGGCCGTAGCTGCCGTCGAGCAGCATGCCGAAACCGGGCCGCCCGCCGGCGACCTTCGCGGCCGCCTCGACAGCGAGCCGCTTGAAGGCGCCAACGCGCTCCAGCGACGCGCCGGTGCGCTCCGCCAGCTGCTCGAACTGGATGCGGTGATCGATGGCGAAGGCGAGCAGCTGTGGCCAGTCGCCGCGCCGCGTCGTCGCCCAGTGCAGGTGGTTCAGCTGCGGGTCTTGGCGCAGCGCGCTGTGCGTGCTGCCCTTGGCAAGGAAGTGCTGCAGTTCGGCCCAGGTCGGGCTCTCCGGCGAGCACAGCAGGCGCGAGACCGCGAAGGCGCCGCAGGCATTGGCCCAGGTACAGCAGGTCGCCAGCGGCTCGCCCCTCAGCCAGCCGCGCAGGAAGCCGGCCATGAAGGCGTCGCCGGCGCCCAGCACGTTGTAGATCTCGACCGGGAAGCCGGGCCCCTTGATGCCGCCCTCGATGTCGTCGGGAATCGCGCCGTCGAACACGATGCAGCCCATCGGCCCGCGCTTCAGCACCAGCACGGCCTCGCTCACCGCCCGCAGCCGGCAAAGCGCCTTGCGCGTGTCGCGGCTGCCGCCGGCGACGTGGATCTCCTCCTCGGTGCCGACGATGAGGTCGCAGTCGCCCACCACAGTCTGCAGCACCGCCGTGACTTCCTCGGATTCCCGGTAGCGCTCGGCACCGCTGTCGTGCCCGCCGAGGCCCCAGAGGTTTGGCCGGTAGTCGATGTCGAATACCACCTTGCGGCCGGCCGCCCTGGCGGCGGCGACGGCCTTCAGGCTAGCCGCGCGCACGCCCTGGCGGGTCAGGTGGGTGCCGGAGATCTGCAGTGCGGCGGCAGAGCCTATGTAGGCCGGCTCGATGTCCGCCTCGCAGAGCGCCATGTCGGCGCAATTGTCACGATAGAACAGCAACGGGAACTCGCTGTCGCTGCGCACCCCGAGGATCGCCAAGGCGGTCAGGCGCTCCGGGTCCACCACCACGCCCCGGGTCTCGACACCCTCGCGCCCGAGCTGCTCCAGAATGAAGCTGCCGAACTGCTCCTTGCCGACCCGGGTGACGAGGCCGGTCCTGAGGCCAAGGCGCGCCGCCCCGATGGCGATGTTGGTGGGCGAACCCCCCACCGACTTGGCAAAGCTCGCCATATCCTCCAGGCGGCCGCCGATCTGCTGCCCGTAGAGGTCGACCGAGGCCCGGCCGAGGGTGATGACGTCGAGCGGAGGAGCGCCTGTCATGGCAGCGTGGCCTTGCTATGTCGCGGTTGACCGGCGAGGAAGGTTCAGCATAACGAAACAAAAATTCCACGCATATGTCAAATGGGAACATTCGTTCCTTTGCTGGCGGGCATCCTAGTCGCGCTTCCCGGCACGCCTGAGCTCGGCGGCCGAGACCGCCAACGCGATCGCCACGGTCATGGTGGCGCTGAGGGAGCGGAAGGCGCCGTAGTCGCACTCGACCACCTCGATCCAGGCCTGGGCGCTGCGGGTGAGCGGACTGAAGGGCGAATCGGTGATGGCGACGACCGGAACGCCGCGTGCGGCGACCTCGGCGGCCACTTCGATGGTCTCCGGCGTGTAGGGCGTGAAGCTGACCGCCAACAGGGCGTCATCGCTGCCGAGGTAGCGGGCCTCTTCCGCCAGCATGCCGCCGCGGTTGTCCAGCAGCTGGGTCTCGATGCCCAGCTTGGCGCAGGCGTAGGCGAGATACGAGGTGACCGCGAAGACCCGGCGCTGCCCTAGCAGGCCGATCCGGCGGGAGTCCGCGAGAATCCTGGCAACCTTGTCGAGATCCGCGGCGCTGGCGTCTTCCCGCAGCCGCGCCAGCGACGCCACGGCCGCCTCGGCGAAGCCATCGAGCAGGGCCAGCGACCCGCCGGACTGGGCGCGCGCCTCCAGGCGGCTGAGCCGCTCGCTGTAGTCGGGCCAACGCTCGCGCAGGCGCGCACGGAAGATCTCCTGCAGATCGGAGAAGCCGGAAAAGCCCAAGGTTTGGGCAAAGCGCACCAGAGTGGAGGGCTGCACGCCAGCCAGTCCGGCCAGCTCTGCCACCGTTCCGAAAGCGACCTTGTCCGGCTGCTCCAGCGCGAACTCCGCCACCTGGGCCAGGCGGCGCGGCAGCTCCTCGCGACGCAAGACGATCAAGTTCCTGAGCGACTCGAAATCCTGAGGCACCTTCGCCTCGGCAATATTCCCGACCACCGCCAGTCCTCCGCCCTCTTCCGGCGTCTATGTCAAAAGGTGAGCGCATTTGGAACAAATTTTCCACCGGATTGACAGCATTCTTTGCGGCCTGCGGCCGCCGGGCCGCCTGAATCAGCCGGCCTTCCAAGCGTCCGGGAGGAAGCCGGCTTCCTCAGCCTGGAGGAAACCGCCGCGCTGAGCGAGAACGGGGATGTCATCTTCGACCCGTTCTCCAGGCTCATCGTCCGCGGACGCCATTTCCCCGCGAGGTTGTGCCGACAGGCCTGTTGTCGATCTTCGGAAACGGGATACGCGTCTACACTGCGGCCAGATGGCCGTTGCCGTAGTCGTTCAGCCGCACATAGTCGGGACTGAAATCCAACGGACGGACCGGGCTCGGCACCTCGCCGGTCAAGCGGACACGGTCACCGCGCCGCCGCGTCGGGTCGGCTATCGGCACTGCCTCCAGCAGCCGCTTGGTGTAATCGTGCCGCGGGTTCTCGAAGACAGCGGCGCGCGGCCCCAGTTCGACGATCTGCCCGAGATACATGACCGCCACGCGGTGACTGACCTGCTCCACCACCGACATGTCATGAGAAATGAACAGGAAGGAGAGATCGAGCTCGTCCTGCAGCTCCTGCAGCAGCTCGAGCACCTGCGCCTGCACGGAGACGTCGAGGGCGGAGACGCTTTCGTCGGCGACGATGATCTTGGGGTTGAGCGTCAGTGCGCGGGCGATGCAGATGCGTTGGCGCTGGCCGCCGGAAAACTCGTGGGGGTGGCGCCTGAGCGCGTCCGGGCCGAGGCCTACCCGGCGGAACAGCTCGACCACGCGGTCCTCGAGCTCTTGGCCTTTGGCCATGCGGTGGATCACCAGTGGTTCGGCGACCAGCCGGCCAACGGTCATGCGGGGGTCCAGCGAGGCGAAAGGGTCCTGAAAGATCATCTGGATGTCACGGCGTACCGGGGCCATGGCCGCCGGCGAGAGGCCAGCGATGTCGCGCCCCGCAACGGCGATCCGGCCTTCCCAGGGCAGCAAGTTCAAGAGGGCCTTACCAGTGGTCGACTTGCCGCAGCCTGACTCGCCGACCAGCGCCAGGGTCTCTCCGGCCGCGATGTCGAAGGAGATACGCTCGACGGCGTGCACCCGGCGCAGCGGGCGCTGCAGCAGGCCGCCGACGATATCGAAACGCACGGTCAGGTCGCGCACACGAACGACCGGCTGATGCCTTTGATCAGACATCGGCGCCTTCTCACTGTGGGCAGCGCGCAGAGGCCGGTCCCGTTTCGCCATGCTGCCGAGCTTGGGAACCGCTGCCAGCAGCTTTTGGGTGTAAGCTTCGCGCGGCGACGTAAAGACATTCGCTACGTTATCGGATTCGACGACCTGGCCCTGGTTCATGACGACGACGCGGTCCGCCATCTCAGCCACGACCCCCATGTCGTGGGTGATCAGCAGGATCGCAGTGCGGAACTGCTTCTGCAGGTCCTCCATCAGCGCGAGGATCTGCGCTTGGATGGTGACGTCCAGAGCTGTCGTGGGTTCGTCCGCAATCAGGACCTTCGGATCGCAGCAGAGCGCGATAGCGATCATCACGCGCTGGCGCATGCCGCCGGAAAGCTCGTGGGGGTATTGGCGGAAGCGCCTTGCTGCATCGGAAATGCGCACAGACTCCAGCATCTGCACGGCATCTGCCTTGGCACCGGAAGCAGAGACATCGCGGTGGGCTCGCAGCGCCTCGACCAGTTGCGTCCCGATGGTCATGACCGGGTTGAGTGAAGTCATCGGCTCCTGGAAGATCATCGCGATCTCGCCGCCGCGGACCTTCAGCATTTCCCGCTCCGGCAGGGCGAAGAGATTCTTGCCGCCGAGCCAAACCTCGCCGGCCGTCACCCGGGCGCCCTCCGGCAGCAGCCCCATGAGCGACAGCGCCGTGATCGACTTTCCCGAGCCGGACTCGCCGGCGATGCAGAGAGTTTCGCCTTCGTAAAGGTCGAAGCTTATACGCTCGAGCACCTGACGCGGCCCCTGTTCGCTGGCCACGGCGGCCGACAGGTCGCGCACCGACAGTACCTTCCTGGCAGGTCTGGAAGTCGAAGAAGCGAAGCCATCCCAGTCGGCGCTCATCAGTCGAGGACGATCCGCGGAAAGTAGAACGAGACGATCCAGTTCGGCTGATCCACAATCTCGCTGATGCGGAGGTCACCGCAGACCGAACAGAGCATGTAAGCATCCACCGCTGCCATGCCGTGGCGTGCCGCCAGCAGGTCGACCATCTGCGCTACCGCCGCGCGGGCGCCCTCGAAGAGATCCGTGCCGATACCGGTGGTCACCTCGTAGCCTTTCTCGTCGAGATGCCGCGTCACGGGTCCCGAGGTGGTGAAGCGCGGCATCTTCAGGTTGGCCTGCTTCACCAGGTCGAGGGTCAGCACCACGTTCATCGGGCTCTCGATGGCGGTGCCGCAGACCTCGCCGTCGCCCTGCGCCGCGTGGGTATCGCCGATGGAGAAGAGGCCGCCGGCGACTTCCACCGGCAGGTAAAGCTCGCTACCGGCGGCAAGATCGCGGATGTCCATGTTGCCGCCGACCCGCCGAGGCGGCACGACCGAGTGCAGTCCCGGCTCCGCCGGCGCCAGGCCTATGGTACCCGCGAAGGGCTTCAGCGGCACCTTGCCGTCCGGTCCGTAAAGCGCCGGGGCCAGGCTGGCCGCATCGTAGTCCCAAATATGCAGGGCCGGCTCTGTGAACTGGTCGGCCAGCAGGCCGAAACCGGGAATGTTGGCGGTCCAGCCAAAGCCGGAGGGGCTGAATTCGTGAATCGTCACCTTGACCGCGTCGCCCGGCTCGGCCCCCTCGAGGAAGAC
Organism: Kiloniellaceae bacterium; assembly: GCA_009377535.1. GTDB lineage: Bacteria > Pseudomonadota > Alphaproteobacteria > Kiloniellales > Kiloniellaceae > Pelagibius. Next base: position 33,996 of record WHTV01000017.1, read on the forward strand.
CGGACCGGTCACCGGGTTGACCCGCCCGAAGTCGAGCCCGGCGACATCGGCCACCGTGGAATCCCCGGTGAGCTGGCGGCCGGAGGCGTCCAGGCATTCGAACTCGATGGTGCTGCCCGGAGCGACGGTCATGACGGGTGGGATCGAATGATCCCACCCGAAATGATGGTGCGCGCCATGAATGGTGTGATCATGGGACTTGCACATGCTTACTGCGCGTCCTTCGCAAAGACATAGTCGTAGTGGACCGGAATGTGCACCGGGTCCACGAAAATGCCCTCCGGCCCGTCGAGCCGGTCGGAACGGATGGTGAAGCGCTGCTCATTGAAGATCGGCACCCAGGGCGCCTCGTCCTGGATCGCCGTGAAGATCTTCTTCCACTCCTCGATCCGCGGCTCGGCCTGCGCGGGATCGGCCATGGAGTCCGCCTTCGCGGCGCGGGCGTCCAGTTCCTCATTGCAGTACCACGACCAGTTCCAGCCGCCCGGCACGGCGCCGCCGCAACCGAGGATCGGGCCGTAGAAGTTGGAGGGATCAGGGAAGTCCGCGATCCAGGCCATGCCGCCGGACCAGATCATCGGCGCCTGGTCGGCCTCGCCGCCGGCCGCGATCACGTTGGCCTGGGCCAGCGACTTGATCTGCGCCCTGATGCCGATCCCCGCCAGGTCCTGCTGGATGGCCTGGGCGATGCGCGGCTGCGGGTCGGTGTTGGCAACGAACAGCTCGGTGTCGAAGCCGTCGGCAAAGCCCGCTTCGGCGAGCAGCGCCTTGGCCTTCTCCTGGTCGTAGGCGAAGCCCTCGTAGCTCTCGTCATAGCCGGGCATCAGCGGCGGCAGCGGCTGGTTGGCCGGCACGGCGCGACCGTTGATGATGCGCACGATGCGGTCCTTGTTGATCGCCATGTTCACCGCCTGGCGCACCTTCACGTTATCGAAGGGTGCCATCTTCACGTTCATGGTGACGTAGCCGGTGTGCAGCTGGCTGCCCTCGATGATCATGTCCTTGAACTTAGGATCGTTCTTGACCTCGAGAAACTTAGCCGGCGGGATGCCGTCGCCGGCGATGTCGACTTCGCCACGCTCCAGGCGCAGCAGGGCGACGATCGGCTCCTGCCCGACCTCGAAGACGATCTGATCGAGGCGCGGCAGGCCCGCCTGATAGTAGTCCGCGTTGCGCTCGAAGACCAGCCGCTGGCCGAGGGTCCATTCCGTCAGCTTGAAGGCGCCGGTGCCGACCGGGTTCTTGCCGAAGTCGGGGCCGTGCTTCTCGGCTTCCTCGGACGGCACGACGGACGCGAAGTTCAGCGCCATGACATGCAGAAAGGTGGCATCCGGGCGCGACAGCACGATCTTCACCGTCGCCTCTTCGACCACCTCAACGCCTTCCAGTTCCTTGGCGTCTCCGGAGGAGGCGGCATCGAAGCCCTTGATGGCGCCGAAGAAGCCGGCGCCGGGGCTCTGGGTCTCCGGATTGACCGTGCGCTCGAGCGAATACTTGACGTCCTCGGCTGTCATCTCCCGGCCATTGTGGAACTTCACGCCCTGACGCAGCTTGAAGGTATAGGTCAGGCCGTCCTGCGAGATGTCGTAGCTCTCGGCCAGGTCCGGAATCAGCTCGGTGGTGCCCGGCTGGTAGTCCATCAGCGAGTCGAAGAGGCTCTTGATCATGGACCAGTTCTGCCAGTCGTAGCCGATCGCCGGATCCAGCGTAGAAACATCGTCCTTGTAGGTGACGGTCATGGAGCCGCCCTGCTTGACCTCGGCCACAGCCACACCCGACAGCAGGAAAATCGCAGCGCCCGCAAGCAACCACTTTCTCATTTCAGTTCTCCCTGTTCTTGAATTGATCGAAAGCCCAAAGGCGTTCCTCCCCCTCCGCGATCATCTCAGCTTGATCCTTGGGTCGACAAAGAGAGCCAGCACGTCTGCAAAGAGATTTCCGATCACGATGGCCCAGGCCGCAACCAGGGTAACCCCCATGATGATGGGAATATCGACGCGCTGGATCGCTTGCCAGGCAAGCTGGCCGATGCCCGGCCAGCCAAAAACCGATTCCACGACAACGATGCCGCTCATCAGGATGCCAACATCGATGCCGACCATTGCAACAATCGGCAGCAGCGCATTGGGCACCGCATGGCGCAGGATGACGCGCGCCTTGCTGAGGCCCTTGGCGCGGGCGGTTCGCACGAAGTCCTGCTGCATCACATCCAGCATGGAGGAGCGCATCATGCGCGCATACCAGCCCGCCCCGAGGAAGCCCAGGGTCAGGGCCGGCAGCACCAGGTGCTGCGGCGTGCCGTACCCACTCAAAGGGAACCAGCCGAGCCTGTAGGCAAAGACGTAAATCAGCAAAATGCCGACGACGAACTGCGGCGCCGAGACGCCGACGAAGGACAGTACCATCAAGCCCTGGTCGAGCCTGCTGCGTCGCCGCAGCGCTGCAACGACGCCTAAAGTCAGGCCGATCAGCAGCTCGGCCAGAATGCCCGCTCCCATCAGCAGCAGGCTCGGCGGCAGGCGCGCGGCGATCAGCGTGCTCACCTCGGTGCGCTGGATGTAGGAGCGGCCGAGGTCGCCCTGCAGCAGTCCGCCCAGGTAGCGCAGGTAGCGTTCGTAGAAAGGCAGATTGAGGCCGAGCTGCTCTCGGATGTTTTCCACCGTGGCCGCAGTCGCGCTGCGCCCGGCGATCTGGCGCGCCGGATCCGCCGGCAGCAGATAGAGCAGCACGAAGGTGACCAGGCTGATGCCGATGAGGATCAAGATCGATCCCAGCAGACGCCTGAGCAGATAAGCCGCCATCAACCCCTGCCCTTCTGCTTGGGATCCAGGATGTCGCGCAGGGCGTCACCGACGACGTTGAAGGATAGCGCCAGCATCAGAATGGCCACCCCAGGAATGAACACCAGCCAGGGTGCCGTGGTGAAGTAGGTCTGGTTCTCAAAGATGATGTTGCCCCAGCTCGGGGTCGGCGGCTGCACGCCGATGCCAAGGAAGCTGAGCGTGGCTTCCAGCAGGACTGTCGTGGCGATGCCGAGTGTCGCCCAGACCACAATCGTGGAGACCAGATGCGGGGCGATATGCTGGATCAGGATCCGCCCTCGCGAGGCACCCAGGCTGCGCTCGGCCTCGATGAAGTCACGCTCGGAGAGCGAGATCGTCTCGGTGTAGATGACCCGGGCGACCTGCACCCAGTTCACCATTGCGATGACCAGCGCCACAATCCACAGGCTGGGACGGAACATCGCTGCCAGCACAATCGCCAGCAGCAAGGCCGGGAAAGCCATCATGAGGTCGGTGAAGCGCATCAGCACGGCGCCGACGACGCCGCGCAGAAAGCCAGCGGTAATGCCGATTACCGCACCGGTCAGCACGGCGACGCCGTTGGCCACGACGCCGATGACCAGCGAGGTTCTGGCGCCGTATATCAGGCGGGAGAAGAGATCGCGCCCCAGAAGATCGGTGCCCAGCAGAAAGGCGCCGCCCGGCGGCAGCGGCGCGCCTTCCAGCGTGAGACCATCGAAGGTCTGTTCGTTTGGAGAGTAGGGCGTGATGACCGGTGCCAGCACGGCCAGCACCACGATGACCGCGATGACCGTCAGTCCGAAGGTCGCCAGCGTGCGCCGCAGCAGCTCCCGTATGACCTTCATGCGCGGCCCAGGCCGCTGCTTTGCCGGCGCCGCGGCAGCAGGGCGCGCAGACTGACATCGTCTGCCGTCGCGCAGAAGGCCTCGACGGTCATCCGGCGCTCCATCGCGGCGGCGCGGATGCAGGCATAGGCTTTGTCCTCGTCGAACACGCCCAGCCGCATCACCGCGAGAACCGTCCGGATCACCTCCGGGCGCAGCCGCAGACGCGTCTTAAGGGCCGCGATGCGTGCCTCCTGCTCCTGCGCCTGGGCGAAGCTGTGGCTGGCCAGCACCAAGGCGCTGTAAACGCCGGTCGACTGCACCGGCTTCACGAGGTGCGAGCAGATGCCCTGTGCCAGCACCCACTCCAGCCGGCCAGGTGCCTCGGAACGCATGAGCGCAATCAGCGGCACCGGCGGCTGGCCCGCCTGCCAGGGGAAGAGTCCGTCATAGCCGCTGTCTCCGTCGAAGAAGACCGCCTTCACCGCCGGGTCCAGGCTCTCCAGCTTCGGCCAGGCGAAGCGGCAGGTGACGCCGAAGCGCTCGAGCTGCCGGGCCAGCCGGCGCATGCCCGCGTCCTCGCGGTGCAGCACAACCACCTGCCAGCCACGGAAGTTCGGCGTGCGGAAGGCGGTCATTTCACGACCCTCAGCTGCATGGCCGAGCGGCGGTTCACTTCCGCGCCGAAGTCGCGGGCGTCGAAGTCGACGAGGTAGGGATCGGCGGCGATCGGCTGCGGGGTCGCCTCGACGACCTTGAAGCTGCTATCGGCCGCGACGCGGCCGATGTAGGGCCGCAGCGCCGCGTGATTGGTGGCGCTGTCGATCCTGGTGGTGCCGAGAGGAGTCTCCAGCACCAGCTCGAAAAGCGCTTTCTTCACCGCCTCGCTCTCGTCGCTGCCGCAGGCGAGGATCGCCTCGGCCAGCAGCTTCACGGCGATATAGGCGTTCACCAGATAGACCGAGTTGCGCCGTGCCGCGCCGAAGCGCGCCTCGACCCGCCGGCGAAAGGCAAGGCTTTCGGGGCTCTCCAGGCTGTCGAAGTAGATCGCGGTGGATATCAGCCCCGTCGCCGCCGGACCAATGCTGTCGAGCTCGGCCTCGGTCAGGTTGCAGCTGACGACCGGACGGCTTTCCGGCGCGAACGACGGATCGCTGCGGGCAGCCTCGTGGCAGGCGGAGAGGAAAGCGTAGCTCGAGGTGCCGACCAGGTTGTTCAGCACGAAGTCCGCCCGCTGCTCGCGGATGTCCTCGATGAGGCGGGCGACGTCCTGAGAGGCGAAGGCCAGGTACCTTTCGCCGACAACCTCACCGCCCGAGGCCTGCACCAGCTCGCGAGCCGTGCGGTTGGTCTCCCAGCCCCAAATGTAGTTGGAGCCGACGAGGTAGACCCGCTTGCCGTAGCGCGGCAGCAGGTAGCGGAATAGCGGCACGATGTGCTGGTTCGGACAGGCCCCAGTGTAGATCACGTTCTCACAGCACTCGAAGCCCTCGTAGGGGCACATATACCAGAGCAGCGCGTCGTACTTCTCGATGATCGGGATGATTTCCTTGCGCCCGATCGAGGTGATGGTGCCGATGATGTGCCGGCAGCCGCGCTCGCGCAGCATGGCTTCGCTGAACGCCAGGTAGTGGTCGATGTTGGCGCCCGGATCCTCGATCTCGGGCCGAAAGCTGAAGGGGTAGCGCGGGTCGCGGTTGACCTCCTCCAGGCCAAGGCGCACGCCGTCGAGGCAGGCCTGCCCGATCAGGCTGTAGGTCCCGGTGACCGAATAAAGGATCCCGAGCGGGATTTCCCCTGATGCCAATGCGGTCCCCCAAGAACGAAAACAGCCCCAAGACCCGTCCCTGCGGTCAGGGCGGCTCTGGGGCGTCATTGCCTCGCGCGGTCTACCCGCTATGTTATTTGACGCGCCGCCAAGCGGCACTTGACCCAAGAGTTTCGATCAAACGGCTTTCGCTGTCAAATGCCAAGGCGACCCGTCAATACCAGCTTGCCGCTGAGGAGCCGACTCGTCCGTTGATCTCGCCACACGACGGCTCGGTGCCGTCTGCCGACATACTTGGCGCTCCTCTAAGATGGCGTCGTCCGGCGGTTGACATGCCGGATGCAGCGCACCGTCTACGCGGGAACGCCGATCCGCCGCCTGATCGTGACGAAGAGAGATCCAATGACAAGGAGATTGAGCAATCCGGCCAGCGCCGCATTCGCAAAGCTCACGTCGTAAGCCCCCGTGAGGTCGTAAAACAGTCCGCCCTGGTAGCCGCCGATGCCATGCCCCAGCCACGCAAATGCGAGGATCACGCCCGTCGAACTGGCACGCCGCGAGGCAGGCGTCAGGGCGCGCGTGGTGACAAGCAAGCCCGTCATGACACCCGCGTAACCGAAACCGTATATCGGGGCAAAGACATAGAGTGTGTCGAGATCGCTGATCCTCGTGAAGAGAAACACCAGCGAGGTCTGCCACAAGGATGCGATCATGTAAGCCGGGATTGCGCCGATCATGTCTGCCAGCCGGCCGAAAGCAACGCGGCCTAGAATCGCTGCGATCATCATGGCGAAGAGCACGCTGCCCGCCTCTGGCGCCGAAACTCCCCGACCCTGGATGAGTGGCACCAGGTGCATCAGCGGAACGGACATGCAGGTGCAGCAGAGCACCACCGCCGCGCTGAGCCACAATACGACAACACCCGCGGGCAGCGGAACGGGTGCGTCGCTGTTGCCGGCGGTTGTCCGGGCATGCCGGTGGGCCGGCTCCCTCGTCAGCAGCGCGAGCGGCACGAGCAAGGCCAGCGTGATGATGCCAAGAACGGCAAATGCCTCGCGCCATCCCAGTGCTTCGATCAGGAAAGCGGTGCCAAAGGGTACGCCACCCTGTCCCACCGCCTGGCCCGCCGAAACGATGCCGATGGCGAGCCCGGCCCCGGTCCGGAACCAGTTTCCAGCAAGGGCGATGAGTGGAGCGAAGAGCGAGCCAGCGCCGAAGGCCCCGGCAACGAAGAACAGCAGATAGAACTGCCAGAGCGCATCGGCCCACGATGCCGCCAGCACACACAGACCGGTGACAGCCGCACCGAAGAGGCAGACGGCTCGGATAGCTGCCCGGTCGGCGATGCCGCCCATGACGATGCCGCCGAACGCCAGCCCTACGAGGCCCGCCGTATTGATAAACGCGATCGAGCCGCGCGCCCAGCCGAATTCCTCTTCCAGGGGTATGAAGAACACCGACAGGCCATTCACCAGCTGACCCATCGCGATGGCAAGCATCGCCGCTGCGGTGAAGACGATCACCCAGCGATAGCTTGGCTCTTTCCCGTCATCCCGCCGCGCGACTACGGCATCGGCGGGTTCGCTTGCGGCATGGCCCAAGGATCGACTCCTCGTTCGGCAGGGCCGGCAGCACCGGCGCCATCAGATTCTTACGCCGAGGCCGTTTCAGGGCGATGTCATCGGAAGCGCCGTCGCGTTTCATTTGTTTCGGCACGGCAGAGTGTGCTGCAGACTTATTGGGATGACGGATCAGAAGGCCGGCTGCATCACCGGAACTGGCCCGATGTGCTGGGATCCCAGTCGCTTCCTGCTCCAACCGTCCGCTACCCGGCCCAGCACAGCCTATACCTGAGACTCGGGTGCTGCGCTCAGGCACGACCTCGCTGTGACAAAAGGGGCCGAGAACTAAAGACGGGACTGGAAAAGGGCGGCCGGCACAGGCGGAGGCGACGGCTCAACGGGATCGGCCGCCCGCGCCCCAGAGGGCTGGGCCATTCGGGAAGGCCCTCAACCAGCCGGCTCGGGTCGGACGAACAGGGCAACTGGCAGTTCTTCCATAAGCGCCGATCGCCACGGCTCGACGTGCTCCTGTGCCGGTGCCTCCGGCTCCCTGTGGTATAGCATGGCCCCGCCGGGTGTGCGCACCAGATGCAGGGTCCGCGTGTGGAAGGCCTCCATGCCGGAGCGATGGGCGATGCTCAGCACCGTGGCGTCTTTCAACTCATGATCGAAGATCGACATCGCCCGGCGCTGACTGACCTCGTCCAGCGCCGAGGTGGCTTCGTCCAGGAACACCCAGGCCGGCGTGTGCAGCAGCAGGCGCGCGAAACCGATCAGCTGCTGCTGGCCAAGCGAAAGGCTCTTATCCAGCCGTGCCTCGACATCGAGCGCCTCCAGGAACTCGGCCAGACCGACCCGCTTCACCACGGCCTCCACCTCTGCAGTAGAGAAAGCATCGGGCGGATCCGGATAGGTGATCGCCGACCGCAGCGTGCCGAGCGGCAGGTATGGCCGCTGCGGCATGAACATCATGCTGCCAGGCTCGGGAAGGCGGATCGTGCCGCTGCCCCACCGCCAGAGTCCGGCGACCGCGCGGAACAGCGTGCTCTTGCCCGCCCCGGACTCACCAACGATCAGTACCCGCTCGCCGCGGCCGATCTCTACCGTCGCTTCGGCGATGACCACCCGGCCGTCGGACAGCAGCACGCTGACATCCTCGAAGCCGAGCTTTCCGTCGGGATCCTGGACCAACTTGATGCTGTCGATGCTGTCGTCGATCTGCTCTAGCCTGGCAACAGCGGCCTTGAAGGCACTTACACGCTGCAGCGTCGCGCGCCAGTCGGCGATCTCCGGGAAGCGTTCGACGAACCAGCGCAGCGAGCCCTGCACCTGGTTGAAGGCGCCGACCACCATCATCATGCCGCCCAGCGTCAGTCCGCCGCTGAAATAGCCGGGCGAGGCGACCACGATCGGCACCACGATGGCGATCCAGCCATAGCCGGAGGTGATCCAAGTGAGCCGCGCCAGTCCGCCGGACAGCCGCCGCATCGAGCTGACGACGCGATCCAGATTGCCCTCGAGCTGGCGCCGCTCGTCCCCCTCGCCGCCGAACAGCGCAACACTTTCGGCGCTCTCGCTGACCCGCACCAGGGCGAAGCGGAGATCGGCTTCCCTGGCGTAGCGCTCCGAATTCAAGGCGATCAGAGGAAGCCCCACCCGCCAGGTCAGGAGCGAGCCGATCAGGGCGTAGAGAATGGCGCACCAGACCATGTAGCCCGGAATTGCGAAGCTGCTACCGTTGAACACGAAGACGACATTGGCGGAAAGCGCCCAGAGAATGCCGATGAACGTGACGAGCAGCATGCCAGCCTGCAACAAGCCGACCCCGAGGATGGCCGAGAGCTCGGTGAGCTTGCGGGTATCCTCCTCGATACGCTGATCCGGATTCACGCCGATCTCGCCGGCGAGGCCGAGGCGATAGGCGCGGCCGGGCACAAGCCACTCGTCGAGCAGGTGGTGGGTCAGCCACTCCCGCAGGCGGACCTTCAGCATCTCCTGCATCCAGGTCTGCCCGACGACGAGCGCCAGCAGCCCACCGACAATAGCGAGGAACATCAGGAGCTGGTTGCCGAAGGCGGCCAGGTTGTGCTGCTCGAGCGCGTCGAAGAACAAGCCATGCCACTGGTTGAGCTCGATCTGGCCGACCATGTTGCCGACCAGCACCGCGACGATCCCTGCGGCCAACAGGCCAATTCGAACGCGGTAACGCGACCGCCAGAGAGTGCGCAGAAGCGCCCAGCTCTCGGAAGCCGCGCTCTTTCCTTCGTATTCGACGGTTGGAGGCTGATACTCGCCCGGTAGGGTGGCTCCGGGGATGTCCGGTTGGCCAGGGCCGGTTTCGACCTTTGCCGGGGACCGCGCCTCGCCGGCCGAAAGCTGCTTCTCAGGGTGCACCTCCATCGCCTTGCGCGACCGCCGGCGCAAGCTATACGATTTGGCAACGGGCGGCAGCGGAGTGACGTCGATGTCCTCGCTGTCCAGGTCGCGGCGCATACGCCGGAAACTCAACACGCTGTCGCCTAGAGGCACTACCACCACCCTCCTTTCGCGCTGACGTTGATACCGGTCGGATCGAGGCTGGAGGAGCGTTTGATCCCTACTGCACCGGCGAGAATCCTCTGATTCCCTGAAACCTATTTTTTGACCGACATTGATTACGAATTTCTTAATGTGTGTTAAAATTATGTCGCCATTATGGCACGTGCGCCGACACCATCTTTGCAACCCGAGGCCACGCGCACCCGCCGGCTCCGCAAAATATTCCCGTATTTTCAGTGAGTTGCCCTAGAATTAATCACTGTCCTGGCTCGGGCTGGGGCATCGATGGGGCAAAAAAGTGCTTCCCGACTGCTCGTCGACCCCAGTTTTTGCTAACCTCGTTTGTTAAGCATGTGCTTCAGCTTTTTCGGTTCACTTTGCGGTATGACTGACGCCGACCTCAGAGCCTGGATCGACGACCAGGCCCGCCATAGCGCCGCCGCCATGGAGCGGGCGATCTCCGCGACACAACTGGTCCGGCGGCGCGAAGCCTTCGGCCAGGTCGTGGTTCCCGCGCCGGGATCGGTGCTGGCCTCGCCGGTGATCGCCGACTGGGATCCCGAGCCCGACTACTTCTTCCACTGGGTGCGCGATTCGGCGATCGTCATGCGCACCGTCGCCGCGCTGATGCAGGACGCAGAATCAGAAGCCGAGCGCCATCGCTGGCGCCGGCACTTCGAGAATTTCGTGCGCTTCAGCCTGACACTGTGCGGCCTCGATGGAGCAGCCTTCCTGGGCTCGAGTCGACATCGACAGGCGACCCGTCGAGGCTACCGCAAGTTCCTTCGTCACGACGCCGAGCTCCGCAGGCTCGCCGGCGACAGGTTGCTGGGCGAGCCTCGCTTCAATCCCGACGGCACGATCGACGTTCTGCGCTGGTCGCGTCCGCAGTACGACGGCCCGGCGCTGCGCGCCCTTGCCTGCCTGCACTACCTGGCCGCCGACGGACCGCCGAGCGAAGAGTTGCTCCGCCTGCTGCGACTCGACTTGGAGTTCACGCGGCGCCACGCCGATCGGCGCTGCATCGGCCCCTGGGAGGAGGCCGGCCAGAACGCGCACCACTACTATGTGGCCGTTGTACAGCTCGGCGCGCTCCTGCACGGCGGGGCTTGGGCCGATGACGCGGCGGACGAATGGTACGCGGCTGAGGATCGCCTGCGCGCCGGACTGGAGCAGCACTGGTCGCAGCAGCACGGGGTCTACATGGCAATCCGGGACGCGCCCGGAAGCTCGACCGACGACCTCGTCGACGCCGCGCAGCTACTGGCCGTGCTCGATGCCGATCTGCCGGCCGGTCCTCACAGCGTGCAGGACGCAAGGGTCCAGGCCACGCAGGCCGCGATCGAGCGCCTCTTCGCGCGCGAGCTGCCGATCAACCACGCTCTTCCCCCGGGCCAGGCGCCGGCACTCGGGCGGTCGCGCGATGACCGCTACTTCGGCGGCGGGGCCTGGTATCCGACAACGCTCGCCGCGGCCGGGCTTTGCTATCGCCTGGCACGATACCCTGGACAGGATCGTGCCGCGCTGCTGCGGCGCGGCGACGCTTTCATGGCGACCGTGCGTGCGCTGACGCCGGCGGACGGCGCGCTGTCCGAGCAAGTCGATCGGGAAACCGGCGCGCAGACCTCGGCGCGCCACCTGACCTGGAGCTACGCGGCTTTCGTCAGCACTGCCCGGCTGCGCGCCCAGGCTGCGGGCGCTAAGCCTCCGAGGCCGTAAGGCGTGGGCTCTCGAACCCGAGCCGGCACAGTCCGGCACGGACCTCCTCACAGCTCATGAACAGGTCCCAGAGCAGCCCGGAACGGTGATTCTCGATCATCACCACGATCGGCCCCTGGTCGATCGCGAGGTTGCTGTCGGCGACCCAGCGCTGCGTGCGGTTGAAGGCGTCGACGAAGCCGTGCCGTCCCCAGATCTCCCCGCCCAAGTCCTCGTAGAAGTGCCGCAGCGTCGCCATCGACTCCTCAGGCGTGTAAGGCATGGCCGACAGCGCCGCCGTGGGGGCGATCACGCCGCGATCATTGTCGGGGCTGAAAGCGCCGTAGCCGGCATCGCCGTCGCAGGCCGTGAGGCCCCAGCAGTTGGGGCCATAGCCCTCGTAGCCGTTGGGGTTGGTGATGCAGTGCGCGCGGTTGATCCGCGTGTGGGCGAGGTTCTGCGCCCAGTAGTCGGCGTAGCGGTCGCGCAGGCCGCGTGGGTCGAGGCCAAGGAACGAATAGTGCGAGAAGAACAGCGGGCCGCCGTGGGGCGGCCCGAGCGGCAGCTCGAGGTCGTAGTAGGTCCGCTCGTTGCGGAACGTTCGGCCGTTGGTCCACCCGCTGTGGTAGGCCGCCGGCGGAATCGGATGGCTGGGCGAGGCGGCGGCCATGACATAAGTGATGAGGCACTCGTTCCAGCCGGTGATGGCATGGTTCATTTCCCAGCCATGCCGCGGGCTCCAGTGCCAGTAGAGCACGTCGCGGCCGCCCTGGGTGTGCCAGTCCCACTCGACGGCGTCCCACAGCCGGTCTATGGCCTCGCGCAGGCCGGCTTCCTTCTCCGCCGGCCCGGCGAAATATTGGCGCGCGCAGAGCAGCCCCATCATCAGGAAGGAGGTTTCGACGATATCGCCGCCATCGTCCTTCGGGGAGAACGGAATCGTGGCGCCGGTCCCGCCGTGCAGGAAGTGCGGGAAGACGCCGTGGTGGGTCTCGGCCTTGCCGAGAAAGGCGACCATGCCGCGGATGCGCTCGAGCACCTCCGCGCGCGGCAGGAAGCCGCGCTCGGCCCCCGCCAGCAGCGCCATGACGCCGAAGCCGCTGCCGCCGCTGGTCACCGTGTCGCGATAGTCGTACCGGTAGGCCTGGTTGCTGCGCTCGCGCGCCAGGCCGCTGACCGGATGGGCGAAGTCCCAGAAGTACTTCAGCGTCTGGCGCTGCACGAGGTCGAGCAGCTCGGCGTCGGATAGGCCTCTGGGGCCCGGACGATCGGAGTCTGTCATGCGTCTGCCCTCCACTCGATGGCGGCCTCCGAAAGCCTCTGCGAGCTCGCGCCGATCTGCACGATGAAGCGCCCCGGCTCCCAGACTTGATCGGGCGCGGAGAGACGCTCGGCGCGGAAGAAACTCAGCTCGGCGACGGTGATCGTGAAGCTCACGCGCCGCTCCTCGCCCGGCTGCAGCAGGATCTTCTGGAAGCCCTTCAGCTCGCGCAGGGGGCGCGACCGGCTGGCAACGGGATCGCTGATGTAGAGCTGGACGATCTCATCGCCGGCGACGGCGCCGGCGTTGCGCACCGTGACAGTGGCGTTGAGCCTATCGCTCTCGCCGCGCAGCGCGGTCTTGTCAAGCTCGAGCGCACCGTACTCGAACGCGCTGTAACCGAGACCGTGACCGAAAGGATAGAGCGGCGTGTGCGGGCCCTCGAGGCGGCAGGCGGTGGTGAACTTGCGAAACACATGACGGCCCTGCGCGTCGACGTCGGCGTCGCCGCGGACGTCGATGCCGATCTTGTCGACCGGCCGGCCGGTCGGCGCCTCGGCATAGGCAATCGGGCATTGCCCGGCAGTGCGGGGGAAGCTCATGGCGAGCTTGCCGGACGGGTTGACGTCGCCGAAGAGGACTTTGGCGACCGCATTGCCGGCCTCGCTGCCGCCGAACCAGGCATGCAGAATTGCATTGGCGTGTCGATCTTCCCACTCGAGCGCCAGGGGACGCCCGCTCATGGTCACCAGCACCAGCGGCTTGCCGGTCTCGTGCAGCGAGCGCAACAGCCGCTCCTGGCTGCCGGGCAGGCCCAGCTCGCTGCGCGTCGACGATTCCCCGGCGTGCTCCTTCGCCTCGCCGACGCAGGCGACCACCACATCCGCCTGCTGGGCAAGCGCGACGGCCTCGGCGATCAGCTCATCCGGCGGGCGCGCATCGATGGCAAAGGTCGCGCCGAAGACATTGAGGCGCGCGGCGAGGCTCGGGTCGTCGACGATGTTGGTGCCCTTGGCATGGAGGATGCGGATGCGCTCTCTGGCGGCGACCTGCATGCCCTCCAGCACGGTGATGCTGTCCTCCGGCCGGGCGGAAACCGCCCAGGTGCCCTGCATGTTGGCCCGGTTGTCGGCCAGCGGGCCGATCAGGGCGATGGTGCGGCCGTCGCGCGCCAGCGGCAGGACGCCGTCGTTCTTCAGCAGCACGCAGGCCTTGGCCGCCGCTTCGCAGGCCAGGCGGCGGCTTTCGGCTGTGAGGGTGACGTGCTGGCGGTGGCCTTCCAGGCCGCGATAGGGCCGGTCGAACAGGCCGAGCCGCTGCTTGGCCTGCAGCACGCGACGACACGACGCGTCGATCTCAGCCTCGGCGATGCGGCCCTCGGCAACCAGCTCCGGGAGGTGGCGAAGGTAAAGCCCGCTCATCAGGTCTATGTCGACGCCGGCAGAGAACGCGAGCAAGGCGGCCTCCATCGTGTCGGCCGCCACGCCGTGGTTCACCAGCTCCAGGACCGCGGTGTAATCGGAGACGATCAGGCCGTCGAAACCCCAGCGGTCGCGCAGCAGGTCCCGCAGCAGTTCGCGGTGCGCGGTGCAGGGAATCCCGGCAAGGTCGTGGAAGCCAACCATGATCGCCCCGACGCCGGCGTCGACGGCCACCTTGAAAGGCGGCAGCACGACGTTATGCATGCGGTAGGGACTGGCGTCGACGGCGTTGTAGTCGCGGCCCGATTCCGACAGACCGTAGCCGGCGAAGTGCTTGGCAGTTGCCATCACCGTATCCGGGTGGGTGAGGTCATCCCCCTGGAAGCCCTCGACCATGGCCGTGGCGAAGGCGGCACCGAGCAGCGGGTCCTCCCCGGAGCTCTCGGCGCAGCGGCCCCAGCGGGCATCGCGGGTGACATCGAGCATCGGGGCCCAGGCGAGCGTGATGCCCTCGGCAGTGGCCTCCCTAGCGGCAAGGCGCGCCGTGCGGCGAACCAGCGCCGCGTCCCACGCGCAGGCAAGGCCCAGCGGCAGCGGGAAGATGGTGCGATGGCCGTGGATCACGTCGAGCGTGAACAGCAGCGGAATGCCGTGGGGCGACTCTTCGACGGCGATCCGCTGCCACTCGGCGAGCCGGGCGAGATCGCCGCCCCCCGCCAGGCTGCCGACCTCGCCCCTGCGGATGCGGCTCTCGATGTCCACGACGGCCTCGCCGGCGCCGGTGCTCACCTCGCTTTGGGCCGTCGGATGGTTGAGCTGCCCGACTTTGTCGGCCAGATTCATCCGCTGCAGAAGTTCTTCTATGAAATCGTACATCCCACGCCGCCGACTCGCGCCAGGAGCATAAACGAGCGCACCTGTTGCAGCATCAAGGACTACAGGCGCGTCACCATCCGGCAGGACAAGCCGGCAATGAAATCCTTCTCAGCCGTTGCCAAGCCCGCGATCACCCTATGGTGGATCTATTGAAATTCAACACCAAAACAGCACACGCAATGCCCAAACGCTTGAGGTAAAAATAGGGCGAAGGCTCTGGCGGCTGTGCCGGCAAGCAGTATCACAGGCGCCGAGCAATCCTCGCAGGCTCCAAGAGCGAGCAGCTTCGCAGGAGAAAACGCCATGCCGCGTCAACCGAACATCCTCTTCATTATGGCCGACGACCACGCGGCGAAGGCGATCAGCGCTTATGACTCGCGCATCGTCACGACGCCCAACCTCGACCGCATCGCCGAGGCGGGCAAGCGCCTCGACCACTGCTATGTCACCAACTCGATCTGCACGCCGAGCCGCGCTTCGATTCTGACCGGCACCTACAACCACGTGAACGGCGTCACCACCCTCGTGACCCTGCTCGACAACCGCTGGCCGAACGTCGCGAAGAGCCTGCAGGCCGGCGGCTACGCGACCGCGATCTTCGGCAAGTGGCACCTCGGCGAGGGACCGCGGCACTGCCCGACCGGCTTCGACACCTGGCGCGTGCTGCCCGACCAGGGGGCCTACTTCGACCCCGACATGATTGGGCCCGAGGGCCTGCGCTATTACCGCGGCTACGCCACCGATCTCATCACGGATCACTGCCTCGACTGGCTCGCCGCGCGCGATCGCGACCGCCCGTTCTTTCTCATGTGTCACCACAAGGCGCCGCACCGCCCCTTCTCGCCGGCGCCCCGCCACGCCCGCCTGTTCGAGGACGAGACGATCCCGGTTCCCGAGAGCTTCGACGACAACTACAAGAACCGGGCGCGCGCCGCGGCGGCCGCAAAGATGCGCGTGCGTGTCGACATGAATTACGACGATCTCGGCCTTGTCTGGCCAGAAGGGCTGGCGGACTCTTGGAATGAAGAGATCGGCTGGCCGGAGCGCGCCAAGGTGCCGAATCCGGAAGACCCGCGCGACCTCGTGCTGTTCGATCGCAATACGGGTGAGCGCTTCACCTTCGCCTCGAAGCGCGAGCTCGACCACTTCAAGTACCAGCGCTACATCAAGCGCTACCTGCGTACCGTCGTGGCGATCGACGAGAACGTTGGCCGCCTGCTCGACTGGCTGGAGGAAGACGGCATCGCGAACGATACCATCGTCATCTACACCTCCGACCAAGGCTTCTTCCTCGGCGAACACGGCTGGTTCGACAAGCGGTTCATCTATGAAGAATCACTGCAGATGCCGTTCCTCATCCGCTATCCGGCGGGCTTCGGGCCGGGCGTCGTTGACGCCATCGCAACGAACGTCGACTTCGCGCCGACCTTCCTAGACTATGCCGGCCTCGCGGTGCCTTCCTACATGCAGGGGCGCAGCCTGCGCCCGGTCCTGGAGGGGCGCGTGCCCGACGACTGGTCGCAGGTGGCCTACCACCGCTACTGGATGCACAAGGACGCCATCCACAACTGCTTCGCCCACTACGGCATCCGCGACCAGCGTCACAAGCTGATCTACTGGTACAATGAGGCGCTGGACCAGCCGGGCGCGCGGCGCGGCGACGAGCCGCCGGAGTGGGAGCTCTTCGACTGCGAGGCGGACCCACTCGAGCTCGTCAACGTGTTCCACGATCCCGCCAAGGCCAACGTGGTGCGCGACATGATCGCGACGCTCGATGCCAAGCTCGCCGAGATTGGTGATACCCCGGAGCATGACACGACTGCGGTGCTCGCCGAACTCGCTTAGATCGGGCAATTGCCATTCAGATTTGGCCAAGGGATCGGGAAGATCGGTATCATCGGCATCAGGGTCTGGAGCATGATCCCCAAAGCGCTATATTCGTTTTGGGACAGCCCATAATGACGAAACTGACCCTCAAGGACGTGGTGGAGCGATATCGGCACCAGCTGATGCAGGTGACCGGCGTTGCCGGGGTGGCCGCGGGGGTGGCCAAGACCAATCCGCAGAAGCCCTGTATCCAGGTCTTTGTGACAACAGACCAGTGGCCGGATGGGGTGTCTCACCAGATCGAGGGATATGATGTGGAGCTGGTGAAGACGTCGGGTTTTCGCGCACGCTGACGTCTGCTCTTCGGATTAGCAGATCTGCGGAGTTGAGTTATGACACGAGCCAGTTTCCGTCAATGCCGTCAGTTCGCGCGCGGCGCAAACCCGTTCTATCAGTTGCTCCGGAGCGACAGCATCAATGGCTTCGCGATCGGCCGGAAGATCGTACAAGGCAAGACGACCAGCGATCTCGCCATTACGGTGTTTGTGAGCAAGAAGCTGTCCTTACGCCGGTTGCCCTTGGCCAGGCGCATCCCCCAGATCCTTCGCTTGCCGGACGACGGCGCCCCCGACGGCGTGTTGGAATTCATCACGGACGTCCAGGAGGCCACCTTTCACGCCCTCGAATACACCGCGCGGGAACGCCTTGCGCGGAGCGGTATCAGCATTGGCCACGCAGCCATTACCGCCGGGACTTTAGGCGGGCTTGTGCGGGACAGGGAGACCGGTGCGGTGGCCATCCTTTCCAACAACCACGTGCTCGCAGATTCCAACCAAGGCGCCATAGGGGATGCCATCCTCCAACCCGGCGCTGCCGACGGGGGGGCCGATCCCGACGACCGCATCGCCACCCTGGCACGCTTCGTGGAGATCAAGTTCGGGGGGGATAGCGAGAACCGGGTCGATGGTGCCATCGCGACACCGATCGAGCCCGCCACCAGCCAGGTGGTCTGGAACACGCGGGACATCGGGGCCGAGACGCCGGCGCGAACGCGTTCGGTGGGAGAGGCGGATATAGGTCTCGCCGTTCAGAAGACGGGGCGCAGCACCGAACACACCGAAGGATTCGTGCAGTCGCTCTTCGCAGCGGTGCGGGTGCAGTACGGCTCCTCTGGTAGTGGCGTCTTTGTAGACCAGATTGTCGTCTCACAACCACAGGAAGCGCCGCGCTTCTCGGACGGCGGCGATTCCGGATCGCTCGTCTACGATAGCGGTCGCCGTTGCATCGGGCTTTTGTTCGCCGGCGGTGAAGCTACGGCCAACGACCCGGCAACCACGGTCATCAACCCTATCGGCCACGTCCTGAGTGAATTGAACATCGCGTTTCTGGAGCCAGGGGAGTTCTCGTCCGCGCCGGAAGGGTGAAGTCGGACGGCCGACGAGCCGGCGCCAGCGGCCGACTAGCCCCCGCAGGCCGCCCGCTACTATCGGTGCGGCAGCGATAACCTCGCGGCATCTCCGAGGAGTTGTTGGCAGGTCACAGAACCAGCTGACTGATGCCGACGGCGACCAGGCTGGCAAGGAGGATAAGAACCACCAGCATCCAGGTCCAGGCGCCGAGCCCCGGCTTGCCGAAGAGGGTGTAGAGCCGGTTTGGCTCGTAGGACGGATCATCGAGCGGCCGCCCGACGGAAACGAGGTCCTGCAGTATCATGTCGCTCATCTCTTTCGCTCTTTAGCTGTCGCGAATGGCGCCCTGGATCCGTTCGACGAGGCCGGAGGTCGGCTTCATGTGATGCTCGTTCTTGGCGTGCACCGCCGCACGCTGCACCACCTCCTCGACGGTCTCCCCCTGTTTTCGACAAACACCGGGCCAGAAATTGGGTTCCGGCAGAGGGGAACCTGTTGCAGAGGGCGGCGTTCTCCTTCCTTGACGCATCGGCGGCTGACTGAAGAGGACGGCCGGCCGGTGTCAGGATTCAAAACGTGGCGGAATCCTAGGCGATGGCACAAGACACCGCGATCTCCCGATTCCTCCAAAGCGCCTTGCTGACGGAGATGCTGGGGGGCTTGTGGCTGACTCTGCGGTACTTCTTCCGCCCGAAGGTGACGCTCAACTACCCCTACGAGAAGGGCCCCTTGAGCCCGCGCTTCAAAGGCGAGCTTGCCTTGCGGCGCTATCCGAATGGCGAGGAGCGCTGCATCGCCTGCAAGCTCTGCGAGGCTGCCTGCCCGGCCCTCGCCATCACCATTGAGTCGGAGCCGCGATCCGACGGCAGCCGGCGCGCGACACGCTACGACGTCGACATGACGAAGTGCATCTACGTCGGCTACTGCCAGGAAGCCTGTCCGGTCGATGCCATTGTCATGGGTCCCAATTTCGAGTTTTCGACGGAGACGCGTGAGGAACTGTTCTACAATAAGGCGAAGCTGCTGGACAACGGCGACCGCTGGGAGGCGGAAATCGCTGCCAATCTGATTGCCGACGCGCCCTATCGCTGAAGCCGCAGGTGCAAAGGGCGTTCGGTACCGGCGAGGCTGCTTTGAACGTCGCACAGAAGTTGATCGACTCGCATCTGGTTGACGGCCAGATGGTGCCGGGGACGAACATCGGCATCAAGGTCGACCGGACCCTGACTCAGGACGCGACGGGCACCCTCGTCAGACCACAATCTGATACAGGCGGACCACAAGAACGCGGACGATCACCTCTTCCTGGAAGACGCCAGCCGGCGCTTCGGCCTGTGGTACAGCCGACCTCTCGTCGCTGGAGCCGCTGGTCGCCACCCCCTTCAGCCTCGGCAACGTGGTCCCGGTAAGGGAGGTAAGACGAGCCGGTCTACCAGGCTTACCTGGGCTCTTCCGCCAACCCCGGATACCGCGACTTCGCCATCGCCGCCTTGATGGTGCCAGGCCGTCGTGTCGCCCCGGGGGTTTTCTTCGACGTCAACCCGACCTCGCGGCAGCTGCTGGAAGCCCTTATGCGCGAGGGCCTGCTGAGCGATCTCACCCATCCCTCGACAGGGAATCGCAAGCTGGCGAACATCATCAGCCTGCTAGTCCGTATCAGGCGGAGCGGCATTTGCGACAAGTTCCAGGCCTTCCGAAGTCGGCGTCAGCCGGGTGCCCACGTGCGCGGCGGCGGCCTGCATGCGGGTGCAGATGGCTGCCGCGTCGGCACCCTCGGCGAGGTTCACCTGCGCCAGCCTGAGGGTCACGGGCACGAGGCCGAGGCGGCCAAGCTGCGTTCGCTCGAGGTCGACCAGGAAAACGAAGGACCAGTCGTTGCGCAGCCGGGGATCGGCCTGGTAATCGTCGAGGAAGTCGCCGGTGTCATAGAGAATAAGGCCCCGGCCGCGCCGCTCGACGCCCTGAAAGACATGCGCCGAATGACCCCAGAAGAGGTCGACCGTGCCGTCGTCGGTCAGGTCGCGCGCGAAGGCCTGGAAGGCCGGCGGCGGCTCGGTGACCATGTTGGGGCCCCAATGGGCCGAGAGCACGACAAAATCTGCGCCGGCCTGGCGCAGCGCCGCTCCCCGAGTACGCAAATCCGCTGCGACGGCACGGTCCTCGCCGATGCGATGGTAGCAGGTGCCCGGCCTTTCGCGGCCGGCGGCGAAGGCCGGTTCGTTGTCGGTCATGGCGAGGATGCCGAGAGTGACCGGCCCGAGCTTGAGCAGCGCCGGCGTCCGGGCTGCCGCGAGATCACGCCCGGCGCCGGCATGCAGGATGCCGGCCGCGTCCAGATGGCGGACGGTGTCCAGCAGGCCCTTCTCTTCGTAGTCGAGGATGTGGTTGTTGGCCAGGCTGACGAAGCGGACGTTCGCCGCCTTCAGCACCGCGACGGCGGCAGGCTCGGCGCGGAAGCGGAAGACCTTCGGCGTCCGCGTCCACGGCACAAGCTGGTCCGTGAGCGCGCATTCCAGATTGGCCAGTACCGCGTCGGCTCCCTGAAGCAGCGGCAGGGCAGTGCCCCAGAACCACTCGGGCGGCCGCGTTGCAAGGAACTTGTTGACCAGCCGGCCAAGCATGACGTCACCGACCACCGCAAGGCGAACGCGCGCGCTAGTCATTCTGCAAGCGGCCTCCCCACGGGTAGGGCATTTGCCACGGCATTGACACATCCTCTTTGGAATCTGCGCACCTCGGGCCGTGAGAAAGTGCGACACCGTGGGTGCTGCTTTCTTTAGATAGATCAATGACCGAGGTGTTCACCTCCACGCCGACGCTGCCGACGGTGACGGTGCTGGAGAGGCGGGTCGCGGCGGGCGCGCTGCTGGACCGCCGGGGTCAACCAGGCGAGCCACGTAGCTGTTTGGCTCTCTCGTCGGTCCTCTCCTTTGCCCGCCGGTCGCTCTCGACGGTCAGCGCATCCAGGCAGTCGAAGTAGATCCTTGCAGCTTGCTCGGGCGTATCTGCGAAACGCTGTTGAATGAAGGCCACGGCAATGGCCGCAGCGGCATGCTCAAGATCGTCAGGCATGGCACTTCCCTGAAATTCACCTCTTGGCCCATAGGCTATCCATCTTCTCCTTTAGTGTCGTCACCTTGACCTCCGTTTTCACCTTCAGCCGGGCCGGATGAGAGTCGAAACGCGCGCCCGCCTTCTGGATCAGCGCCTCGGACTTTTCGCCGGTTTCGTGGACAGGCACCCGAGCAGAGTGCTATCGTTCATGCTAACTTCTCGGTCACCTGGGAAACGCTGGTCCGTTTTGATTCCTGCCGCGTTTCGGCAGATGAGCGAAGAAATATTGGGGAGCATCCTGCCGACGGTTTTTTGCATGACCGCTAAGAGGAGCAATGATCATGGAACGCGTGACACTTGATCAGCTTTCGACCAAAGCAAACATTTCCCCCAACCTTCCCAAAGCAGGTTTTCTTTCCCGACAGCAACGTCTTCAGCGCTGGAGCGAACTTCTCGCCCGGGAGCCGGACAGACTGCTGAATACGTTTCCGCAGACGGAGTATATGGACGCCCCGGTCCGCGACAGCATGCGCTGCGCCGACTCCGCCCTTACCGTCGCATTTCAGGATCCGGTCCTCCGCGAGGCGGGCCTCACCGACGATAGCTACGGCACGGCGAAGAGATTCTTCGGTCTGAGCGATCGGCATATGCACTGGATACTGTGCTATTGCCATCACGGCATGTCCGTCCGTGCCGGGATTCTCGTGTCCACACTGCACTCGATTTTACCCCGGACGCCGCGGTTCAGCCTGTTCGGCCGGCTGAAGCAAGTCTTTATTCCTACGGCGCTCTAACGGCGAGTCAACGCCGGAGTAAAATGCGTTCCTGATCCGGACAGGCACGATCGCCCTGCCCTCGGAGAGCCCGTCCCAGTCCTTCCTGGGTGGCGGCCAGAGATTGCCGGAAGCCCGACGGAGTGCGACGTCGTGGATGTCGGTCACAGGGTCTTCCGTCGTGGTGATGGCGGGCATGCCGGTAGCGGTCGGCAGGCCCTGCCTGTTCTGCTAGGAATTTGGGTGCGCCCTTGAGGCCGTGGCCGCCAACATGCGGCGCTCCGGCTCCGGCTGCCTCACCCCCAGGGCAGCGAGAACGTCTTTACGTTGGTGTAGCTCTTCATGGCCTCGATGACGCCAGGCGGGCGCGATGCTGAAGGTGCATAGTTACATGTATCCAGGTCTCTTCGCCGTTCGCTTCCTGGAGGACGGCCGCATCAGGTTGGTCCGCCAAGGCGATGCCGACCCACGATGTACTGCCGGCGGGGGGTCGCTCACGCATCCGGCAGGGTGAAGACGGCGCAAGGCGCCGCGATGCCGCGCAGCATGTGTTCGCCCAGCGGCACCAGCGGCGCCGTAGTCTCGGCGGCGACCGCGCCCGAGATCAGTACCGACCGGCCGAGCGGCCGGCACAGCCCCTCCAGCCGGCTGACCAGGTTGACCGCGGGGCCGATGGCGGTGAAGTCCAACCGGTCGGCCGCGCCGATATTGCCCCACAGAATCTCGCCGAGATGCAGCGCCGCGCCGAAGGGCAGCGGCGGCAGCCCCTGCGCCTGCCGCACCGCATCGAGATGGGCCATACCGGCGCGGGCGGCGACGACCGCGCGCAGCGCCGCCTCGCAGGCCTCGGCCGGCACGCCGGTGACCGGGAAAATCGCCAGCACGCCGTCGCCGATGAACTTCAGCACCTCGCCCCCAAAGGCGTGCACCGCCCCGGCGATGCGGTCGAACCAGGCGTCGAGGGCGGCGATCACCGTTGCGGGCTCGGTCGCCTCGGACAGGGCGGTGAAGCCGCGCAGATCGGCAAAGAGCAGCGCGGCGCGGATGGTCTCCCCGCTGCCGCGGCGCACCGCACCGGCCTGCACCCGGGCGGCACTGCGCCGACCGAGATAGGCCTCGAGCAGCGCTGCCAGCGCCGCCCGCGCGGCCAGGGTGGCCAAGGGCGCCGCGGCGAAACGCGCGGCCTGACGCAGCCGGCCGGCCTCGGCGGAGCCGAATGGCCGGGTCCCGGCCCAGCCCAGCACCGGACCGTCCGGCGCCGGGCCGGCCGTGTCCTCCTGCACCGGGCCAAGCCCGGCCAGCCAGTCGCGCCCGGCTTGGCTGAGCGGACCGCCGGCGAAACCCAGCGCCTCGATCACCGCCCCGGTCTCCGCCCGCCACAGCCAGGTGCGGCGGGCGATGATCGGATGCGGCACCGCGAGCGTCAGGGCGCCGCCGGCCAGCGGCAGGCCGTCGGCCAGCAGCCGGCCGCCGAGCTCTGCCAGGAAGCGGTCAGGGCCGGGCGAGGCGCCGGCCTCGTCCACCAGCCAAGCGAGGAGCGCGGGCAGGTCCATGCCGCGATCATGCTGCCACGGCCCCCGCCTGTCATCCGGCGCCTGTCATCCGCGCCGCGGCAATGGCGCAGCCGGCCCCGCCGGTCTATCCTCGGGCAAGGCGCCGACTCCGGCGCCCGTCCATCCTCCGCCGCAGGCGGGGCAGGCATTGCAACCGTGGGGAAGACCGATGCAAGAGACCCTCGTCGTCCGCCGCGAGACGCACATCCCGGCGCCGCCCGCCGCGGTGTTCGCCCTCCTGACCGATCCGGAGAAGATCCTGCGCTGGATGGGGACAGAGGCGCAGCTCGAGCCGCAGCCGGACGGACTCTATCTCGTCAATGTCACCGGCGCTCGCTTCGCGCGCGGCTCCTTCCGCGAGGTAGTCCCGGTGCACCGCCTGGCCTACAGCTTCGGCTGGGACGGTAGCGAGGTGGTGCCGCCGGGGTCGAGCCTGGTCGAGATCGACCTGATCGAGCAGTCGGACGGGACGCTGCTGCGCCTGACCCACACCGGCCTGCCCAAT
The DNA here is from genome assembly GCA_009377535.1 of Kiloniellaceae bacterium. Taxonomy (GTDB): domain Bacteria; phylum Pseudomonadota; class Alphaproteobacteria; order Kiloniellales; family Kiloniellaceae; genus Pelagibius. The sequence continues at coordinate 57,869 of WHTV01000017.1, forward strand.
GCCGAGCAATGCGCCGGCCATGCGGAGGGCTGGGCCCATTACCTCGGCCGGCTGGCCGAGGTTGCAGCCGGGCGCGACCCGGGCCCGGACCCCTGGCACGGCCGCGCTGACTGACTGCTTTCCGCTTTCGATGTTGCCGCACTTGAGCCCCTTGCACTTTCATGGCGAATACTGGCTCGCAGGCGTGTCAACGGGCGGCGCCTGCGGCGTCAGCTCAGTGCTTTTTGCCCGCAAGGCAAAGCACATCGCGATAGGCGCAGAGCTCATCAAGCAGCACCTTCTCGTCGGCCAGGATCCTGGCCTTCTCCGCCTCGCCGATGAGCTGGATCATGTAGCTCTGCTCGGCGATTCCTTGCTTGTCGATGAACGGATAAAGAAGGCTGGAGTGAACACTGAGATCTGGGACAGCACCGATGTCCTCGTTGGTGATATCCGGCGCGTAGAACATCAGATGCGGCATGGCCAAGGTATGAACTTTCATGTCCGGAGGCCCCACGGTGCGCATGATCGGCGCGACCATATAGGACAAGCCGGCCTTTT
>WHTV01000180.1 GCA_009377535.1 Kiloniellaceae bacterium
AGGAACTGGTGCAGTGGGTGCGCAAGGAGATCGGCCCGATCGCCTCGCCGGACCTCATCCAGTGGGCGCCTGGGCTGCCGAAGACCCGCTCCGGCAAGATCATGCGCCGCATCCTGCGCAAGATCGCCGAGAACGACTATTCCAACCTCGGCGACACCTCGACGCTGGCCGACCCCGGCGTGGTCGACGACCTGATCGAGAACCGCATGAACCGCGGCTGAGCCGCATCACACGTTCTCGTAAAGGGGCCGGCTTCCGAAAGGACGCCGGCCCTTTTTCGTCTCTAAGCCGCCCTACAAGGGCCCGCTTCGCCCGCGACGATCACATCAGCCGTAGCCAATTGGCAAGACTTCAGAGGCGACGATGTTCGCCGGAATCCCGCCTGCGCACGATTCCGGCAGCACTTGGAGGTTCGCGTGGTTGACCAGCAGTACATCCTCTCCGTAAAGCGGCTCGATCCCGGCTACGTGAGGTGCTTCCTCGTCGCAGCCGCGCTCGCGTTCCTCTGCTTCGCGCTGGTGCTGGCGCATTTCTGGCGCGGTGCGGCGGACCCCCGTAGCGAGCTGTTCAACAAACATGAATGGTCGCTCGTGCAGGGGCTGGAGAAAGAGTGGCGCGGCAGCACCGCGACCATTGTCACCATCCCCAATGCGCTGGAAAGCGCCGACTACGACGCCGTCGTGCTGCCCTTGTTGGACGGGCAAAGGTCCATAGTGATCCTTTCGAATGCGGTCGGCATTCCCCGCATCAAGGCGTTCCTTGACGGCCCGCTTCGCCACATCTGCCCTGTGGACTACGAGCGCATCACATCATCGATCAGATTGAATCGCGACGTCGACGCTCTCTTGCAAGCACTGACGAAGGAAGATTGCGGCTAGGATAGCGCGGCGCCGAGGGCCTCCGCGAGGCGCCTGGCGCCGCGCTCGATGGCGTCTTCCGGCACCGCGGCGTAGCCGAGCAGCAGGCCCTGGCGGTCGGGCCTGCCGGTGAAGT
>WHTV01000181.1 GCA_009377535.1 Kiloniellaceae bacterium
AGGCGTGGAGGGCGCGAACCGACGGGCCCTGTGCCGGGAGTTCGGGATCAGCCCGGAGACGGGGTACCGCTGGCTCCGCCGGGCCGCAGCGGGTGAGGGGCTCGAGGACCGCAGCCGGCGGCCACGCACCAGTCCCGCGCAGTCCACGCCCGAGGTGGAGGCGCTGGTGCTCGCGCTGCGCGCCGAACACCCCACCTGGGGTGGCCGCAAGCTGGCGCGGCGCCTGCGCGACCTCGGCTGCCGGGACGCGCCCGCCCCCTCCACGGTGACGGCGATCCTGCGTCGCCACGGGCGGCTGGACGGTCCCCGCGCCGGTGAGCCCCGGGCCTTCACCCGCTTCGAGCACACCGCCCCCAACGAGTTGTGGCAGATGGACTTCAAGGGCCACGTCCCCTGTGGCCCCGGCCGCTGCCACCCGCTCACGGTGCTCGACGACCACTCCCGCTACAACGTGGTGCTCCAGGCCTGCGCCGACGAACGCACGGCCACGGTGCGGGAGACGCTGGTCGCCGCCTTTCGAGCGCACGGGCTGCCTGGCCGCATCGCCGTCGACAACGGCGCGCCGTGGGGCGACCGCGAGGGCTCGGTCTACACGCCGCTCGGCGTCTGGCTGCTGCGGCTCGGCGTGCGGCTCTCGCACAGCCACCCCTATCACCCGCAGACCCTCGGCAAGGACGAGCGCTTCCACCGCACGCTCAAGGCAGACGTGTTGCACACGCCGCTCGCGGACCTGGCGGACGGGCAGCGCCGCTTCGACGCCTGGCGTCAGGTGTACAACTGCGAGCGCCCGCACGACGCGCTCGGCGGCGCCGTGCCGGCCACCCGCTACATCCCCAGTCCCCGTGTCTACCCGGAGCGCCTGCCGGCGCTCCAGTACGCGGCGGGCGACCTCGTGCGACGGGTGCAGGCCAAGGGATGGACGCACCTGCATGGGCGCACCGTGCGTCTGCCGAAGGCCTTCCGCGGCCAGCCGGTCGCCTTCCGGCCCACC
>WHTV01000182.1 GCA_009377535.1 Kiloniellaceae bacterium
AGCGCGTTGCGGTCGGCCAGGTAACCGTCGACGATGGCGCTCACCATGCCGATACCCAGCAGCAGAGCTGTCACGGCGGCGACGACGACCGCCAGCGAGTGCCGCGCCAGGCCGGACGCGCCGTCCGGCCTGGCCAGCGGGTCGAACTCCAGCGTTGCCCCCGTCATGCCGGTGAAATGGAGGCCGCAGATCGCCAGCACAAAGAGGGTGACGACGACGGTCCGGCCGCGCAGCCCGTCGGCGCGCGGCAGGAGGGAAAAGGCCAGGGCCGAAAGGCCGATGCCGATCACGATGGAGGCGGCGACGTAGCCATGATCCCACTGGATCGTGAACCAGCCCTCGGAGGCTGCCATGCCCGTGTAGTGCATGGCTGCGATCATCGCGCCGGCGACAGCACCGCCCAGCACGCGCAGGCCTGCCAGGGCGAGCCACAGGCCGAGGCCTGAGAAGCCGATGGCAAGGGCCGCGGAGAGCACGGTCAATGGCAGGTCGTAGCCCGTGAGCAGCGGTGTCCGATAGGCCACCATGGCGACGAAATGGGTAGCCCACACGCCGCCGCCCATCGCGACGGCGGCGGCCGCCAGCCATAGATGTCTCTGACTGCTCTGCTGCTGCATTGCGCGGTGCAGCAGGCTGAAGGACGTGTGGCTCGCGAGCATGCAGATGATGCCGGCCACGATGACCAGCGAAAGATCATGCTCGTTGATGATGCAACCGGCAATGTTCAACATGGCAGCGGCTTGGTCCCAGCTATTCTCCCGATAGACATGTTCTCAGGCTAGGGTTTAGGAGGGGTGAATGTGGGCGGTGTCTGGGCGCATTTTCATCGATTCCAGCCGATCGGGACCAATCTTAGGTTGAAGTTGCCGGAATGTTTGCCGGGCGTCAGGTAGGACGCCCGCTCAACGCACGCCGTTGATCTGGACGTCGTTGTCGAGGATCAGCTGGCGCAGGAT
>WHTV01000183.1:0-713 GCA_009377535.1 Kiloniellaceae bacterium
CCGGTCACGAGCCTCCGTGCCCTGGTCAAAGAAAGTGTACGACAGGGTGATCGTCGAGACGTCCGTCGCGTTGGGGTCTTCGGCGAGCTTCGGATCGACGAAGAAGCTCACCGTGAACTCCTTCTCTTCGGTCTCTCTGGAGCCGCCCTTGATCCTCTTCTGCCTGGATAGGGCTGCTCTCAGCTTCGATTGCTTCAGCGCGGCCGAGCATTTTGCCGTCAATGTCCTGAGCGCCGAGCAACACGAACTGTCCGTCCGTTTCTCGACGGCGACGGCCGACAAGTGGGATGGGGTCGCCTACGACCTTTGGCCGGGCGACCTTCCTGTGCTGTGCGATTGCCTGGCCAATCTGGTCTGTCGGCGGGAAAGCCTGTATGAGGGCGGCGATCACGTCATCGTCGTCGGCCGGGTAGAGCGGCTGCACACGGCCGGCGAGGGCGATCCCCTGGTCTACTTCCAAAGCAGCTATCGTTCGCTCGGCCCTTCTGTCTAGAGCTTTTCCCGGCCAGATGGAGTCAATTCTGTTTTCGCGCGGCGGTCGCCCCTCCGTCAGAATGGTTCAATCTGGTCAGGAAAGGCTCTGGGCCGCGGAAACTTCAAGCAAGGGCGTTTTCGAGGTCGGCGACCAGATCGTCCTCGCTCTCGACGCCGACCGATAGGCGCACAAGCCCGTCGCTGATGCCGAGAGAAGTGCGGATTTCAGGCGGAATCGA
>WHTV01000183.1:723-955 GCA_009377535.1 Kiloniellaceae bacterium
ACCCCGCCCAGGCTTTCGGCGAGGGCGAAGACTTCGACCCGCTCGAGAAAGCGCCGGGCAGTGTCCAGGCCGCCCTTGAGGAAGGCCGTGATCATGCCGCCAGGCGCGTCCATCTGCTGTTCCGCCAGAGCGTGCTGAGGATGGCTCGGCAGGCCCGGGTAAATCACTCTTTCCACCTTTGAATGGCCTTCAAGGTATTCGGCCACGGCCATGCCATTGTTGCTGTGCCTTT
>WHTV01000184.1:0-728 GCA_009377535.1 Kiloniellaceae bacterium
CTGCCATTCGACGCCCCGAAACCCGAGCACATCGACCTGGCGAGCATCCGCCGGCAGGTGCAGGGCCGCATCAAGGCCCTCGCCGCGACGGCGATCGACGACGAACTCGGCGCGCATCTGCCCTGGCTGGTGCGGCTCGGCGCCAAGGCGGCGATGAAGTTCTCGCTGGAAAGGAAGCTGACCGACACGGTCATGGCCAGGATCGAGGAGGGACTCTCTCCCCTCGGGCCGCTCGGCGGGCGGACTTCTGCGGTAAGCAGGAAGGACAGTCAGGCAATGGAGGGGCCAGCGCGGATAGTTGGAAAGGACGTGGCAAGCAGCGTCGAAGGCCTTGCCGATGCCGACGCGAAACGCCATCTGACGGGGAAGGCCGCTGCGTCATAGAGCAGTGCGTGGAATCGAGGGAGCAGAGGAATGTTCAGACTTTCCCGCTTGAGCGTGCTCGCCACCGTCGCCCTGCTGCTCGCGTCCTGTCACCCGCCGAACTATTCCTCGGCCTATCCCGATGCCCGCAACTCCGGCCCTTTCTGGGAGCGCGAGGAGCAGCGCGACTGACACCGGCGTGTTTGCGCCAAAGCCGCTCCGGCAGAATGGTTCAATGTGACCATGAAAGGCTCTAGCGGTCGGAGATCTCCCCTTCCGTGAAGAGGAACTCCTTCAGGTGCTTGTCGAAATCGCCGTTGTTGCGCCGGATCCATTCGAGCACCATGGCGGCGTGTTCCATCTCC
>WHTV01000184.1:738-950 GCA_009377535.1 Kiloniellaceae bacterium
CGCGCTGGCGGTACCAGTCGACGGCCTCGAGTTCCTCCATCAGAGAGACGATGGCATAGTGCAGATCGATGGTTTCCCTGCTCAGTCGCTCGCGCGGTGCATGTAGACTGTTGCTGGAAGCAGCCATGAAACGATTGCCCTTTCACTACCGTTGAACACCCCAACCCCCGGCGGCCGGCCTGACGGCTCCCTCCGCTGTTCGGTTTTGCCCG
>WHTV01000185.1 GCA_009377535.1 Kiloniellaceae bacterium
CGTCGGAAGAATCGCTCTCCGATGCAGACGTGCTGGTGGACTAACCTTCCGCCTCGGCGGGCAGCGTGTCGATGAAGCGAATGGGGCGTCCGATCGGCTTGGCCAGGAGCTCGTCTTCACGCATCACGATGGAGCCCCGGATAATCGTCGCGACCGGCCAGCCCGTCACGGTGCGGCCGTCGTAAGGGGTCCATCCCGATTTGCTCGCGATCCAGCGGTTTTCGATTTTGCGCCTGGCAGCCAGATCGACCACGGTGAAATCCGCGTCGTATCCAACGGCGAGCCGCCCCTTTCCCGCGATGCCGTAAAGGCGCTGGGCTCCCGCTGTCGTCAGGTCGACGAAGCGTTCCAGCGTCAGCCGCCCGGCATTGACGTGATCCAGCATGATCGGCACGAGCGTTTGGACGCCGGGCATTCCCGACGGGCTGCGCGGGTAGCGCTCTGCCTTCTCCTTGCGCGTATGGGGGGCGTGGTCGGAGCCGATCACGTCGACGATGCCGCCCTGCAATGCCGCCCATAATCCGTCGCGATGCCTCGTCTCGCGGATCGGCGGGTTCATCTGCGCCAGGGTGCCGATCTCCTCGTAACACTCCGGCGCCGCCAGGGTCAGATGCTGCGGCGTCGCTTCCACCGTCGCGATATCCTTGTGAAGCGCGAGAAAGGCCATTTCCTCGGCGGTGGAGATGTGCAGGACGTGCACGGGGTGGCCGGTCTTGCGGGCGAGCGCCACGATGCGGCGTGTTGCGTTGAGCGCCGTCGCCTCGTCCCGCCATTTCGGGTGGAATCGCGGATCGCCGCCTTCCTGGGCAATCGTCAGCCGGTCGCGCAGCCGGAACTCGTCTTCGGCATGAACCGCGCAGCGCCGCCGGGTGTGCCTCAGGACGCGCTCCAGCGTCGCATCGTCGGCGACCAGGAGGTTTCCCGTGGAAGATCCCATGAAGATCTT
>WHTV01000186.1:0-221 GCA_009377535.1 Kiloniellaceae bacterium
GCGCCATCTATCGCGCACTGGTCGAGCGCGACAGCACGCTCGCGCTCGCCGCCGCGACCGTGCACGTCGCCGACGTCGAGCGGTGGCTGCGCCGCTGGCGGGGGGCGACCCCCTGAACCACGCGGGGCGCCGCCGTCTCTTCGAGGAGAGATTGGATCTCTCGTCGGATGATTGCCGTCTCGCTGCCCGAGCCTCGCTTGACACCTCGCGTCGATACAGAG
>WHTV01000186.1:231-929 GCA_009377535.1 Kiloniellaceae bacterium
ATCATCGGGTTCGCCAGCGGGCCTATCGAGCCGGGCGAGCAGGTCCATGTGCACAACCTGGAGTTCCGCGCGTTCGAGCGGGAGTACGACTTCGGCGTCGACGCCCGCGCGCACGATCCCGTGCCCGCGGCCGAGCGGGCCAGCTTCGCCGGCTATGTGCGCGCGGGCGGCCGGGTCGGCACCCGCAACTACATCGGCATCCTCACGTCGGTGAACTGCTCTGCGACCGCCGCGCGGCGGATCGCCGACACCTTCGGTGCGCCCGGCGCGCTCGGCGACTATCCGGGGGTCGACGGCGTCGTCGCCCTCACCCACGGCACCGGCTGCGGGATGGCCGGCAGTGGCGAGGGGTTCGAGGTGCTCCAGCGCACCCTTGCCGGGTACGCGGCCCACCCGAACTTCGGCGGGTTCCTGCTCATCGGGCTCGGCTGCGAGGTCAACCAGGTCTCGTCGCTCACCGGCGGCTTCGAGCTGGCCCCCGGTGTCCCCATGAGCGCGATGACCATCCAGGAGCTCGGCGGCACGATGGCCACCGTCAGGGAGGGCGTGGCCAGGGTCCGCGAGATGCTGCCCGAGGTCGCCCGCGCCCAGCGGCAGCAGGTGCCCGCGAGCGAGCTGATCCTCGGCCTCGAGTGCGGCGGTTCCGACGCCTGGTCCGGCGTCACCGCGAACCCCGCGCTCGGGGCAGCCGCCGACCT
>WHTV01000187.1:0-626 GCA_009377535.1 Kiloniellaceae bacterium
GTTCGCGTACATGCTCTCGTGATTCCCGCTTCAATGAGGCCGAGGCATGTGTGCCTCGGAAAACTTCGTAAAGCCGCTCTGGCGAGCCGGTCTTATCGCGCTTCAATGAGGCCGAGGCATGTGTGCCTCGGAAAACCGCACTCCTGGATAGTCAGCCGCGCTTCGGTGGACAGCTTCAATGAGGCCGAGGCATGTGTGCCTCGGAAAACCCCCACTGCACGTGAAACCGCTGTCATCACATTCATCTGCTTCAATGAGGCCGAGGCATGTGTGCCTCGGAAAACCGGATCACTTTCGGGTCAGTCGCGTCGGCGTCCTTCAAGCTTCAATGAGGCCGAGGCATGTGTGCCTCGGAAAACGTGCTTGCAGGGGACACGCATGCCGCAGGCATCGCCGCTTCAATGAGGCCGAGGCATGTGTGCCTCGGAAAACATGGTCGCCCTATATCTGGATCATCTGCACCGGATGGCTTCAATGAGGCCGAGGCATGTGTGCCTCGGAAAACGCGCTATGCCGACAGGATCATCGTTGAGCCCGCCAGCTTCAATGAGGCCGAGGCATGTGTGCCTCGGAAAACCAGTGACGTGGTCAGATGCAAGCACCATGTCGAACTCGCTTCAATGAGG
>WHTV01000187.1:636-907 GCA_009377535.1 Kiloniellaceae bacterium
TGTACGACGAGGCGCTTCAATGAGGCCGAGGCATGTGTGCCTCGGAAAACGAGCCCGTCCTCGTCCCTGTGGTGGACGATCTCGCCGGGCTTCAATGAGGCCGAGGCATGTGTGCCTCGGAAAACGATTTCCTTTGCCTCGTGCATTCCCGACCTCATCAAGCTTCAATGAGGCCGAGGCATGTGTGCCTCGGAAAACGACGGGGTTTTGTTACGCTTCCAACATCATGTTGCGGCTTCAATGAGGCCGAGGCATGTGTGCCTCGGAAAAC
>WHTV01000188.1 GCA_009377535.1 Kiloniellaceae bacterium
AACGACGACTGGACCGCTCGGACAGGGCATCGCGACCGCGGTCGGAATGGCGCTGGCCGAGCGCATGCTCAACGCAAGGTTCGGCAAAGGCCTCGTCGACCATTACACATACGTTGTCGCGGGCGACGGCTGCTTGATGGAGGGAATCAGCCACGAGGCGGCAGACCTTGCTGGCCACCTCGGGCTCGGACACCTGATTGTGCTTTGGGACGACAATCGGATCTCGATCGACGGCTCGACGTGCCTTTCGACGTCGACCGAACAGCTGACCCGCTTCCGAGCTTATGGATGGCACGTCCAAAGCGTTGATGGGCATTCGCCAACCGCGATTACCGATGCAATTCGGCGCGCAAAATCGACGTCGCGTCCGTCGTTCATCGCCTGCAAAACCATCATCGGCTACGGCGCGCCCAACAAGCAGGGCACTGAGGCGGTGCATGGGGCTCCTCTCGGAAAGGACGAAATCGCTGCGGCGCGTGAGCGTCTTGGCTGGACATTTCCGCCTTTTGTCGTGCCGGAACACGTGAAGACGGCTTGGAGGAGCGCGGGCCAGCGGGGCTGCGCGACCCGCCGGGCTTGGGAGTCAAGACTGGCGGTCTCACCGCAACAGCAGGCGTTTCTGGATGCCATGTCCGGAAGGGTTCCCGACCAAGTCTTTGAGCGTCTCCGCGCGCACAAGCGTGCGACGGCGGCGACGGCGGCAACGGCGCCAAAGGTAGCGACCCGCAGGGCCTCCGAGATGGCACTGGAGGTCATCAACGGAGCCACGGAGCAGACAATCGGCGGATCGGCCGACCTAACCCATTCGAACTTGACCCTCACGCCGGGCATGGTTCCCGTTCAGCGCGGTAGCTTCAACGGGCGCTACATCCATTATGGCATCCGCGAGCACGG
>WHTV01000189.1 GCA_009377535.1 Kiloniellaceae bacterium
GGCCGCTGTGGCTCCCGGTCGTGGCCTTCGAAGACCCAATAGCCGAAATCGCCCTTGACGGACAGGAGTCGTCCGAAGAATCCAGAGTCGACCAGCTCACGCAACTTAACGAGCCCGGGAAGAAAGAGCTTGTCCTGCACGACACCCGACTTGGCTCCCAGCTTCGCGGCGAGACGCGCTAGGTCGAGCGCGGTGTCCACGTCCTCAGCGAGAGGCTTCTCGCAATACACGTCCTTGCCGGACTCGAGCGCGGCTCGAACGGCGTCGGCTCGCACCGAGGTTATCTGAGCGTCGAAGTACACCTGGTAGTCGGAATCTTCCAGGGCGCCTTCGAGGTCCGTCGTCCAGTGTTCCAACCCGACTTCACGGGCCAGGGCCTCGAGCTTCCCGGGGTTGCGGCCGACGAGAAGAGGATCTGGCTGCACGAGCGATCCATCGCTCAGGGCGACACCGCCCTCGTTACGGATGGCGATTATCGATCTGAGCAGGTGCTGGTTCTTGCCCATGCGCCCGGTCACGCCGTTCATGATCAGGCCCAGCCTTCGTCCCACTCAGGCCCCCGTTCCGTTGACGGCCTGCCGTTGTCCTGGGGCGGCCGCTCCGTTGCCCGAATCGTCTGCAATCTTTGGCGCGCCGCCGAGATACAAAGAACCCAAATCAGGATCAGCGAGCAACTCTCCGGCCGGTCCCTCGATGCGGCCAATTGAACCCGTTCCGCCTGTAGAGGTAGAGGTCGAAGTCGGTGCCCGACGGGCCGCGCACGCAGCCGCGGTGCGTACCGGAGCGACTCGAGTAGAAGTACGTGCCTCCTGGATGTATGTCGGAGTCCCCGGTTCCCGAAAGCGAGCCGTTGTAGGACTCGGCCAGCGAGCAACCGCTCGGTGGTGGTG
>WHTV01000018.1:0-428 GCA_009377535.1 Kiloniellaceae bacterium
CGTGCCGTAACGCGGGCGGAGCGCGACACGCGCAACGCCGCCTTCCTGCTCGCCGAGCACGACGCGCGAGCCTTCGATGGGATCGAGGTGACGCTGCAAGCCGTCGCCCGGCTGCGGCAGGACGTCGCCCGGGGAATCTATCGCAGCCAGGCCTCCATCCACATCCACTTGAAGACCCTGCAGGACGGCTCGCCGGTGCTGCGCGAGATCGGCTGGTTCGACGTCTACGGAGAGCATGTGGCGACGTCCGAACGCATCGATCCGCCACGGACGAGCATTGCCCGGCAGGACATCTTTCTGGCGCCGCGCGAGGCCGACGACGCGCAGCTGCATGTGGCGACGCCTCAGCGCAGCTCGCCGCAGGAAGCTTGGCAGATCGGGGTTTCGCAGCGACTGAGCGAGCTCGACGGCAGCTTTGCCGGCGTGGC
>WHTV01000018.1:438-57648 GCA_009377535.1 Kiloniellaceae bacterium
GCCGTCGGCATGGTCGACCCGGAGGAATTCGCAAAGGTCTACCGGGCGCTCGACCTGGGGCCGGGGGTGAGTGCGACGCTGTTCCGGCGCGATGGCGTGGTCCTGGCCCATGCACCGGAAATCGCGGATCACCTGGGCCAGAGCGCCGGTGCAGCCGAGCTGTTTCGCGTCCATCTCCCGCAATCTCCGCGCGGTACCTACCAGGCGCGCGACCTCGCCGACGGCACGGAGCAGATTGCCAGCTACGCCGTCGTCGACGGTTTCGGCGACCACCTGCTGGTGAACGTGGGCATGGCGCGCGACCAGGCCCTCGCCGACTTCTGGCGTGGCTTTTTGCTGCAGGCCGGGGCGACCGGCACCGTTCTGGTCATGCTGCTCGTTGCGACCTGGTCGCTGGCGGCCGGCCTGCGCCGGCGCGAACGCCTGCAGGCACAGCTGGCGGAGGCGACGACGGCGGCACAAACGGCGCGACTGGAGGCCGAGAGAGCAAGCCACGCGAAAAGCGAGTTCCTCGCCAATGTCAGTCACGAGCTGCGCACACCGCTCAATGCCGTCATCGGCTTTTCCGAGATGTTGGCGCGCCAGGTGTTCGGCCCCTTGGGCGACCCGCGCTATCAGGAGTATGCCTTGACGATCGTCGACAGCGGCACCCATCTGCTCGGGCTGATCAACGACGTGCTGGACCTCACGAGGCTGGACGCCGAGCACCTTCCGCTCCATGAGGAAACTCTGGACCTCCGGGAGATATCCAGCGACTGCGTTCGCATGATGGGGTCCCAGGCAGACAAGGCAAAGGTCACCCTGGCGGTGGAGATCGAGGAAGCCCTGCCCCGGCTGCGTGCCGACCACCAGCGGGTACGGCAGATTCTTCTCAACGTGCTTTCCAATGCGACGAAGTTCACGCCGGCAGGCGGCCGCGTGGTGCTTTCGGCATTCCGGCAGGAGGGCTGCATCGCGCTCCAGGTGGTCGACACCGGAATAGGCATGGCGCCTGACGACATCCCCAAGGCCGTCGAGAAATTCGGCCAGATCGACAGCAGGATCAGCCGCTGCTACACCGGCACCGGGCTCGGGCTGCCCTTGACGAAGGGCCTCGTCGAACTGCACGGCGGCGCTCTCGTGATCGAAAGCGCGCTGGGCGTCGGCACCACCGTCACGGTGACGTTTCCCGCCGAGCGCACGCTCGAAGACCGCAGGGCGGTGAGCTGAGGGAGCCGCCAGGCGCAAATCCTCGCCTGGTTCGGCCGTGCGTCGTCCTTGTCGTCAGGCCGCCAGGATGCCCTCCGCAACGGCGCCCTGCGAGCCGGCGCCTTCCAGCGCAACCCGCGCCTTGATCGGCAAGTGGTCCGACGCGATCCGCGCCAAGGGCGTATCGTGCACCTCGACGCTGGAAATCAGATCCTGTGGATTTGCCAGGATGCGATCGAGCGCAAACAGTGGGAACCACGAGGGGAAGCTCGGCAGGGCCACGTCCAAAGGTCCAAAGGCGGGATCGAGATGCAGCAAGGCCGACCTGGCACCGAGGCGCCATTCGTTGAGGTCGCCCAGCAGCAGTGTCGGGCTTTCGCTCCGGGCGGCAACCGCATTCAAGATGGCTGCCGCCTGCCGCGCACGCGACCGCCGCAGCAATCCGAGGTGCGTTGCGACGATCCGCAGCGGGCCGGAGTTCATTTCCAGGTCGACCACCAGCGCGCCCCGCGGCTCGACGCCGGGCAGGCGGATCTGATGCACGTTGCGGACGCGGCCGTTCCGGTAGAGCAGCAGGTTGCCGTGCCAGCCGTGGGCCTTCGAGAAGCCGTTTACCGGTACGGGCAGCAGGCCGCTTTCGCGCTCCAGCCGGGACAGGTCGATCAGTCCCGCGCGCTCGCCGAACCGCTGATCCGCCTCTTGCAAGGCGATCACGTCGGCGTCGATCTCGCCGATCACCGTCGCGATGCGCTCCGGATCGAAACGTTTGTCGACGCCCACGCAGCGGTGGACATTGTACGAGGCGATCAGCGTCTCTGTGGTCGCCGCGCGGCCGGACTGATAAGGACTATTTTCCTTCTGCAGTGCAGCGAGAACGCGGGAGGAAAGGCGCACGCGTCGGCGTGCGTTCACTCCGACAGGCTCAAGTTTCAGGGCATTCACTCCAAAGGGGGCGCACCACGGCGCCGCAGCCAACCTCGCCTGAGCCACAAAATAAGACCCAGCTTGTTCAAGGGGTTGTGGATTGGATTCAATCACGACGCGCCGCTGTCCGGACCCGTTCGGAAGCGACCACTCCACCCGGTAAATATCATAGCAAATAGTTTACATTTTGTCAGCGGCAATGCGACCGCCCGCTGAAATCGCCTGGCGACGAAGCGAGCGACGGCGCCATTTAGCTTCCTGAAGGGCGGTTGGCGGCTACAGCCGCGACTTTAGGAGCGGCCGGCGTCTCGCCCTTGCAGGTGGTGCTTGCCGATCACCTTTACGGTGCTGGCCTGGGGGCCCTTGTCGCTTTCCTTATCGTCCGCGACGTAGCGTACCTCCTGTCCCTCCTCCAGCTTGCCGAAGTCGGCATCGACGAGGCTGTTCTGGTGAAAATAGATCTCGCTGCCGTCGGGCGTCATGATGAAGCCGTAGCCCTCGTCGGAAAACAGGCGGGCAACCTTGCCGTGGGGTGGCACCTCGTGGGCCTTGACCCGGCCGGCCCGGCGCTTCGAGTGATCCTCGAGCCGCCGGCGAGCCGCGTTGAAGGCGTCCCGCAGGGCGACATAGACGTCCTCATGGGCGTGATTCTTGCCGGAATTGTCGACCACCACCTGCTTGCCCGGCACGCCGACCTCGATGTGGATGCGAAAGAGGTTGCCCTTCACGTGCTGGCGGTTGAGAGCCTCGATCATGACCCGGCAGGAGGTGATGCGGTCGAAAACCTGCTCCAGCTTCGTGGCTTTCTCGCGCACCTTGGCCTCGACGGCATCGGAGTGATCGAGGTTGCGGAAGGTGATTTCCAGGGGGGTTTCCATCGTCATTCGTTTCCCGATGTAGCGCCAGGGGACACAGAGGGAGACTATGCTCCCGTTTTGAAGTAAGCGCTGCATAGAACCTGATCAATTGGTCCGGGAGGCTCGGGCGGGAACCACGCAAGGATGACACAGTTCAGGAATCAGGGGACGCCGGCCCCAGACACCTTGCGACGCGCTCGGATAGTATGGACCGATGCGGGTGCGCGGCAGCAGTCGAGCAAGCGGAACGGCAAGGAGAACCCACATGGCCACCGACGGCAAGACGATCGAGGATCTCGAAGCCCACATCGCCTACAACGAGAAAATGATCAACGACCTCAGCGAGGTGGTGGTTGCGCAGGGGCGCCAGATCGACCAGCTCAAAGCCGAGGTGGAGGCGCTGGGCCGCCAGGTCCTGCAGGTCGCCGAGGAGGAAGCCGGGGCGCCCTGAGGCGCCGAAGGCGCCTTGCCAGCGTTGCGGCGGGCTCCGGGAGGAGATGGAACTGCCGCGAGTCCCGGGCGTTTTTCCTAGCGGCCACTTCGCGTTAGCAGCCGCATCGCGATCGTTTCCAGCGCGAGAGGAGGACGGCCCCGATGGCACTCTGGGCGATCGAAGCCTGCGCCGTGGCGGAGGATAGCCGCTGGCTCGACTTGCCGATTTGGGCAGATGTTGTGGTGCGCGCGCCCACCGCCGCCCAGGCGCGCCTCGTCGCGGCGGGGATGGAGGCGGAGAAAATCGGCGACGATACCCCGGTCGGCAACGAAACCCTGACCTTCCGCAGCGGCTTTCAGGACGAGAAGCTCTATCATGTACGCCGCCTGGAGCATTTGACCGGTGCTGCCGAGGACGGCCTGCCGGAGGTATTGAGCGCCCGGCAGGCGCGCCCGCCGTCGCGCACCTGAAGGACGCGCGACGGCGCAGTGGACAATGCTATCTATCGCTTGAAAAGAACCAGGCCTATATTCAACCTAGAAGCGTTCCGACAGGTGGCGGCTCCGCGGCGGCTTGCGCAGTTGCCAGCGCGCCAGCAGGAAGGCCGGCAAAAAAACCGCCAGCAGAAAAGCGATGGCCGCCCCGGGATTGGACAGAATCTCCGCCCGGCCGATGCCCTCCAGCAGCAAGGTCAGGGCGCCGAACGTCACGAAAGCGACCGTCGAGAAGACCGCGACGAAGATCAGGTAGGCGGCCAAGGGCTTGGCTTCGGGGCGGCGCGCCTCCTGCGTGTAGAAGATCGACCCCATCATGAAGGCGCCCCAGAGCGCAAAGGCTACAAAGGACATGTGACAGGCCTCCCTCTCCGGTTGTCAGGTGGATGACGTGCAGCACCGTTTCGATTGAAACGCGGGCCGGCCGCACCGGTTCCCATCGAAGACACATTTTTGTCGCTTGAGAGTTTCAGGCGGATTCTCTGGATTTTCCTGACCCTGTCCCGGCAGGCTTGGCACCCGGGGGGGTGCCCGAAGCGGCCTGCGGCTACCGTGGGAGCCTCGCGAATGCGGTGCCGCAGGCCGGCTTCGGGCAGGGGCCGTCACGAAACGCCGCGACGGCCCCTTCTCACAACACACAGCTTGCTGGCTCCTACATGCCGGCGTTGGTCATCGGCACGAAGTCGACATCGATCCTGGCCGTCGTTTGCGGAGCGTTGTCGACTTCGGTCTTGAAGCTCATGCGCTCGCCGGGGCGCAGGTCGACCTGCCTCGGCTCGATTATCGCGTCGGTCAGCCGACGCCCGGCGCTGTCCAGGAAGACCGCCCGCATGGCCGGCACTGTCTTGACGTCTGAAGTGGTGTTGACGACCACGCCCTGAACAACCAGGGCGTTGCCTTTGCGCAGAGGGTCGACCAGCGTGATCTCCAGCCCCTCCGATGCAGAGCTGCTCTCCATCACGCCGCTGCCGTCCGTGCAGGTGCGGTAAGCCACCTCCGCGCCCAGATAGCGGTCGACACAGTTGACGGCCGAGTACTCCCGTTTGTCGACGGCCGGCCAGTCGACACCAAGGCGGCCGGTGCGGCTGCTTCCCGCTTTGTTGAGGCGCAACGAGTAGAGGCCGGGCTCGAGCGGGAGCGACGGCACGACATGAAGGTATTCGCCATATCCCTCCGCGCGTCTCAGGGTGATCGGCACCCGGAAGGAGCCGACGGGCGCAACGGCCCACTCGCTGCCCTGCACCGGTCCGGCGAGCCCTCTGTGATCGACTTCGCTGCGCACCCAGGCCACCCGCCAGAGCTCGACAACTTGATCGTCCGGTCGCGCGTCGCGCTCCAGATCCGGATCGAATATGACGAATTCCGTATAGGGTCCCTGAGCCGCGCGGGCCGGCCACGACTCGACTTCCCAGTCCCGGTCCCCGTCGAGACGCTGCAATTCATCGTCTCGCGTTACGGCATAGAGTCCCGGATCATCGGGGAGAGGAAAGGACGGCTCCAGGCTGCCCGCGCAAGCCGTCACCACCATCGTCAACAGCACAGCGCCGGCAGTTCTCGTAGATCGCATGAATCCAGACATTGGCATTGGCTCCCATTTGCAACAGATCGTCGCGGTCGCAGGCGTGCGGCCAAGGCCCTGCCTGCGATCCCCTCTCCGTCGAACTTCGTAGATTGAGTGTTCCGACAGCGGAACCGCTCCCGTCCGCGCGGACACCCGTGCCGCGCCTGACGGCAAAGAAAGCACTGCTGCGGCTGTCAGGCCTGTCCGATGCTACCGTCGGCTTCCGGCCCTTTCGCCGCCAGCCCCGACCGCGCAGTCAACGAACGGGCTGGCCGCTTGTTGGTTCCGCCCGGCCAAGCGGCAGCGCAGTCGCAAAGCCGCGTCATTGCGCGTTGGCCTCGCTTATGCCCGCCGAATCAACCCAGGTTGCCGGCGACGGCGTGTCACCCTGCGACCCGGCCATGCCCTCGGCTGCCGAGCTGCCGCGGATGTCGACATCGGCTCGCGTCTTGCTATCCGCCTTGGTGATGCCCGGCGTGGCCAGTGCTTTGGCTTTCGCCCGGGCGCTCGCCCTGACACGCGTGCCATCGTCCAGGATGACGCTGGTCGTCGTTCTGGCGATCGTCATCGTACCGAACTTGGTCGTGATCGACTTGCTCTTGGACTTGCTCTTCGTGGTGAAGCCCTGCTCCGAGTCGACGGCGATCGAGGTATCAGCCTCGGCGTCTGCCGTAACCGATGTGACGCCGTCTTCCTCGCTGACTTCCGCGGTGGCCGCGGAAGCGGCCTGCGCATCGATGCCGCTGTCGGTGGAGACCGCAGCATCGGCAGTGGAATCAGCCAAGGCTTCACTGCCGGTCTCGGCTTCGGGCCCTGCCGCACCCGCAACGCTTTCGGAAGGCGCGGGGCCTGCTTCCGGCGCCGACGCGTCGGTGGCGACACCGGCATCGGCCTCGCCGTCTGCAACGTCGGCATCAGCGCTCGCGTCGGTCTCGGCGTCACGGCTGCCTTTGTCCGCCGCGGCTGAGCGCTCCGACGGGGCGTTCCCTCCTCCCCCTTCGCTGCCAGCGGAATCCGGCGCGGCGGCCTCGGCAGCGGCAGGTCCCGAATCGGACGCGGCCGCATCGCCCGCGGCCTCTGCTGCCTCCGCCCCGCCTGCGTCGCCGCTGTCCTCGCCGGCCTGGCTCGCCAGGATCAGTTGAGGCGTCCCGCGCTCGACTGCCTGGTGCAGCAGGGGCCGGCCATCGGGAGATGCCGACCCCTGTAAAGAAGACGCCGCATGAGCGCCGGTGGCGCCCAGGCTCAGCGTCAGGGCGCTGATCATCAGCAATGACTTCAGATCGCTGCACCGTTTTCGCATGGTCACTCCTCCACAATGCACTGAAAGGCTCCCATCACGACGGCAGCGCCCCACACCGCCTAGTGTGAAGACCGTTACCTCCGAGCATTATTCCGATGTGGGCGAATCCATCGCCGTCACACCCGCAGGCCACCGGCCTTGCGGCGTCGAACGGGACGGGCTCTGCTTCAACCGGAACCCGCCGCTGCATTGAAGGGTTGCTTTGTCGGACGCCGCCTCATGCCAGCGTCACGCGCGAACAAACTGCAGAAATGAACTCGCGATGAGAATTGACGACGATGAGATTTGACGACAGTGACAAGCCGAGACGAGCAGCGCCTGGCATGCCGCTCCGGGATCGCTGCGCGAAACGGGGCGGGCACTCTCATAACGAGCTTGGCCCACCCTCTTCTCGGCCTGTCGTTGCCAAGCGCTTGCGCTTGCGGGTGCCCGCTGCCCCGGCAACGGGAATAGCGGGCGCAAAAGACCGTCCATCTAGTCGAGGCCGCTTCGTCGGGCGAGTCGTAGTTTGATTCGACGAAGCCTATCGGAATCGCGAATTCAACCGATGCTGATTCGGCCTTGCTGTCTCGTGGGAGCCTCAAGAACAAAACCAAGGAGATGGAAAACATGAGACGCGCAACCATTCGTTCGAGACTCCTGCTTGCGGCTTCGGTTCTCGCCTTGGGCACCTTCGTCGCCCAGGGAGGCGCCACAGCCCTTGACCTCGGCGCCTCCGCCAGCTCGGAGGCTTCTGCAAGCAGTTCGGGCACTGGCTCTGCCAGCGCTTCCAACAACACCTCTGCCGAAGTCTCGCAGGATGCCGATGGCAATGTCAGCGGCACCGCAACCTCCGACTCGACGTCGAGCGCGACCGGTGATGCCACCGCCTCAGCGGGCGGCGAAGGCGTCGTGGACGCTTCCGGCGACGATCTCGATGCCGGTGCCACTGCCGCGACAGGCTCCGCCGTCAGCTCTTCCGGCGACCTCGGCGCCGCCAGCGCATCGAGCTGCCCGGCCTGGCGCACCGCGACCCGCTGCCGAACGGCTGTCGCATCGGCAACATGGTCTACTCCTCGGTGCTGGTGCCGCAGGACCCGGCCCTGTTCCACCGCTCCCTGGCGGAGAACATCGCCTACGGCCGCCCGCAGGCGAGCCGGGAGGAGATCGCCGCCGCGGCCCGGCGGGCGCATGCCCACGACTTCGTCATGGCCCTGCCGGAGGGCTACGACACCCTGGTCGGCGAACGCGGCGTGAAGCTCTCCGGCGGCGAGCGCCAGCGCATCGCCATCGCCCGCGCCTTCCTCGCCGATGCCCCGGTGCTGGTGCTCGACGAGGCGACCAGCAGCCTCGATTCGATCACCGAGGCACAGATCCAGGGCGCCATCGAGGAATTGATGGAGGGCCGCACGACGATCGTCATCGCCCACCGGCTTTCGACGGTGCGCTCGGTCGACCGCATCCTGGTATTCGAGGCCGGCGCCATCGTCGAGCAGGGCAGCCACGCCGAGCTGCTGGCGCGAGAGGACGGTCGTTTCAGGCGGCTCCACGCCCTCCAGCTGGAAGGGCTGGAGCCGGACCGGGGTTCAGAAGCGAAAGAAACAAAAAAGCGGGATCGGAGACATCGGGCAGAAACAACGCGTGCCTAGTTTCCTTCGCATTGACCTGCCCGTTCCGGAGGGCGAACCCCATCTCCCAGCGCTCCGGAACACCAGGGATCACCCAGTCCCTGGACTGGCGGGGCGCCGGAGCCGATCCGGCGTCCCGCCACCCCTTTCAGTCCCTGTATTCTTCAAGAGTTGCGCCGCTTCATAAGGCGCCGGCGCGTCGCCAGGCGGCGCGCTTCTTATTCGGCCGAATAAGGGTCAGGTCTTGGAATTTGCAGAGGGGCGCGTTAGAATCGCGGAATGGCACGGCCTCTTCGCCTCGAACTGCCCGGCGCGGTCTATCACCTCACGTCCCTCGGGAACGGCGGCCAGCCGGCCTTCCGGGTGCCGGAGGACTCCGCGCTTTTCCTGGAGATTCTGGGCGAGACCTGCGCCCGCTTCGACTGGCGCTGCTTCGCCTTCTGTCTGCTGCCGGATCGCTACCACCTGGTGGTGGAGACCCGGCGGGCGAGCCTGGCGCGCGGCATGCGGCAGCTGAACGGGCGCTATACCCAGGCCTTCAACCGCCGCCATGGCATCGGCGGCCATGTCTTCCAGGGGCGCTACCGGTCGGTGATGGTGGAGAGCCCCGCCTATCTGGCGGCGGCCTGCCGCGACGTCGTGCGCCAGCCGGTCGAACGCGGCCTGGCGGCCGAGGCGGCGGCCTGGCGTTGGAGCAGCCTGCGGACGGTCGCCGGGCGCCTGCCGCCGGGGCGGCCGGCACCCTCCTGGCTGGCGGTGGACGCCGTCCTGGCGCTCTATGGCGCCGATCCGGAGCAGGCGCGCCGGCGCGCGCTCGCCGACGCAGAGGCGGCGGACCCGCCGTCGCTGTGGGAAAACCTGCGCCACCAGGTCTTTCTCGGCACCGAGGCCTTCGTCGCCGGGATGCGCGAGCGGGCGAAGGAAGCGGCCGCCGGCCGCGGCAGTCTGACGGAGATCCCCCGGGCCCAGTGGCAACCGCCGCCGCCGCCGCTGGAGGCCTTCGCCGCCGAGGCGTCGAGCCGCGCCGAGGCGATGGCGCGGGCCTACCTGAGCGGCGGCTATAGCCAGGCGCGCATCGCCCGGCATTTTGCGGTACACTACAGCACGGTGAGCCGGGCGGTGCGGCGCTTCGAGAACCGCGTGCTGCAAGAGGCTTGAAATTTCCGGCCCGGCGGGCCCAGATGCTGGAGAAATGAACGCTGGGGCCGCGTTGGGCCCCGGCACTTGAAGGGAGGGCAGGGTGCCCTTGCTGCGAAACCTGTTGATCGGCGCCGCACGGCGTATTGCCGGCAATCCCGAGGTGCAAGCGCGTGCCGCGGAAACCTACCGGTCGGAGGTGAAGCCGCGGCTGCAGGCCGCCGGCGACGAATGGCGCGACCTCACGCGCGATGCCGATCCGCTGCGCGATCCTGCCGGCTTCGCCCGCCGCCTCGGCGCCAGGATTCGCGACGTCAACCGGCGCGGCTGAGACCTTCGCCACAGTTTCACGGAGCCTTCATACGGAGAGGCTGGCAGCCCTTTTTGGGCTTTGCTAACTCTTGATGATATAATTCCTCATTTGATTTTTGGGCACCGCCGAGCTGCGCGGTTCCCGTTTCACGAAGCAAGGAAGCTGAACATTTCAGCCGGATTCTCAGAAGCCGAGCGGCAGCGTTTTCACAACCTGTTGCAGTTGGCGGCGGAAAGCCCCTTCGAGGGCGAGCGGGCCAATGCCCTGGCCGCGGCGACGCGGCTGGCGACGCGCTGCGGCCTGACGCTCGACGACGCGGCGGCCGGCGGGGGCCGCGACGAAGCGCCGCCCCAGGAGCCGCGCAGCGACGACTTCATGGCCGACGACCTCGGCTTCCGGCCCCACACTCTCGATCGCTTCGCCCGCGCCGCCCATCTGATGGAAAACTACATCCTGAGCGACAAGGCACGCCGCGAGGATGCCTTGCGGGCGGCTCAGGCTCGTGGCCTCGATGCCGAGGAGCTGCGCAAGGCGGTGACCTCCTCGGTCACCCAGGCGCGGACCAGGCGGCGGCACATGAATCCCTACCGCCATGCCTCCACCCTGCTGCGCGAGACCACCTTGTCGTTCCGCGAGATCGCCAACATCACCGGGCTCGACATCTACGCCGTGGTCGGTCTGAAGCTGAAGCTGCGAGCGATGAGCTAGCCCGCAAGCGCGGCGCATTTCGCTAAAATCGGCGGCTTCTCCAGCCGCAATTCCAGGCAGCACGGCGTTCTTCGTCGCCGCAATTTGCATCGAATTCCGCTGATCTGTGACAAAGCCGGAGCCTTGCCAGGCGGGTAACATTTGAGCAAGCCTAAGTGCCCAGACTGACCTTTGCGAGAGTACCGCCGGAAGTGGTCCGCCGTTCGACGGCATCGAAGGCCCCCGGCATTGCGATGCAAGCAACTCAGGCGAGGACAGCGATATGGGTATGTTGAGCGACAAGAAGAAGAAGCGATTCAGCCAGCGGGGGCGCTTCAAGAAGCGCGCCTTCGCAGCGACGGTGGCAATCCTGGTGGTCGGCACCTCGGTCAGTGCGGCGCACTCCTTGGTGCTGCCGATGCTGATCGACGAAACCATCGAGCAGCGGGCGACGGCGGCTTTCACCTACCAAAACCAGGTGTCGCAGTCGCTGGCCGAGACGATCGGCGAAGCGGAGGCCCACGGCCTGCCGCTGCTCGACGCGCTCTATACGGTCGAAGAGCAGCTCAACGAGGCCTGCGGCCCGCTGCAGGAAGCCGGGCGTCGCCATATCGAGGGCGAGGATCTCGGCAGCCTGCTGCAGATCGCCGTCTTCAATGCGATGGACGGCTGCGAGGCCAAGAGCCAGGAGGTCGCCTACTACGTCCGCCTGGCGCGCTCCTACTCGGCACAGGTGACCGATTCCAAGCAGGCCGACGAAGCGCCGATCAGGACCGCCTGGGACTGACCTTCGCCGGCAGCACTGGCCAAGCGCCGGTCAAAGGCCTAACCTCTGCAACGTCGCCCGGCCCCTTGCGGCCGGCGGCGTTGCGCCGTGCCGGTATCGGGCGATCCGGAGCGGACGGCGCGCCCGTAACGGCGGGAGTTCCGCCGCAACGACGGGCTCTGGCTGGAATACGGAGGCGATGGAGAAGAACGAATCCCTGCCGCTTGGCGTGGTGATCGAGTGGCGGCGTGTCGATCATCCCTGGAAGGACCACGACTGGCGCCCGGTCGGGGTGATTCCGGGTGCCCCGGCGCTCGATCCCAGCGGTCCTTGGACCTTGCTGCGCGAAGGCGACGGCTGGAAGCAGTTCCATGGCGGGACGCTCCGCCTCGAGCTGTTCCGCTCCGACACGGAAGGCTACAAGATCAATCTGGCGCAGCAGCCGCCGCGCGTCTTCATCGTCCTGCGCCGCAGCGAGGACCCTTCGGTGGACCACGAGATGCTGCCCTATCTCGTGACCGCCAACCCCTATGAGGCGCAGAATTACGTGGCAAGCGGCGAGGAGATCGTGGAAGGCGTAGCGATGCCCGCGGAGGTGATCGCCTTGGTCGGCGACTTCTTCGACGCCCATCACGTGGAGGAAGCGTTCACGAAGCGGCAGCGCAAGAACGCAAAGGGCCGCCACGAGCCTTTCAACCGCCAGCCGCCGGTGGACCAGCCCCGCGGAAAGCGGCCGGGCGTCGCCGGCAGCGAGGACTGAATTCATGGCATCGCGTGAGCGAGACGACGAAAAGGGCTTCCTCTCCCGCTGGTCGCAGCGCAAGCGAGAGGCCGAGGAGGAGGCCGCTGCAGGCGCCCTCGGGGCCCCGCAGGGTGGCGCCGGCCCGCAGCGGGTAGCGGCGCCCGACGCGGCAGGGGTCCCCGCGGCGGAGGATCCCGAACCGATCGATCCCCGCGATCTGCCGGACATCGACACCCTCGATGCCGGCTCGGATTTCTCGGTGTTCATGAAGGACGGCGTTCCGCAGGCCCTGAAGCAGCGCGCTTTACGGAAGCTGTGGCACGTCGACCCGGCCTTCCGCGAAATCTGCATGCTCGACGACTACAATCTCGACTACACCGACGCCGCCATGGTGGTGCCGAACATGAAGACCATCTACCAGGTCGGCAAGGGCATGGTGCTTCCCGACGACGAGAAGCCGGAAGACGAAGAACAGCCCGGGGAAGACCACCAGGAGGATGCCGAATCGCCGCAAATTGCGAGCGAGGACGGCGGCGGCGGCGAGGGCGGCGACGCGGCCGCTCCGGCTGCGCCCGAGGGTGACCCGGTGGAAAGCCTTGAGGCTTTGCCGCCTCGTGAAAGCCTTGAGGCCCTGCCGCCTCTTGCCGGCAGCTTGACCCCGGAATCGCTTCCCGTGCGGAAGGGGCCCCGCAAGCCCACTGGACCTCTGGTGTCGGGCCTGGCGACTCCGCGCAGCGGAGGGCAGCGCTCGACACCGCGTTCGGCCCGCCAGCGGCGCTGGGGCGACCCCGAAAATAATTAACGCTTTCTGGTTGCATTGGCGGCCTGCGATCGGGCGGCGGTTTGTGCCGATTCGCGGGCGAAACCGCGCCTTTTTGCACTGTCGTAGCTTGTGCAGTGCAGCATGCGAATGTGTTGACAGTTCGCTCCGAAAGGGGCTCTAATTCGAAACGTTCTAAGAAAAAACCCTGGCAAAATCAGGGATATAACAGAAAAAAGAGTCGCCCCGCGGGAAGCTCGACGTACAGATCGGTACTGCTTTCCGCAATTTACAAGGGGCCTCGGGCTGAGGTTTGGGAGAGTGTCGCGCTTGAGTAGTATGGCGGCGCAAGTCGAGATATCTGAAGAAGACCAGTTGCGTGCCGGGTGGTACTCACTGCTGGCGCAGCTGCTTTCGCGCGAGCCGAACGCAGAACTGTTGCAGATGCTGCGGGGCCTCGACGGTGACGAGTCGGAGCTCGGCAAGGGCATCCGGGCGCTGGCCGCTGCGGCCCGCGGCACCACCGTGGAATCGGCCCGGCAGGAGTACTTCGACCTCTTCGTCGGCATCGGCCAGGGCGAACTGCTACCTTATGCCTCTTACTATCTCACTGGATTCCTGAACGAGAAGCCGCTGGCCCGGCTGCGCGACGACATGGCGCGCCTGCACATCGCGCGCGCCGACGACGTCGCCGAGCCGGAAGACCACGTAGCGGCGCTCTGCGAGATGATGTCCGGGCTAATCACCGGCGGCTTCGGTGCGCCGGCGGATCTCATCGAGCAGCGCAAGTTCTTCGACACACATATCGGCTGCTGGGCGCCGCGGTTCTTCGAGGACCTGCAGGGCGCGCAGTCGGCTGTGTTCTACATGCCTGTCGGCACCATCGGCCGCCTCTTCATGGCGATCGAAGCCCAGGCTTTCGACATGGCGGCCTAGCGTCATCGGCTCTGTCGCTCGGCAAATTCCGGGCAGCGAGCGGCATTCGGGTTTTGCGACGGTTCTAGGTCTTCGTCGCCACAGTCACAGTAAAGGTCACCACGATGAAAAAGGAGGGTGGACCGTTGGGCAAAAAGGAAGAGATCAACGCGAGTCGTCGCGACTTCTTCAAGAAAGCCGGCATCGGTGCCGGTGCGGCCGCGGTTGCCGTGACAGCCTCTAAATCGGGCGTTGTCGAGGCAGCTACACCGTCGTCGAAGGGATCCGGCTACACGGAAACCGACCATGTGCGGAAGTACTACGAACTGGCCCGGTTCTAGGACCGGTTTGACGACCGTTTTGGCGGGCCCGGAGGGGCCTTCCGTACAAAAAAACTCACTCTAAGGGGAGAGGTCAATGCTTACCAAACGGACGAATGGGGTTGCGAATGGCCCCCGTTTGTCGAAGGCGATAGCCAGCATTGCTGGTGGCGCCATTGACCGCCGTGGTTTCTTGAAGCGATCCGGACTTGCCGCGGGCGGACTTGCCGCGGCCGCCGTTCCGCTCGGGATGGTGAAGAGGGCCGAAGCGGCCTCAGCGGCGACAGGCAATGTCGAGATCATCAAATCCGTGTGCACCCACTGCTCGGTGGGTTGCACCGTCATGGCCGAGGTCCAGAACGGCGTCTGGATCGGGCAGGAGCCCGGCTGGGACAGCCCCTTCAACCTCGGTGCCCACTGCGCCAAAGGCGCCTCGGTGCGCGAGCATGCGCACGGCGAGCGCCGCCTGAAGCATCCGACCAAGCTGGTCGGCGGCAAGTGGACGAAGGTCTCCTGGGAGCAGGCGATCGATGAAATCGGCGACAAGATGCTGGAGATCTATCAGACTTCCGGCCCCGATTCCGTCTACTGGCTCGGCTCTGCCAAGCACAGCAACGAGCAGGCCTACCTCTTCCGTAAGTTCTACGCCTTCTGGGGTTCCAACAACGGCGACCACCAGGCGCGTATCTGTCACTCGACCACGGTCGCGGGTGTTGCCAACACCTGGGGCTACGGCGCGATGACGAACAGCTACAACGACATGCACAACTCGCGCGCCATCTTCCTGATCGGCGGCAATCCGGCGGAGGCACATCCTGTCTCCCTTCAGCATATTCTGAAGGCCAAGGAACAGAACAACGCTCCGTTCATCGTATGTGATCCGCGCTTTACCCGCACGGCTGCGCATGCCGATGAGTACGTCCGGTTCCGTCCGGGCACCGACGTGGCGCTGATCTGGGGCATCCTGTGGCATGTCTTCGAGAACGGCTGGGAGGACAAGGAGTTCATTCGCCAGCGCGTCTGGGGCATGGACCAGATCAGGGCCGAGGTCGCCAAGTGGACACCCGAGGAGACCGAGCGGGTCACCGGCGTGCCGGGCTCGCAGCTGAAGCGTGTCGCGCAGACGCTGGCCAACAACCGTCCCTTCCCGATCATCTGGTGCATGGGCGGCACCCAGCACCACAACGGCAACAACAACACGCGTGCATATTGCGTGATGGGGTTGGCCTTCGGCACGATCGGCGTGTCTGGCGGCGGTGCCAACATCTTCCGCGGCCACGACAACGTGCAAGGCGCGACCGATCTTGGTCCGCTGAACGATACGCTGCCAGCCTACTACGGCCTCACGGCCGGCGCATGGAACCACTGGGCGCGCGTGTGGGATGTCGATTACGACTACCTTCTGAACCGCTTCGCCAGCAAAGACATGATGGAGAAGGCCGGCGTGCCGGTCTCGCGCTGGTTCGACCTGACCCTCGAAGCCAAGGAGAACATCGACCAGAGCGACAACCTCCGGGCAATGGTCTTCTGGGGGCATGCGCCGAATTCGCAGACGCGCCTGCCCGACATGAAGAAGGCGATGGAGAAACTCGATCTGCTTGTCGTCGTCGATCCTTATCCGACGATGACGGCGGTGATGAGCGACCGCACGGACGGCATCTACCTGCTGCCGGCGGCGACGCAGTTCGAGACCTATGGGTCGGTCACCGCGTCCAACCGCTCGCTACAGTGGCGTGAGAAGATCTTCGAGCCGCTCTTCGAGTCGAAGACCGACCACGAGATCATGTACCTCTTTGCGCAGAAGTTCGGCTTCGCCGACGAGATGTTCAAGCACATCAAGGTCGAGAACAACGAGCCGTTGATCGAGGACATTACCCGCGAGTTCAATCGCGGGTCCTGGACCATCGGTTACACCGGCCAGTCGCCGGAGCGATTGAGACTCCACATGGCCAACCAGCACACCTTCGACAGGACAACGTTGAAGGCGAACGGCGGTCCTGCCGACGGCGACTACTACGGCCTGCCCTGGCCCTGCTGGGGGACGCCGGAGATCAAGCATCCGGGCACGCCGTTGCTCTACGACACGCACAAGACGGTGGCGGAAGGCGGTCTGTGCTTCCGTGCCCGCTTCGGCGTGGAGCGCGACGGCGACAACCTCTTGGCCGAGGGCTCCTATCCGGTCGACTCGGAGATCCAGGACGGCTATCCCGAGTTCACCATGGAGATGCTGAAAAAGCTCGGCTGGGACAAGGACCTGACCGACGAGGAGCGGGCGGCCATCGAGGCGGTTGCCGGTGACAAGACCAACTGGAAGGTCGACCTCTCCGGTGGCATCCAGCGGGTCGCCATCAAGCATGGCTGCGCCCCCTTCGGCAATGCCAAGGCCCGTTGCGTGGTATGGAATTTCCCGGATCAGGTGCCGCTGCACCGCGAGCCGCTCTACACCCCGCGGCGTGACCTGCTGGACAAGTACGCCACCTACGACGACCGCAAGAATCATCGCCTGCCGGTGCTCTATAAGTCGATCCAGGAAAAGGATTTTTCGGCCGACTACCCGACCATCCTCACCTCCGGCCGACTGGTCGAGTACGAGGGCGGCGGCGAGGAGACCCGCTCCAATCCCTGGCTGGCGGAGCTCCAACAGGACATGTTCGTGGAGATCAATCCGGTGGACGCCAACAACAGCGGCGTGCGCGACGGGTCGATGGTCTGGGTCCATGGTCCTGAAGGGGCCAAGGTCCGGGTGAAGGCGCTGGTGACCGAGCGTGTCGGTCGCGGCGTGGCTTTCATGCCGTTCCACTTCGGCGGTCACTGGCAGGGTGAGGACCAACGCCACAAGTATCCGGCGGGGGCCGATCCCTACGTCCTGGGTGAGGCCAGCAACACGGCACAAACCTACGGCTACGACGTGGTGACCGGCATGCAGGAAACCAAATCCACGCTCTGCCGTATCGAGCCGGCGTAAGGGGAGGAGCTGAAAAATGGCACGTATGAAATTCCTCTGTGACGCCGAGCGCTGCATCGAGTGCAATGCCTGTGTTACAGCCTGCAAGAACGAGCATGAGGTGCCCTGGGGCGTGAACCGGCGGCGGGTGGTGACCATCAATGATGGCAAGCCTGGCGAGCGATCGATCTCCGTGGCCTGCATGCACTGTTCCGACGCACCCTGCATGGCCGTTTGCCCCGTGGACTGCTTCTACCAGACCGACGACGGTGTGGTGCTGCATTCCAAGGACCTCTGCATCGGCTGCGGATACTGCTTCTACGCCTGTCCTTTCGGCGCACCGCAGTACCCGCAGGCAGGCAACTTCGGCAGCCGCGGCAAGATGGACAAGTGCACCTTCTGCTCCGGTGGGCCGGAGGCGGACCACTCCGCCGCCGAGTTCCAGAAGTATGGCCGCAACCGTCTGGCCGAGGGCAAGCTGCCGCTTTGCGCGGAGATGTGCTCGACCAAGGCGCTGCTCGCCGGTGACGGCGACATGGTGTCCAACATCTACCGCGAGCGCGTCGTCGCCCGCGGGTTCGGGTCGGGCGCCTGGGGCTGGGGAACGGCCTACGACCAGAAGTCGGGATCTTGATCCCGGTCAGGTCGAGGTAGTCGGGATTGTTCTCTTGGTTCGGGGGCGGCGCTCAGCGCCGCCCCCCTTTCCCATGGGCACAGCTCCAAGAGCACTGGAATCCCGAGGGTGGTGGCATTCCGGCGTAAGGATTTGTTAACCTTGACGCGCTGGTGTTATCGCCTCGACTGGAGGTAGGAGGAGTGAGGGTTTTGCAAAAACTGATACCTGTCGTCGCCGTAGCCGGACTGGTCTTGGCGCTGGCAGCTTGCGATGAAACCGAGCAGGGACGCATCCTGCGATACGAAAAGGGCTCCTATCTGGGCCAGGCCGACAGCGAGCTGTCCGACAAGCAGCGCGAGGAGCTGCGCGCCCGCACCCTGCTGCAGGGTGGCTGATCAATCCGGCGGGATGTGCGGAAGACCGCCGTCCCGGCATGAAAAATTCGAGAAGTAGCTCGGTGAGAGGAATTGCTATGACCGCCTCCGTCCTGCGCCTGCGGCGCACTGCCTTTTCGTATCTCCTGGGACTTGGCCTCCTGGTCGCGGCGGCACTGGTGGCGACGGCTAGCCTTGCCGCCCCGGCCTGGGCGCAGAATACAGGGGGGCCTGCGACCGAAGGGCCGACCGGCGGGCAGGTGCCCGGCAACGCGCTCGGCAATCAGGCGGACAGCGATATGTGGCGTGCCGTGCGCCAGGGCGAGATGGGCCGCGTCTCCATCCCCGATGCCCGCGCCGGGCAGCTGATCCAATCCGAGGGCGACAACTGGCGCGCAATACGCAACGGACCGGTCACGGTCTACGGCGCCTGGGCCATGCTGGGCGTCGTCATCATCCTCGCGCTGTTCTTCGCTCTGCGCGGGCGCATCCGCATCGATGCCGGGCCGAGCGGCACCACCATCGAGCGCTTCAACATGCTGGAGCGCACGGCCCATTGGATCACCGCCTCGTCCTTCATCATCCTCGCGCTGACCGGCCTCAATATCCTCTATGGCCGTCACGTGTTGCTGCCGATCCTCGGGCCGGAGATCTTTTCGGCCATAACCCTGGCCGGCAAGTACGCACACAACTTCCTCGCTTTCGCCTTCATGGTCGGCGTGGTCATGATCTTCGTGCTCTGGGTGCGCTACAACATCCCCAGCAGGCTGGACCTCAAATGGCTGGCAGTCGGCGGCGGCATGTTCAAGAAGGGCGTGCATCCGGCGGCGGGCAAGTTCAACGCCGGCCAAAAACTGATCTTCTGGGCGGTCGTATTGGGCGGCATCTCCATCAGCCTGTCCGGGCTGGCGCTGTTGTTCCCCTTCGAGTTGCCGTTATTCGGCAAGACCTTCGCGGCCCTGAACATCTTTGGGCTCGGTCTGCCGACAGATCTTACGATGACGCAGGAGATGCAACTCTCGCAACTCTGGCACGGTATCGTCGCGCTCATCCTCGTCGCCATCGTGATCGGCCATATCTACATCGGCTCGCTCGGGATGGAAGGCGCCTTCGAAGCTATGGGCAGCGGCCAGGTCGATGTGAACTGGGCGAAGGAACACCATGCCCTTTGGGTCGACGAGGTGCGCAGCGGCTCCAAGCGGCAAGCGGCGGAGTAGTGGCAGCGCCCCGCCACCGTCTTCTTGTTCTCGCCGCCGGCCTGCTGGTCGCGGCGCTCGCGGTGCCCGTTGCCCAAGCCGCGGTCAGCGCCGATGCCGCCGCCAAGCAGATCGGCGAGCGCTACCAAGTCGAGGTGCTGAAGGTGCGGCCCGGCGAGGTTGGCAAGCGCAAGGTCTGGCTGATCACGGTGATGCAACCTGCCGGCAACAGCAACGGCGCCTTCCGCGTCCACATCCTGGCGGTCGACCAGCAGAGCGGCGACCTCGTGCCGTCGTTCCGTCCCTATACGGATGACTATTCCCTGCCGCCGCCCGCTCCCGGAAGCGAAGCGCGCAGCCGTGAGTGACGCCGGGGTCGCCAGGCAAGCTTGGACGCGGCCGCGGAGCGCCGTTCTGGCGGCCGGCCTGGTCTTGCTGACCATCCTGCCGGGCGAGGCGGCTTCGCAGGCGCCCGCCGCAGAACCGGCGCCGCAGACGGCCTCCGGGATGGTGACCGCGCGCACCTTCAGCAATCCGCCCGAGGGCTTCACGGTCGCCGTCTCTCCCTATGACGACAGCGAACTGAACCTGACGTTGAAGGGCGATTTCGAAGCAGCCCTCATCGACAAGTGGCAGGCCAAGCCAACGCCGGAAGCAGCGGCTGCCTACCTGCTGCTCTTCGAGGCCGGGGTGGTGCCGGCCGAACAGGCGCCCAACCCGCCGAGCCTCGGCTCCGTCCGCGCCGACGAAGAGAGCGCGGAGGTCAATGTGAACGTCTGGTCCTCGAGTCAGGATAGCGTGTTGGGCGGCCGCAAATCGGAGGGGCTGGTCGGTAGCACTGTCTTCCATATCAATGCCGTGCTGCGCGATCGAAAGTCCGGTGCGGTGGCTTGGCAGGGCGATGCGTACTATATTCTCGGGCAGCCCGAGACAGAACGAGTTGCCCGTGCCCTGGTGGTGCCGCTGGTCGACAAGATAGGTCAGTCCGTTGCCCGTGAGCCCCTCGAGATCGAATAGCCGGACGCGCTTTGCTGCGGCCATCTGCGCCCGAGTCCTGGCGCCGCTTGCCTTGCTGAACCTTGCTCTCCTTGCCGCTGCCCCGGCGCAGGCCGAATTGCGCGGCCACGGCGGCTTCGTGAAGAGCATCGCTGTCACGCCGGACGGCAGCAGGGCGGTCTCTGCCAGCTTCGACTACAGCATCATCCTGTGGAACCTCGCCAGCCAGGAGGCGATCGAGGTTCTCGACGACCACGAGGGCGCGGTGAACGCGGTGGTGCTGCTCGGCCAGGGTCGCAAGGCGCTCTCGGCCAGCGATGATGGCACCCTGCGCCTCTGGAACCTCGATGACGGCGGCAGCCTGCTGCACGTCTTCACCGGCCACACCGGCAAGGTGGCGGGCGTTGCCGTGACACCCGACGGCCGTCTCGCGGCCTCGGCCGGTTGGGACGGCACGGTCCGTCTCTGGGACATCGAGGGGCGAAAGCAGCTCTTCGTGCTCGACGAGCATCGCGCCAACGTGAATGCGGTGGCCTTTTCCCACGACGGACGCCACCTGCTGACCGGCAGCTACGATTCGACGATCCGCTCTTTCGAGCTGCCCGCCGACGGCAGTGAGCCCCGTCTTGCCGACCTCATGGAGGGTCACGACTTCGGCGTTAATTCCTTGGCCTTCCTGCCGGGCGACCGTCAGGCGATTTCTGCCTCGGTGGACGAGACGGTACGCCTGTGGGACCTCGAGAGCGGGACGGAACTGGCCGCGCTGCGCGGCCACGAGGGCCCCGTCTTTGCGGTGGCGATCTCGCCGGACGGGCAGTGGGCCGCATCGGCCGGCGTCGACGGGACGATAAACCTCTGGACCATCGCAGAGCGGCGCATCGTCGCCTCGTTCTACGGGCACAGCCAGCCGGTCTGGGCGCTGGCCTTCACGCCGGACGGCAAGCGGCTGCTCTCGGCCGGCGGCGACGAGGTTACGCGCCTTTGGGACCTGGAATCCCGTAGCGAGATCGGCGCTTCCGACGCGGTGCCAGATGCCGCCGTACCGAGCGCTGCGGAGGAGGACTCGCGCGGCGCCGAGCTGTTCCGCAAGTGTGCCGCCTGCCATACCGTCACCGCCGACGGCGGCAACCGCGCGGGGCCGACCCTCTATGGCGTCTTCGGTCGGCGCGCCGGCTCCATCGAAGGCTACAATTATTCCGACGCCCTGGAGCACAGCGACCTGGTGTGGACAGAAGAAACCATCGACCGGCTCTTCGACCTTGGCCCCGACGGCTTCACGCCGGGCAGCAAGATGCCGCTGCAACGCATGCCATCGGCCGAGGACCGCGAGGATCTCATCGCCTACCTCAAGGGCATCACGGCCGCCAAAGGGACGGCAAGGTAGAGTGCCCCGCGGCTGATCCCTGCCGGGGGCAGGAGTTTGGTGAAACGAATATGGTCTAAGGATCCGAGAAGCATGAAATCGATTGTTGTGGGTACCGTTGCTGCCGTTCTCATCGCCGTGTTGGGCGCGGTGGTGCTGTCGCTGGTCGGCCTGAGCACAGCCGACCTCTATTCGACCTCCAACGTGCGCCTCTAGTCGGCGGCGCCCGCGGCGCGCAACAGGGCGGCGATCTCGTTGTCGCCGATCATCTCCGCGGCAGCCAGGGCGGTCCAACCGTCCTTGGCTTTCAGCTTCACGTCGGCGCCGGCCTGTAGCAGCAGGCGGACTTCCTCCAGGCGGGCGCGATTGGCCGCCAGCATAAGAGCGGTGTTGCCGGTTTCCACCTCGCGCGCATCGGGGTCGGCGCCATGATTCAGCAGCACGTAGAGTGCCCCGGCCTGGCCTGCGGCGGCCGCCAGCACCACCGGTGGCCGGCCACCGTCGCCCGGCAGGTTGGGATCGGCGCCGGCCTCCAGCAAGGCAAGCACGCCGTCGATCTGGGCAGCCTCGATCGCCTCGCCGAGCGGCGTTTCGCCCTCGGCGGTCTGCAGATCGACGGCGAGGCCGGCATCCAACAGGGTGTGCAGCAGCGCGGTGTGACCGCCGGAGGCGGCCAGGTGAAGAGCGGACCATCCGTCGTGCCGCTGGGCCCTGGCATCGGCGCCGGCACTCAGCAGAAGCTGCAGCGAGCCCTGGGCACCGGCGCGGGCGGCCGCGATGACGGGGGTGGTGCCGTCGTCGGCGGCGAGGTCGGGCTGGGCGCCGGCGGCCAGAAGCTCGGCGACGATGGCGGTGCCCAGGGGGTCGAAGGCGGCATTGACGAGGGCGGTGTTGCCGTCGCGCCGGTCGCGTGCGTCGACCTCCGCGCCGGCCGACAGCAGGGCGGCGACCACCGGCCGCTTGAGGCGCTGCGCCGCGATGAGCAGGGGTGTGTTGCCGTGGTCGCCTTCGCGTGCTTCGATCGGCGCGCCGCCCGCGATGAGCAGCCTGGCGACGCGGTCGTGGCCTTCGTAGGCGGCGTAGTGCAGGGCGGTCCAGGCATCGTCCGGGGTGGCAGCGGCCGGATCGGCGCCGCGCGCCAGCAACAGCTCGGCGACCGCCGGGCTGCCGTAGATGGCGCTCACCTGCAGCGGGGTATTGCCGAGCTGATCGCGGGCCTCGAGGCCGGCGCCGCGTTCGAGCGCGAAACCGGCAAGCTCGGCGTCGTTGCTGCGCGCTGCCTGCTGCAGAGCCTGATCGGGTACGCTCTGGGCCGCTGCGGCGCCCGCCGCCAGTGCCAGGCAGAGCAGCAGGAGTCCACCGCGCAGCAGTGGCAGCGCAAGGCCAGGCGCGCTAGGACGCATCATCGCCGACGACTTCGAGGTCCACCTCCGAGGCAATGATCAAGAGTTTGCCGGCATGTTCGAAGTTCGCCGTCACCCGATCGCCGATCACCGACTGGATCTGTCCGATGCCCCAGTCCGGCCGGTCCGGATGACGCACCCGCATGCCGGGCGCCAGGTGCTGGGTGCTGCTCATCAAAACTCGCCTCCTCCCGCCGCTGCCCAGGCCGAAAACCCGGGTACCGGCTCGGGGTTAGTCTATCGCGGGGCTTGGTGTATAAGGAAGCGCAAGCTGCCGGGGACAGACGATCTGGAGTGGGCCCAAAGATGGATTTGAAGATTGACGTGCGCGTGGCGGAACTTCTCGCATCGCGCCTTTGCCACGACCTGGTGGGGCCGATCGGCGCCGTGGGGAATGGTCTGGAATTGCTGGCCGACGACGAGTTCGGCATGGCTGAGGATGCCATGAAGCTGACGGCGAGCTCGGCCCGCCAGGCCTCTCACATTCTGCAGTTCTTCCGGCTCGCCTACGGCCTGGCCGGCGCGCAGGTCGGCGCCGACTACTCGCAGCTCCGCGATCTCAGCATGGCGTTGTTGGAAACCTCCCGCACCAAGCTCGACTGGACCGGAGTGCAGGCCCCTGAGGGCGCGCCCGACGGCATCGCCAAGGCGGTGCTCAACATGATCGCCCTGGGCCATGAGGCCTTGCCGCGCGGCGGCAAGCTGACGGTGGAGATCCTTGGCGGGCCGGGCAGCGTCGAGGCCCGCGTGACCGCGGCGGGCCAGGATGCGCACCTGCGGCCGGAATCGCTGTCCGGCCTGCAGGACAACGTCGATCTCGATGAGATGACGCCGCGTGGCGTGCACGGTTACTTCACGCGATTGATGGCCAAGCGCCTCGGCAGTGATCTCGAGGTCGAAACGCCGGCACCCGATACCCTGCTGTTCCGCATCGCCGTCTCGACCTGACGGGGGACGCCCCCGCGCGACCTGCTGAAACGAGTAACGCCGGCGGGGTCTTGCGGCGCCGCCGGCGTCGGTTTCCGGGTCGCTGGGTTGCGGCCGTCAGCTCGCGCGGATGTTGGCGAGGAAGTTGTCGACCTGGCCGCTCAGCGTCTTGGACTGCGCGGCAAGTTCGTTGGCGGCGGACAGCATGGTCTTGGCCGAGACGCCGGACTGCGCCGCCGCCGCCGTGACATCGCTGATGTTGACGGAGACTTCGCTGGTGCTGGCGGAGGCCTCCTGCACGTTGCGCGAAATCTCCTCCGTTGCCGAGCTCTGCTCCTCCACCGCGGCGGCGATGCCGCTGGCGATGCCGTGCACTTCCTCGATGGTCGAGGTGATCTGGGCGATGGCCTGCACCGCGCTGCCGGTGGCGTTCTGGATGTCGCTGATCTGCTGCGAAATCTCTTCGGTGGCCTTGGCCGTCTGAGTCGCCAGAGACTTCACCTCGCTGGCCACCACGGCGAAGCCCTTGCCGGCTTCGCCCGCCCGGGCCGCTTCGATGGTGGCGTTCAGCGCCAGCAGGTTGGTCTGCTCGGCGATGTCCTGGATCATGTTGACGACGGCGCCGATCTTCTGGGCCGCCTCGGCCAGGGCTTCGACCTCGGAATTGGTCGTGCGCGCCTGGTCGGCCGCATTGCTGGCGATCTTGGTCGACTGCGCGACCTGACGGCCGATCTCCAGGATCGAGGCGGTCAGTTCCTCGGCGGCGCTGGCGACGGTCTGCACGTTGTTGGCGGCCTGGTCGGTCGCCGCAGCGACCGCCGTGGTCTTCGTGCTGGCTTGCTCGGCATTCTCCGACATCGACTGAGCGGTGACCTGGACCTGGCTCGAGGCGGTCGTCACGCTGTCGACGACGCTGCGCACGCTGGACTCGAACTCGTCGGCCAGCTTATGCATCGCCTGCCGCTTCTCCTCCTCCGCCTTGGTTTTCTCCACCTCGCGGGCAGCGGTCGAGCGCTCCAACTCGATGGCGTTGGTCTTGAAGGTCTCGACGGTACGCGCCATGTCGCCGATGTCGTCGCGGCGCTGGGTGGCGGGCACCACGACGGAAGTATCGCCGCCGGCGAGCTTGCCCATGGTGGAGGTCATCATGGCCAGCGGCTTGCCGATCAGCCGGCTCGTGACGAAGCCGAGCAGCACGATCAGCAGCGTCAGGGCGATCACCGAGATGATGCCCTGCTGGAGGGCAGCCGACTGGATTTCGCCCTTAAGGTTCTCCACCGACCAGGCGATGATCACGGTGCCGATGAAGGTGTTGTCCTTGGCGTTGAGAGCGGGGCTGGAAATCAGGATGTGGCTGTCCAGCTCCTGCAATTGGCGCGACTCGGAACCCTTTGTGCCCGCGATGAAGGCCGAGAGGTCGGCCTGGGCCAGCGTCGGATGGCTGAAGCGGGTCAGCTCGTTGCCTTCCTGGTCGAGGGCCACCACCGTGGCGATGACCGAATCTTCCGCCGTCGCAAAATCGATGTAGGCGCTTTCGATGGCGTCAGGCTTGTTCCAGCGGATGCCGCCGGCCGCGTTGTTTGCGATCAGCCGTGTCATGGTGGAGAAGCCGGCTTCACCGGTGCTGAGGGCCAGCTTGCTGGCCTGCGTGATGCTGATCGCGACCAGGGAGACCAGGATCAGCGTTGCCATGACGGCGGCGGTCAGGATGACCTTGCGCGCCACGGACAGGCGAGAGAATCCGCCCAGGCTCGGCCCGGAAAGTCCGGAATTTGGTGATTTGGCCGGTTGTGGTTTCTGAGTCTTGCTCACTGAATCCACCTTTCAAGGAAACT
The DNA here is from genome assembly GCA_009377535.1 of Kiloniellaceae bacterium. Taxonomy (GTDB): domain Bacteria; phylum Pseudomonadota; class Alphaproteobacteria; order Kiloniellales; family Kiloniellaceae; genus Pelagibius. The sequence goes on from WHTV01000018.1 coordinate 26,097, forward strand.
GTTGCCTGGACGGATAACTCTGTGCTGCTAGCTACGCGGAAGCCTAGAGGGCGTCGATGTTCACGCCGACGGTGATCGCACCGATCACAGCGCCGGTCGCCGGATCGACGATCGACATGGACACCTGAGACTGGAAGGCCTGAGTCGACTCGTCCATCTCCACCTCGTCGATGAAGATCGCGTCGGGACCGACCAGGTAGGTCTTCTGCCACTTGGCTTCGTCGCCCTGCATGTAGTCGGAGGTGACCTCGCTCTGGCCGACGTTGAGGCCGAGGTTGTCCATCACGAAGACTTCAGTGACCAGGCCCTGGGCACCGTCCTGCTGCTGCTTCAGGAAGTTGGACAGGGCATTGCTCAGCACGGCGTCGATCATCGGCTTGCTGCTGGCGCCGGTCTGGGCGCGCCAGTCTTTGTCCATCTTGTCGATGTCGGCCGGGGAGAGGCCGGCATGCTTGGCGTTCTGCGCCTTGACGGCGTCGATCACCGTGGCGTCGGAGATCCACTGCTTCACCGTGGAGTTGGCGAAATCCGTCATCGGCGCGACATGCGCGTCACTGGCCCAGGCGGACGTAGCGAACAGCGTGCCGGCGAGGCCGGCAACGAGACCCTTCAGAAGGTTGGAAGAAGACATCATCTGGCTCCAATCGAGTTCTTCAAATCAGACGCTCGCTGCTGCGCACGCCTTTCCTTTGTGTAGGTGTAATAACGTGGTCGATTTAATTTATGGTTACTTACGTGTTTTTGGGCGGCTGCGGCGGCTGTGGCTATCCTATCGGTAGAATTCTCTTTCTTGGAACACGGCAATGGTGTGTTCCGGCGCGGACGCGGGGCGCGCGAACCCGGCCCTTCAGCTCTGCTTGACAAGTGCGAATGAGTTTCATTAACTACGCAAACACGCGAGTCAGGCCGAACGGCTGAACGCAGGAATCACCTTTCCCGGCGCTGGAATCGCCAGAAACGCCGCGGAAACCATGGAGGAAGACGATGAATTTACGCCGGCGTGCGGTCCTGGGGGCCGCCATCTCGGTCGTTGTACTGGCCGGCGCAGTGCCGACCCAGGCGCAGGAGGTACTGAATCTCTACTCGTCGCGCCACTATCAGACGGATGACGCCCTCTATGAAGGCTTCACCAAGAAGACGGGCATCGAGATCAACCGCATCGAGGGCGAAAGCGATGCCCTGATCGAGCGCATCAAGAGCGAAGGCCAGAACAGCCCGGCGGACGTCTTCATCACGGTCGATGCCGGCCGCATCTGGCGCGCCGAGGAGGCTGGACTGTTCCAGCCCGTCGACTCCGAGATGCTGACCGTCGCGATCCCGGAAAACCTGCGTCACCCGGACGGCCTGTGGTTCGGATTTTCCACGCGTGCGCGCTTGATCTACTACGACAAGACGAAGATCCAGCCCGGCGAGATCAAGGCTTACGAGGATCTTGCCGATCCCAAGTGGAAGGGCAAGGTCTGCATCCGCAGCAGCTCCAACGTCTACAACCAGTCCCTGTTGAGCGCCATGATCGACGCCCACGGCGAGGCGGGTGCCCGGGAGTGGGCCCAGGCCACGGTCGACAACTTCGCCCGCAAGCCGGTTGGCGGCGACACCGACCAGATCCGCGGCATCGGCGCCGGAGAGTGCGAGGTGGCTGTTGCCAACTCCTATTACTTCGTCCGCCTGACGACCAACCCCGAGGAGAAGGAACTGGTGGAGAAGATCGGCTGGGTCTTCCCCAACCAGGAAAACCGCGGCACCCACGTGAACGTGTCCGGCGCCGGCGTCCTGAAGCATGCGCCGCACAAGGACGCGGCGGTGAAGTTCCTCGAGTACCTGGCCAGCCCCGAGGCGCAGCGCTACTTCGCTGACGGCAACAACGAGTATCCGGTGGTCGCCGGCGTCGACGCCAATCCGGCCCTGAGCGCCCTCGGCGAGGACTTCAAGGTCGATCCGGTCAACGTCGCCGTCTATGGCAGCAACCAGCCGAAGGCACAGGTGATCTTCGACAGCGTCGGCTGGAACTGACACCGCGGTGCGCCGGCCTGATGCCGTCGCCGATCTTAAGGGCTCCGCTCTGCGGAGCCCTTTTTTCGTTGTCTATCTCAGGAGGTTATGAGGCCGAGCGACGAGCTTCGGCAGGTGCTTTCTGACGGCCGGGGCGGCCGCGCGCGATGGCGCGGCTGAGCAGGATGACCGGCGGAATGCCGACCGCCACGATGGTCAGGGCGGGGGTGGCCGCCTCGGTCAGCCGCTCGTCGGCGGCGAAGTTGTGGGCCTGTACCGCCAGGGTGTCGAAGTTGAAAGGCCGCATCACAAGGGTGGCCGGCAACTCCTTCATGACGTCGACGAAGACGACGAGCCCGGCGGTCAGCAACGTCGGCCACATCATCGGCGCATGGACGCGCGCCAGCATGCCGAACGGACCGGCGCCCAGCGCGCGGGCAGCGTCGTCCATCGAAGGCCGGATCTTGCCGAGGCCGGCCTCCACCGTGTTCAGCGACACCGCAAGGAAGCGCACCAGGTAAGCGAACACCAGGGCCGCGACGCTGCCGGTCAGCAACAGTCCGCTGGAGATGCCGAAGGTTGCGCGCAGCCAGGCGTCCAGGGCGTTGTCGAAGGCGGCAAAGGGCAGCAGCACGCCGACGGCGATGATCGTCCCGGGGATCGCGTAGCCCATGGCGGCCAGGCGGTTGGCGATCTGCACGGCGGGACGGCCGTGCAGCCGGCGGCCATAGGCCATGAGGACGGCGAGGCCGACGGCAAGCAGGGCGGTGATGGCGGCGAGGGTGACGCTATTGGCGACCAGCTCCAGATAGCGAGGGCCAAGGTGCTGGTCGCCGGCCTGCACCGCCATGGTCAGCAAGATGGCGGCGGGCAGCAGGAAGCCGAGCAGCAGCGGCAGCAGGCAGGCGAGGAAGGCGGCTGCCGCGGCGCCGCCGCGCAGACGCCTGCCCGGCAGTTTCTGATAGCGGTTGGTGGCGTGGTGGAAGCGCGCCTTGCCGCGGCTCCGGCTTTCCAGCAACAAGACCAGGAACACGAAGATCAACAGGATAGAAGCCAACTGGCCCGCCGTTGTGCGGTCGCCGAAGGCAATCCATGCGCGCACGATGCCGGTGGTGAAATTGGGTACGCCAAAGAAGGAGACGGTGCCGAAGTCGGCCAGGGTTTCCATCAGCGCCAGGGCGGTGCCGGCGATGATCGCCGGCCGGGCGAGGGGCAGGGCAACCCGGAAGAAACTGGACCAAGGACCGCAGCCGAGGGTGCGGCTGACATCGAGAGCGCAGACCGATTGGTCAAGGAAGGCGGCGCGCGATAGCATGTAGGCATAAGGATAGAGCACCAGCACCAGCATGGCGACTGCGCCGCCGAGCGAGCGGATCTCCGGAAACCAGTAGTCCCGGTAGGCCAGGCCGGTGAGATCGCGCAGCAGGGTCTGCACCGGTCCTGCCGGCTGCAGGAAATCGGTGTAGGCATAGGCCATGACGTAGGCCGGCACCGCCAGCGGCAGGATCAGGGCCCACTCGAAGACCCGGCGGCCGGGAAATCGGCACATGGTGACCAGCCAGGCGCAGCCGGCGCCGATGACCGGGACGCCGATGCCCACGCCGGCCACCAGCACGGCCGTATTGAAGAGATATCCCGGCAGCACCGTCGAGGCCAGATGCGACCAGGTCCCGCCGCCGCTTTGGGTCAGGCTGAAGAGGACGCTGAAGACCGGCATGAGGAAGAGAGCGGCAATGGTGACCGACAGCCAGGCAAGGCCACTCCAGGCACGCCGCGCTGCCTTCGGCCGCGGCCCCTCCCGACGTCCGCCTGGCGGACGCGAAGCGCCGACGAGCGGCCCCGCCGGATCGAGCGGACGGTAGATCAGCGGGTCGGCGCTGGACACCCTAACGCCCCGCCGTCGAAAGGTCTTCGCGGTATCCGATCATGCTGCGACCTGTCTCACATCTGCGCCCTTTCGGCAACTCCCCGGCGACGCCGGGAGGGCCGCCGGCGGGCACCAAGAGGCCCACGCGGAACATCTAGTCGCTTCGATCAGGCCGGGGTCTTTTTTGCGCGGGGTCGGGAGGGATGAAATCACCTTGGATTGCCGCTCGTTAGCTTTGCTTCAAATGCCCAACAACCGCTGATTCTCCAGCCGTTACCGGGAGTTAAGTAAGGGGTTCTTAATCTATGTTTGGCAGTATCCAGCGTCTATTCAGGGGTAGTGGTTAACTGCAGTGACCGGCCCGGACGTGAAGCCTGACGGCCAGGCAAAGGTAGGACTGAGGCGATGGATGATCTGCTTAGCGAGTTTCTGACCGAGACCAACGAGAGCCTTGCGGAACTGGACGTCGAGCTGGTGCAGCTCGAGCAGAATCCCAACGACAAGGATCTCTTGGGGAATATCTTCCGTCTGATGCACACGATCAAGGGAACCTGCGGTTTCCTCGGTCTGCCGCGCCTCGAGAGCGTGGCTCATGCCGGCGAGAACGTGCTCGGCAAGGTGCGCGACGGAGAGCTCGTCGTCACCCCGCAGGCGGTCACCCTGATCCTCGAGTGCCTCGACAGCATCCGCGCGCTGCTGGAGCGCCTGGAAGCCACCGAAGCCGAACCCGAAGGCGATGATTCCGACCTCATTGCCCGCCTCAACGCCCTTGCCGACGGCACCGACGCGCCGGCCAACGCGGCGCCGGCCGAGACCGGCGGCAGCGGCAACACGATGATCGACGAGCTCGAGGCCGCCTTTGCCGCGGCCAAGGGCCCGGCGGAGCTGGCCGCTGAGAAGGCCGCCGAAGAGGCTGCGGCGGCGGCTGCTGCGGAACTGGAAGCCGCGCCCGAGCCCGAGCCCGAGCCGACCCCCGCGCCGAAACCGGCGGCGGCCAAGGCGGTCGCGCCGAAGAAGTCTGAGGCGGTGCCCGTCGACGACGCGGCGGACGCCACATCCGGCGATGCCAAGAAGGAAAGCTCGGTCGCCAATCAGTCGCTGCGCGTGAATGTCGACGTGCTCGAGAACCTCATGACCATGGTCTCGGAGCTGGTGCTCACCCGCAACCAGCTTCTGCAGATCCTGCGCGGCCAGAACGAAAGTGAATTCGCCGCGCCGCTGCAGCGTCTCAATCACGTGGTCTCCGAGCTGCAGGAGGGCGTGATGGCCACACGCATGCAGCCGATCGGAAATGCCTGGGCCAAGCTGCCCCGCATCGTCCGCGACCTGTCGCACGAGCTGCACAAGAAGATCGACCTGGTGATGAAGGGCGCGGAAACCGAGCTCGACCGCCAGGTGCTGGAGCTGATCAAGGATCCGCTCACCCACATGGTGCGTAACTCGGCGGACCACGGCCTCGAGATTCCTGCCGATCGTCTCGCGGCGGGCAAGCCGGAAATCGGCACCGTGACCCTGAACGCCTTCCATGAAGGCGGGCACATCATCATCGAGATTGCCGACGACGGCAAAGGCCTCAGCGTCGACAAGATCAAGCAGAAGTGCCTCGACAACGGTCTCGCCAACGAGTCCGACCTCGAGCAGATGACCGAGCAGCAGGTCCAGAAGTTCATCTTCAAGGCCGGCTTCTCGACGGCAGCGGCGGTGACTTCCGTCTCGGGCCGCGGCGTCGGCATGGACGTGGTGCGTACGAACATCGAGAAGATCGGCGGCACCATCGAGCTGACGTCGGTGGAAGGTCGCGGCACCAAGTTCGTCATCAAGATCCCGCTGACCCTGGCGATCGTTTCGGCCCTCATCGTCGAGTGTGCCGGAGAGCGTTTCGCCATTCCGCAGTTGTCGGTGGTCGAGTTGGTGCGGGCCTCCGCCCACACAGAGCACACCATCGAGCGCATCAACGGCACACCGGTCCTGCGCCTGCGCAACCGCCTGCTGCCGCTGGTCAACCTGCGTCACCTGTTGAAGCTGGATATCCCCAATGCCAGCAGTGCGGCCGTAAAGAGACGGGTAAAAGTCAAGTCCGAGGCGGAGATCGCCGCCGAGGCGAAGGCCGCAGCCGAGGCCGCCGCAAAGCCTGTCAAGGGGGCCGACGACGAGGAGGTCTTCGTCGTGGTGGCGCAGATCGGCAACTACTCCATGGGCATCATCGTCGACCGCGTCTTCGACACCGAAGAAATCGTGGTCAAGCCGGTGGCGCCGATCCTGCGCAACATCCAGCTGTTCTCCGGCAATACCATTCTCGGCGACGGGAGTGTGGTGATGATCCTCGACCCGAACGGCATCGCCGCGGCGACCGGCGAGATCTCGGTTGCCGAGGACTCCGACGAAGATGCCAAGGGCCGTCACGCCCGGAACAGCGCGGACAACGTTGCAATGCTCATATTCCATGCGGTCGACGTCACGCCGAAGGCGGTGCCTCTGGCCTTGGTTGCGCGCCTCGAAGAGATAGACCTGACTCAGGTCGAGTTCTCCAACGGTCAGTATGTCGTGCAGTACCGGGGCCAACTGATGCCGCTGGTCATGATGGATCCCGGCCGCAAACTGGAGTCCGAAGGCCGCCAGCCGGTTCTCGTGTTTGCCGATGGGCACCGCACGATGGGTCTGGTGGTGCAGGAGATCGTCGACATCGTCGAAGGCCGCATGAACATCGAGCTGACGTCGGACCGCGAAGGCTACGTCGGCACCGCGGTGATCGGGGGCAGGGCGACCGATATCATCGACGCCGGCTACTATCTGACGCAGGCCTTCCATGACTGGTTCGTGACCGACCGCGACAGGATCGGCGGTCAGTCCAACGCACGTCGCCTCCTGGTGGTCGACGACAGCCCGTTCTTCCGCAACCTGTTGCAACCCTTGCTGACGGTTGCCGGCTACGACGTGGTCTGTGTGGAATCGGCCGACGCGGCGCTCGAGCTCTGCGATGCAGGCGAGGACTTCGATGTCATCATCTCGGACATCGAGATGCCCGGCATGAATGGCTTCGACTTCGCGCGCAAGGTGACCACCGACACCCGTTGGTCCAAGACACCGATCGTCGCTCTGTCCAGCTTCTCGAATCCGAGCGACCTGGCGCGCGGCCGTGAGGCGGGCTTCAAGGACTATGTCGCGAAGACCGACCGCGACGCCTTGTTGCATACGCTCCACGACACCCTGGCTGAACTGAGAGGCGCGGCATGAGCAGGCGAATGACAGAAGACGCGGCTGAGCGCACCGCGGGTGCCGAGGTGTCCGCGGACAAGGAGGACTTCGTCACCTTCTTCATCGCCGAACAACTTTTCGGCATTCCCGTACTGAAGGTGCAGGACGTTCTCAGCGCCCACAACATCACGCGCATCCCGCTGGCGCCGCCCGAGATCGCGGGCTCACTGAACCTGCGCGGGCGTGTCGTCACCGCCATGGACGTCCGGCTGCGCCTCGGCCTGCCGGCGCGCGAGAGCGAATCCTCGATGAGCATCGTGGCCGAGCATGATGGTGAGCTCTATAGCCTGATGGTGGATTCCGTCGGTGAGGTGCTGGCGCTGAAGACGTCCGACTGGGAGCGCAATCCACCGACGCTCGATCCGAAGTTCCGCGAGTATTCGCTGGGGATCTATCGGCTCGAGAGAAAGCTGCTTGTGGTTCTCGATGTGAACCGCCTGCTGGATTACGACCGCGTACAAGCTGTATGAAGCGGCGCCGAAATTGAAAGAACCGGACGGGGCGAGACACTAAAAAAGGTTTGGGACGAACTCGCAGGGCCGGGAAGTGAGCTGGAGCTAAAAAATGAAGTCTTGCTTGATCGTCGACGACTCGAAGGTTGTGCGCATGGTGGCGCGCAAGATTCTTGAAGGTCTGAGCTTCGATATCGATGAGGCCGAAGATGGCCAGAAGGCGATCGAGGCCTGCCAGCGGCACATGCCGGATGCCGTGCTGCTCGATTGGAACATGCCTGTGATGAACGGCCTGCAGTTCCTGCAGGAACTCCGTGCGATGCAGGACGTCCATCAGCCGATCGTCGTTTTCTGCACCACCGAGAACGACATGGACCACATCAAACGAGCGATGGAAGCCGGCGCCAACGAATACATCATGAAGCCATTCGACAGCGACATCATCGAGTCGAAGTTCGTCCAGGTAGGCCTTATCTGATGTCAGAGTCCGAGTCCGCCTCTGGCGGCGCCGGCGGCCTTGCCGGCGATCCTTACCGTGTCATGGTTGTCGACGACTCAGCGGTCATTCGGGGGCTGCTGACGCGCTCGCTCGAGAAGGACCCCGGGATCAAGGTGATCGCCTCGGTCGGCAATGGCGAGACTGCGATCAAGGCGCTGGACCGGCATGACATCGAAGTCATCATTCTCGATATCGAGATGCCGGTGATGGACGGCCTGACCGCGCTGCCGAAGCTGCTCGCGGCGAGGCCGGGCATCCAGGTGATCATGGCCTCGACGCTGACGCGCAAGAACGCGGAAGTCAGCCTGCGCGCGCTCCAGATGGGGGCGGCCGACTACCTGCCGAAGCCGAGCTCGAACAGCGAACTGACCGGGGCCTGCGAGTTTCAGCGCGAGCTGATCGAGAAGGTCAAGGCACTCGCCAAGGCGGCGCGCCCGGTGCGCCCGGCAGCGACGCTGCGCGATGTCGGGCCTGCCGCGCCGGCACGGCCGGTGCAGCCGGCACGGCCCATCGTGCTGCGAAAGCCCTCGGCCGCCTTGCCACGGATCATCGCCATCGGCAGCTCCACCGGAGGCCCGCAGGCCCTTCTGCAGGTGCTGCGCGACATGGCGGCTAGCGTCAGGTTACCGATCCTCATCACCCAGCATATGCCACCCACCTTCACCACGCTGCTTGCAGAGCACATCGAGCGCGCCACCGGCGTGCCCTGTGCCGAGGGCAAGGACGGCGAGGCGGTGACCGCCGGCCGGATCTATCTGGCGCCCGGCAGCTACCACATGATGGTGGAGCGCGCCGGCAGCGGCAGCGTCATTCGCCTGAACCAGGAACCGCCTGTGAACTTCTGCCGCCCGTCGGTGGATCCCATGCTGTTCAGCCTGGCGCCGATCTACGGTGCCAGCCTGCTCACCATCATCCTCACGGGGATGGGCTCGGACGGCTACAAGGGCACCACCGAGGTCGTGCGGGCAGGCGGTACCGTAATCGCGCAGGATGAAGCCACCAGCGTCGTTTGGGGCATGCCGGGAGCCGTCGCCACCAACGGCCTGTGCTCCGCTGTGCTGCCGATCCAGGAGATCGGTTCCAGCGTCCGCAAGTTGGTCATGAGGTCAGCGGCATGAACGTGAATGATTTCGAGTACATCGCGCAGTTGCTGTACCAGCGCTCCGGCCTGGTGATCACGCAGGAGAAAGCCTATCTCCTGGAGAGCCGCCTGAACCCGGTCGCGCGCAAATGGGACCTCGATAGCGTCGACGCCCTGATCGGCGTCCTGCGCACGAAGAAGGACGAGCAACTGACGGTCGACGTGACCGAGGCCATGACGACGAACGAGTCGTTTTTCTTCCGCGACAGCCGGCCCTTCGACCAGTTCAAGGACATTGTGCTGCCGCACTTGCTGGAGGCCCGCGCGGCGCGCAAGCAGATTCGCATCTGGAGCGCCGCCTGCTCGAGCGGCCAGGAGCCCTATACCCTCGCCATGATCCTCAAGGAGGAGGCGGCCCGGCTGGCTGGCTGGAGGATCGAGATCGTCGCCACCGACCTGTCGAAGGAGATCCTCGACAAGGCGAAGCAGGGTCTTTATTCGCAGTTCGAGGTACAGCGCGGCCTGCCGATCACCTTGCTGATGAAGTACTTCAGCCAGGAGGGAGAGAAGTGGCGCGTCAGCGAGGAGATCCGCCAGATGGTCTCCTACAAGCCGTTCAACCTGCTGACCAGTCCTGCAGCGCTCGGCCACTTTGACGTGGTGTTCTGCCGCAACGTGCTGATCTACTTCGACCAGGCGACCAAAGGCCAGGTGCTTGCGCGCATTGCGCAGATCATGCCCGCCGACGGTTTTCTCTACCTCGGCGGCGCCGAGACCGTGCTGGGGGTCTCTGATTCCTTCGAGGTGGTTCCCGGCCAGCGCGGCGTCTATCGGCTGACCGGCGACGGCGCGGCGATGAATCGCAAGGCCGGCTAGCCGCCGGCGACGAGGCTTCCCGCGAAAGCGCAAAGAAAAAGGCCACTGTCCCAGGGGGACAGCGGCCTTTTTTTATTGGACTTTTCGGCCCTGCGGCGCACGCTCCGCTGAAGGCGGGAGCGCTGCCGAGGGGTCAGCCGTGGGCGGCGTGCTTGGTCGGCTGGCTGCCGTCGGCATTCACCACCGGGTCGCGCAGGACGTAGCCACGGCCCCAGACGGTTTCGATGTAGTTGTCGCCGCCGGTTGCGTTGGCCAGCTTCTTGCGAAGCTTGCAGACGAAAACGTCGATGATCTTCAGCTCCGGCTCGTCCATGCCGCCGTAGAGATGATTGAGGAACATCTCCTTGGTCAGCGTGGTGCCTTTGCGCAGCGACAGCAGTTCCAGGATTCCGTACTCCTTGCCGGTCAGGTGGAGGGGTTGGCCCTCTACTTCGACCGTGCGGGTGTCGAGATTGACCGTCAGCTTGCCGGTCGAAATCACGGAGTCCGAATGACCCTTGGACCGCCGGACAATCGCCTGGATGCGGGCGACAAGCTCGCGCTTGTCGAAGGGTTTGGTCAGGTAGTCGTCGGCGCCGACACCCAGGCCCTTGATCTTGTCGTCCAGGCCGCTGAGGCCCGAGAGGATCAGGATCGGGGTCTTCACCCGGGCGGCCCTAAGGCGCCGCAGAACCTCGTAGCCGTCCATGTCGGGCAGCATGAGGTCCAGGATGATGATGTCGTAGTCGTACAGCTTACCGATTTCGAGGCCGTCTTCGCCCATATCGGTGGTGTCGCACACATAGCCCTCCGACCGCAGCATCATCTCGATGCCTTGGGCTGTGGCGGTATCGTCTTCGACAAGCAAAACTCTCATGGCGGTGACCTAGTGCCTGTATAGTTCCCCTGGGGTTTGATTATTAACCAATTTGCCAAATCAATGTTAATAAATTGTTACCAGCGTTAATTATCCTGAAGCCTTGGCAAATAAGCCGTTTTGCGCTGCTTCGCTGCTGATTTTCCTAATTTTACCCAACCTTAAGCCCGATGCCCGAGACTGCCTGCAGCGGTCGTTGTGAACGTGCCAGGGGCTTTGCGGTAAAATTGGGGATGATGGCTTCCACCTTCGTTAAAGAAATCGGGCAACTGGCGGACTACCGCCTCTATGGCCGCGTCGCCGGCGTGCTTGGCATGCTGGTCGAGGTCGTGGGTCTCGAGCAGGCGCTATCGATCGGGTCGCGCTGCGCCATTCATGCGCAGGGCAATCGCCGCGTTACCTGCGAGGTGATCGGGTTCCGCCAGCGCCGCGCCCTGCTGCTGCCGTTCGGTTCCCTCGAAGGTGTCGGCCTCGGCTGCAAGGCCGAGGTGATGGAGAGCGAGCCCCTGGTGCGGCCGTCCAACGCCTGGCTCGGCCGCGTGATCAACGCGATGGGGGAGCCGGTGGACGGCAAGGGGCCGCTGCCAGACGGCCTGCTGGCCTATGCCCTGCGGGCTTCGCCGCCGCCGGCGCACAGCCGCCGTCGCCTTGGCGGCAAGATCGATCTCGGCGTGCGCGCCATGAATACTTTCCTGTCCTGCTGCAAGGGCCAGCGCATGGGCATCTTCGCCGGTTCCGGCGTCGGCAAGTCCGTGCTGCTCTCCATGCTGGCACGCTATGCCGAGGCCGACGTCAACGTCATCGGGCTGATCGGCGAGCGCGGCCGCGAGGTCCAGGAATGGCTCGAGGACGATCTCGGGCCGGAGGGCCTGGCCCGCTCGGTGGTAGTGGTTGCCACCTCCGACGAGCCGCCGCTCATGCGTCGCCAGGCGGCCTACCTGACGCTGACGCTCAGCGAGTTTTTCCGCGACCAGGGACGCGACGTGCTCTGTCTGATGGATTCCGTGACGCGCTTTGCCATGGCGCTGCGCGAGATCGGCCTGTCCGCCGGCGAGCCGCCGGCCAGCAAGGGCTATACTCCCTCGGTCTTCGCCGAGTTGCCGCGGCTCCTGGAGCGCGCCGGACCGGGCATCGACGACGGATCGGTCACCGGCCTCTTCACGGTGCTGGTGGAGGGCGACGACCACAACGAGCCGATCGCCGACGCCGTACGCGGCATCCTCGACGGCCACATCGTGTTGGACCGCCAGGTGGCCGAGCGCAACCGCTATCCGGCCATCAACCTGTTGCGCAGCGTTTCGCGCACCATGCCGGATTGCAACAACGAGGCGGAGAACCGGCTGGTGAACCGCGCGCGCGGCCTGCTGGCAACCTACGAGAACATGGCCGAGCTCATCCGCATCGGTGCCTACAAGCAGGGCAGCGACCCCGCGGTCGACGAGGCGATCCACTACTACGACGGCCTGGACGGTCTTCTCGGTCAGCCGAAGGACGAGGTGAGCAGCCTTGAGGAGGGCTACAGCCAGCTGGCCGGCTTGCTCGGCCTGCCGGATCCGGCGCTTGAGGTCCGTGAGGCCGTCGGGCAAGAGCCGGCCGAGGCAGCGGCGCCGGGGACCGGGGAAGAGCACGATTTCAAGCAGCGCCGCGAGCGCATGGCCGCGGCACTCAACCTGCGCCGGGCCAAGGCGCCGGGCTAGACAAGCGCGCCCGGCCGGCGCCGCCGGCAGGGGCAGAAAACTTGACGACTGTTTTTTGGTGGGAGTTGATTTACGGTGACTGCTCTTGATCAGCTGGTGCGGCTGCACCGATGGACACTCGACGAGAAGCGTCAGAAACTGGCCGATCTGGAACGCTTCCGGACCAAGCTGCTCGGCAACATCGAGGCGCTCGAGGCCGACTTGGCACGGGAGCAGGCCGCGAGCGAGCGCGCCGACGTCACCAGTATTTCGCTGCCCGCCTTCATCAAGGCGACCATCGACCGGCGCCGCAAGATCGAAGGCTCGATCGCCGAGATCGACCGTTCCATCGCCGCCGCGCGCGACGAGATCACCGAGGCCTTCCAGGAATTCAAGAAGTACGAGACGGCGCACGGCAACCATCTGCGCCGCGAGGCCGTGAAGCAGTCGCGTCGCGAGCAGACCACGGCCGACGAGCTCGGCATCGAGCTGCATCGCCGCCGGGCGGCCGGCTCAAGCCTCGGATAGAGAAGCTAGACCTTCAGTCCCTCGTGCGGTGCCGTGGCGCCGCGTGCCGCGAGCAGGTCCATCCAGTCGCTGGAGGCCTGGAACACCAGCCGGCCGTTGTAGCCGGCGATGGCATTGGCTTCCTCGAAGAGCGCCATGAGGTCGCCGCGTACCAGCGCCGGCAGCGGGCGTCGGCTGCGCAGGATCAGGTCGAAGAGGCGGGCCCGAACCAGTCCGTCGAGTTGCAGCGCGCCATGGTGTTTCAGCTCCAGCTCCAGCACGAAGCGGGTGGCCTTCTCGCCGTCCTCGCCCTGCCGACCGCCGTGGTCTTGATGGCGGAAGTAGAAGCGGAGCTCGCGCAGGCCCTGATCGCTCCACAGCGGCAGATTGACTAGGCGCCATTCGCCGGCCGGGGTCTCGATGCTACGGCTGAGGCCGGCGAATTCGCGGCCCAGCCGCTCAGAGAGCTCGCCGCGGTCGCTTTGTGCTCCCGCGAAGCCGGCCTTGGACAGCCAGCCTGCGACGTTGCCCTGGTTGAGCGCGGACAGAAAGAACAGCACGCCTGAGGCCAATCGCGGGCCGACCTGGGGCAGGGCGCGGGCGACGGCTTCCGCCTGGCCCGCCGGCAACCCGTGGAGCAGGGCTTCCCCCAGGTTTTCGAGGCTTGGCCAGGTCGCCGCCAGTCCCGGCGGGACCGCCGGTCCGGCCGCGGCAGGCAGGGTGATCTCCAGCGCGAGGCTGGTGCCGGGCGGCAACACCTGGCGGGTGTCGAGCGTCAGCGTCCCCAAGGGCGTATGCAGGATCGGCTGGCCGCTGCTGGTGGTGGCGGTCACCAGGCCGGTCACCCTCACCAGGTTGGCGGCGGGACCTGCCGCCGGGTCAATGCCGGACGCTGCTCGTGCGGCCGTTGCACTGCCGGCCGGCGTGCCGGCGGCCTTCGCCGCGGCCTCGGAGCTCAGGCCTTGCAGGGCGGTGGCGAGGGAGTGGCCACTGTTGGCGACCGGTGTCTGTGGCGCGAGCCGGAGCCCGGGTCCAGGCTCGCCTCTGCCGAGCGAGGGCAGTGCGGGGGCGAGGCTCGCGGGACCGGCCGGCACAGCGCCTGGGGGCGAGGGAGGGCCGGCAGCGGCGCTGTTGGCTGCAGCGCCGGAGCTGCCTTTCGACGCCAGGCCCGGGCTGGCCGGTGGCGTTGCGGCGCCGGTGCCGAGACCCTTCGACGGCATGCTCGCCAGGGGGATTTCCAAGGTGTCGGCGGGGCCGCCGCCGGGGGCTGCGGCGGGGCTGGCGGGGAGCGCCGGGATCGTCGGCACAGCCGGTAACGGGATCGTCGGCGCAGCGGCCGCCGGGGTTGCGAGCACGCCGAGAGGGGGCGCTGCGGTGCCGGGCGCTACGGCGGTCGGCGGTCCGGCCGGTGCGGCCGGGGCGGGCGATTGGATGCCGAGCGAGAGAATCCGGGCCAGCAGCTCGGTACCCGGCAGGGCGGTCGGCAGGCCGGCCAGGGAGGGCGCCGGCGGGGCGGCATGGAGCACGGCGCGCAGCAGCTGGCCGCGTTTCACCAGGTCGTTGGGATTGGCGGGAAGCGCCGGGGCATCCGCGGGCCCCGCCGGCGCCTGCGGGGTCTGCCCGGGCGCCGCGGCGGCGCCACCAGCAGCTTGCAGCAGGAGCAGGTTCAGCATCACCTGCGGGCCGACATTGCGCACCTGAAGCACGACCTCGGTGCCAACCGGCAGCGCGCGGGAGACAGCGAGCGCCAGCACGCCAAGCCGGGTGCGCACCAGCAGATGCCCGTGGTCATTCCTGCCCGCCACGGTGCCGCGCAGGTTCTCGCCGGTGGCGAGACGTGCCAGGTCCGGCGAGGGATCGATGACGCGGATGGCGGTCTCTCCTCCAGCGGCGCCCTGGGCGCGCGCCGTGCCTGCGGCAAGCGTGGTGAAGATGTCGCTCATGCCGCAGGGCTCGTCAGTTGCCGGCGTCGAGCCGGCTGACCAGGGCCTCGATGTCCTCAGCCGCCTGGCTGTTGGGGTGGCGCGTGAGGATCGGAGTCTGGTGGCGGATGGCGTCCTTCACCTTGGCGTCCCGGCGGATCACGCCGACCAGCCGCGGCGAGATCTTGAGGAAGGACTCGCAGGCCTTCAACAGCGTGGCATAGGTGCGCTCGCCCTCCGCCGGCGACGTCGCCATGTTGATGACGATGCGGAGGTCGGCTGTGGGGTTCTGGAGGTGCGCCAGCTTGATGAAGGCATAGGCGTCGGTCAGCGAGGTCGGCTCGTCGGTCGCCACGACCAGGCTGGTGCGCGCCAGGGCGGCCAGCTGGCGCACCGTGCGGTCGAGGCCGGCGCCGAGGTCGAGGATCACCCTGTCGTAAGCCGGGGCCAGGGCCGCAAGGTCGTCCATCAGCTGTTGCAGGCGCCCGGCGGGAAGGTTGGCCAGGCTACCGGTGCCGGAGCGTCCGGCGATGACGTCGAAGCCGCCGCTGGGATGCGCGACAATGGCATCCTTCAATGCGTACGAGCCTTCCAGCACGCCGGCGAGATCGTTGTGGGGGTGCAGGCCGAGCTGGATGTCGACGTTGGCGAGCCCGAGATCGCCATCGAACAGCAGCACGCGCTTGGCTTTCCGCGCCAGTGCCTGGGCTAGAGTGACGGACAGCCAGGTTTTGCCCACGCCGCCCTTGCCGGAGGCAACAGCGAGCATGTTGGCACAATTCTGCTGCCGCTCTTCGGGATCCATCATGGTGGCTTCGGTCATACTGTTGCTAGTCCGCAGCGAGGAGTGTGGAGGCGTGGAAGGGTTCGAGAGTGGCAAGCAGGCGCGCCAGAGACACCGGGTTGACGGCGATCAGGCCGCCGCCGATGTGGCGCGAAACGCCGGCGGCAAGAAAACTCATGCCGCTGACGTGGGCGGCGCTGATCAGGCCGCCGAAGCGCCGAGCGGCATCCAGGCGGGTCGGAACAAGGCAACGCGCCCCGGCCTCGGCGAAGGCGAGGGCGGCATCGGCGGCCTCGGCGGAATCGCCGCCGGCGGGCAGCACCATGATCAGGTCGGCGCCGGCCGCTTCGGCCGCCTCGCGCAGTACCGAGCGCTCGATCGGATCGAAGGGATTGCAGCCGACGGTGTCGATGACGGCGATCTCGTCGGCTTCGCGCGCCTTCGCGGCGACGGCGACGGCTTCGGGCGTGTCGGCGAAGACCAGGCGGGCACCGAGCGCCTTGGTGAAAGTTTCCGCCTGGGCGCGACCGCCCGCCTTGCCGCCATCCATGGTGATCAACAGGCTGCGCGCTTCGGCAAGCCGGGCGCAGGCGCAGAGCTTGGCGGCGGTGACGCTCTTGCCGGCGCCGGAGGGTCCGATCAGCATGACCGGGCGCTCGGGACCGAGTTCGCTGAGCGGCTTGAAGTGCAGCTCGTGGTCGAGCGCGGCGGCGAAGGCCATCATCCAGTCATCGGCCGCGTGACCGGCGGCCACATTGAGGATGCGGTCGGCCAGTCCGCGCGGCACCCGATGATGGTCGAGCACTTCGGCGACGCGGTCGGCGGCCTCCAACTCGGCGATCGGCGGCGGCACCCGGAGGTCGCGCTGGTCGGCCGGCTCCAGGGCGGCGGTGACCCGCACGCCGCCGTCGCTGTCCTGGGTCGAGAGAATGATCGCCTCGTCGCCCAGCACCTTGCGAACCTGGGCCATAGCCTCGGCGGCGGTCCTGCCGGTGAAGGTGCGCAGCAACATCAGACCTGGCCCAGCGTCTTGATCTTCGCCTTGGCGTGGATCTCATTCTGCGACAGCACCACCGTCGAGGGGCGGAAGCGCTCGATGATCGAGCGCACGAAGGGACGCACTGCCGGCGAGGTGAGCAGCACCGGGCTTTCGCCCATCATGGCGTGGCGCTCGAAAATCTGCCGCACGCCGTTGATGAATTCCTGCAGGCGCGTCGGCGCCATGGAGAGCTGGCGGTCCTCGCCCTCACCGACGATCGCTTCGGCGAAGGCCTGCTCCCACTGCGCCGAGAGGGTAATCATCGGGATGAAGCCTTCAGGATTCTCCTGATCGTTGGAGATCTGACGGGCAAGGCGGGCGCGCACGTGCTCGGTGATGGCGGTCACGTTGCGGCTGTAGCCGCAGGCTTCGGAAACGCCCTCCAGGATGGTCGGCAGGTCTCGCACCGAGACGCGCTCGGCCAGCAGGTTCTGCAGCACGCGCTGCAATCCGCCGACGGTGATCTGGCCGGGGATCAGGTCGGCGATCAGCTTCTGCTGCTCGCTGTCCTGCTCGTCGAGCAGCTTCTGGGTTTCCGCATAGGACAGCAGCTCGGACATGTTGTCCTTGATCAGCTCGGTGAGGTGCGTGGTCACCACGGTCGGCGGATCGACCACGGTGTAGCCGCGGAACAGCGCCTCCTCGCGGTTGGCCTCGTCGCACCACATGGCAGGCAGGCCGAAGGTGGGCTCAACGGTCTCCTCGCCGCGCAGGGGGATCTTCTCGCCGCGCGGGTCCATCACCAGCAACATGCTGGGACGCAGCTCGCCGCGCCCAGCCTCGATCTCCTTGAGCCGGATGACATAAGTGTTGGCGGGGAGCTGCAGGTTGTCCTGGATGCGGACCGACGGCATGACGAAACCGATTTCTTGCGCCAACTGACGGCGCAGCGACTTGATCTGATCGGTCAGGCGCTGGCCGCCCTGGCCGTTGATCATCGGCAGCAGGCCGTAACCCAACTCCAGGCGGACCTGATCGATCTGCAGGGCGTTGGCAATCGGTTCCTCGGCGACCGGCACTGCGGTCTTGTCGGAAAGGACCTTGGCCTCCACGGCGGCGGCCCTGGCCTTCTTCTTGCTGGAGAACCAGGCTCCGGCAGCAGCCAGGCCCGAGAGCGCCAGGAAGGGCAGAGCCGGAATGCCCGGCAGCAGAGCCAGCGACAGCATCAGGAAGGACGACAGACCGAGGGCGCGCGGGTAGCCGCCGAGCTGGCCGATCAGCGCCTCGTCCATTGTTCCGGTCGCGGTCGACTTGGAGACCAGCAGGCCGGCGCCGGTGGAGACGATCAGCGCCGGGATCTGGCTGACCAGGCCGTCGCCGACGGTCAGGATGGTGTAGGTTTCGGCAGCCTGGAGGAAGGTCAGATCCTTCTGCGCCACGCCGATGATGATGCCGCCGATGACATTGATGAAGGTGATCATCAGGCCGGCGATGGCGTCGCCGCGCACGAATTTCGCGGCACCGTCCATCGAGCCGAAGAAGTTGCTCTCGTCCTCCAGCTCCTTGCGCCGGGTGCGTGCCGTGTTCTCGTCGATCAGGCCGGCGGAGAGGTCGGCGTCGATCGCCATCTGCTTGCCCGGCATGGCGTCCAGGCTGAAGCGGGCGGAGACCTCGGCGATGCGTCCGGAGCCCTTGGTGATGACGACGAAGTTCACGATCACCAGGATGCCGAAGATGATGATGCCAATGACGAAGTTGCCGCTCATCACGAAGCTGCCGAAAGCCTCGATCACCTTGCCGGCCGCGTCCGTCCCCTTGTGGCCGTCGGCCAGGATCAAACGGGTGGACGCGAGATTCAACGCCAGGCGCAGCATGGTCGCGATCAGGAGAACTGTCGGGAAGGAGTTGAACTCCAGCGGCTTGGCAATGAACAGAACGGTCATCAGGATGAGGACCGAGAAGGTCATGGAGACGGCCAGAGCCAGGTCCAGCGTCCAGCTCGGCATCGGCAGGATAAGCACGACGAGAATCGCCGTGACGCCGAGCGCCAGCGCGATGTCGCCGCGTTTCAGGGCATTGAAGACCCAGAGCAGCCGGGCGCCGGCGCCGCTACCTTCGACTTTCGTGTCAGCCATGTCGGAGCATGCTCCGCTTCTTGCCTAGCGGGCTCAGGCGGGCGAGCGCTCGCCCTCGCCGGGCATCGGCACGGGCAGGCCTTCCTCGCTGTACAGCTTCAGCTTGTTCCGCAGGGTGCGGATCGAGATGCCGAGAATAGTGGCGGCGTGGGTGCGGTTGCCCAGGCAGTGCTCCAAGGTGTCGAGGATGAGTACCTTCTCCACATCGGCCACCGTGCGCCCGACCAGGCGCTTGGCCCCGGCAGGCGTTTCGCCGCCGTTGCCGGCCGTAGCCGTGGCGCCGGAAGCCTGTAGGCCGGCGTGGAGGCCTTGGCCGGTCAGCATGATGGCCTCCGGGCCGATGTGGCCGTCCTGGGCCAGCAGCACGGCGCGATGCATGGTGTTCTCCAGCTCGCGCACATTGCCGCGCCAGTGATGCGCCTTCAGCACTTCGAGCGCCTGCGGATTGACTTCAAGCGTGGCCAGGCCATTGGCCTCCGAGTACTTGGCGGCGAAGTGCTGGGCGAGGATGGGAATGTCTCTCGGCCGGTCGCGCAGCGGCGGCAGCTGGATGTTCATCACATTGAGGCGGAAGTAGAGGTCCTCGCGGAAGCTGCCGTTGGCGACGGCTTCGTCGAGGTCGCGGTTCGAGGTCGCCAGCAGGCGGATGTCGATCTTGATCGGCTGGCCGCCGCCGACGCGGTCGATCTCGCGCTCCTGGACGGCGCGCAGCAGCTTGGCCTGCAGGCGCGGATGCATCTCGGAGATCTCGTCCAGCAGCAGGGTGCCGCCGCTGGCCTCCTCGAATTTGCCGATGCGGCGCGTCACCGCGCCGGTGAAGGCGCCCTTCTCGTGGCCGAAAAGTTCGGACTCCAGCAGGTTCTCGGGGATTGCTGCGCAGTTGACGGAGATGAACTGCTGGTTGGCACGCTTGGACTTGGAGTGCAGGAAGCGCGCCATCACTTCCTTACCGGTGCCGGACTCGCCGGTGATCAGGACGCTGGCGTCGGAAGGAGCCACCTGCTCGGCAAGGCGCAGCACAGGGTTCATCGCCGGGTCGCGGAACAGCACGGTGCTGGTTTCTTCCGACACCGCGGCGAGCACAGCGGCGATCAGCTCAGCGTCCGGCGGCAGCGGGACGTATTCCTGCGCCCCGGCGCGGATCGCATTGGCGGCGGCAGAGGGCTCCGGCCCGATGCCGCAGGCAATCACCGGTATCGAGATGCGCTCCGATTTGAGGCTCCGACAGAGGGTGGCGATGTCGAGGTTTACCTCGACCATGACCATGTCTGCGCCCTGACCGGACCGCAGAGCCGTCAGCGCTGCGTCGATGTCGCTGACGTGGGCGACTTTGGCGCCGCTTTCCAGCGCCAGCTTGCCCGCCGTTGCGATGTGTCCGTTTAGCGTCCCAACAATGAGAAGCCGCATGCCTTCTCTCCAAGTCCCTAAGGGTTAGTTCCGATACAAATCCGGCTAGTCGAAGTAAGCCACCCGGCTCGCGGGTGGCAGTATGGTGTTCAGCATCATCTCCAGGCGCCGCGGATTCTCCTGCCGGCTGATGGAGGCGGCGCTGATGGTGTAGATCCTGCAGACCGTTGCCTCGATGTGCGCGTTTCGCTCCAGCTTGCCGGCCAGCGGGTTGAAGACCATGTTGGCCAGCACGGCGCCGTAGAAGGTGGTCAGCAGGGCCACGGCCATGGCCGGGCCGATGGAAGAGGGATCGTCGAGGCTGCCCAGCATCTGCACCAGGCCGATGAGGGTGCCGATCAGGCCCATGGCAGGTGCCACCTCGCCGGCGCGCCGCAGAATGCCGGCAGAACGTTGATGGCGCTCGAAGGAAGCCTCGGAATCGCGGCTGAGGACGCGCTCGACTTCCTCCGCCGGGATGCCGTCGACCACCATGATGATCGCCCGCTGCAGGAAGGGTGCCTCGTCCAGTTGCTCGGTGACGCTCTGCAGCGCCAGGCGACCGCGCTTGCGTGCGAGGTCGGCCAGATAGAGCGCCTGTCCGACGGCGTTCTCCGGCGATTCGGTATGGTAGACCGCGGCGCGGAACATCAGCCCCTGGGCCAAGGCGATTTCGCCCAGGCTGAAGGAGATCGTGGTCACCAGGAAGGTCCCGCCGATCACGATGAGGATCGAGGGCACGTCGAAGAAGGCGGCAGCCTGGCCGCTAAGCATCATGGCGCCAGCGATCATGGCGAAGGCGCCGCCAACGCCCAGCAGCGTGGCAAAGTCGACGGTCGGGCCGAGCCGTGGAATCTGAATCTCCACGGCCAGCTGTCCGTCGGTGCTGCTTGCCTGTGTATCGACCATGGTGCCGGTGCCCGTCCGCCGCCTCAGTTACCGCTGCGGTCGACTTTGATGATCTCCGTCATGGTGACGCCGAGGTGTTCTTCCACCACGACCACCTCACCGCGGGCGACCAACCGATTGTTCACGTAGATGTCGATCGCCTCGCCGACCTTGCGGTCGAGTTCGACAATGGCGCCGCGGCCCAGCTTCAGCAGCTGGCTGACCTGCATGTTCGCCTTGCCCAGCACCGCCGAGACCTGCACGGGAATGTCGTAGACCGCTTCCAACTCCTTGGCGTTGGTGGGCGGCTTGCTGGCCTCGGGCAGGCCGCCTTCGATGTCGTGCTGCTCCTCCACCTCGGCAGTGCCGATGTCGAGTTCCGCCAGATCCAAGCTATCGTCTTGGGCCATAAAGACCTCCTGGTTAAGCTGTCGCCGCTAGGCGATCTTTGCCCGCCGTAGCGGCTGGACCGCGGCCGGCTCTTCCGGCTGCGGAGAGGGGGAGGCGGCGCGCTGCGGCACTGCCTGTTCCTGCGTCGGCTTGCGACTTGCGCCCGCCTTGCCTGCGGCAGACTCATCCGCTGCGGCAGGGGTCAGGGCGCGGGCGATCACCGCGTCGATTTGCTTCCAAAGGCTGGCCTGATCGCGCTCGGCTCCGCCGTCGGCCCACTCGACCCGCACATCGCCGGCGGCCAGGCGCTCGTCGGCAAGGAAGACCAGCTTGCCCTCGAAGCCGCTCTTGGCCGCGCTCTGCTCGACGTGCGCCCGCAGGGCATCGAGGTCTGCGTCGGGGCAACGGATCACCACCCGCGGCTCGTCGCGCAGGCGCTCGAGGCACTGCTCGATCACCGCGTGGACCTCCGTCAGCCCGGCGCTGCGGGCGAGCTGCGGGAACAGCTTGCGCACCACGGTCAGCGCGGCCTCCAGGGTTTCACGCCGCCGCTCGTCGGCTTCCTCGGCGATGTCCCGGGCGAGCTGCGCCAGCAGCGACGGCAGGGTCTCGGCCGCCTGGGCGAGGCGCTGGCCGTGGGAACCCTCGGCTTCAGCGATGCCGGCGGCCTTGCCCGCCGCGAAGGCGGTCTGGCGCGCGGCCTCCAGATCCTTCTCGCTGAAGGTCGGGGCAGGCGGCTCTTCGACGGCAGTCTGGACCGCAGCCGCGGCCCTGGCCTTCGCCTTCGCCGCATTCTCAGCATCAAAGCTGGTCTCGAAGAGGAACTTCTCGAGGTGTCCCATGATCTTGCCGGGCCCGTCCGCCTAGTAGACGAGCTCGTCCTCTCCCTTGTTCTCGCTGATGATGATCTGGCCCTTCTCGGCGAGTTCCTTGGCGGTGGCGACCATGTACATCTGCGCCTCGTCGACGTCTTTGAGACGCACGGGCCCCTTGGCCTGCATGTCTTCCTTCATGATCTTTGCGGCGCGCTCGGACATGTTGGAGAAGAAGAAGTCGCGCAGCGCTTCCGAGGCGCCCTTCAAGGCGGTGGCCAGCTTGTCCCTGTCGGCCGCGCTCAGCAGGGTCTGCACGCCGCCCGGATCGAGGTTGCCGAGATCCTCGAAGGTGAACATCAGCGCCTTGATGCGCTCTGCGGAGTCGCGGTTGCGCTCCTCCAGGGCGGTGAGGAAGCGGGTCTCGAGCGTGCGGTCGAGGTAGTTGAAGATGTCGGCCATGAGTTCGTGGGAATCCCGGCGGTTTGTTTTCGCGAGGTTCGACATGAACTCGTTGCGCAGGGTGCGCTCGACATCGTCCAGCACTTCCTTTTGCACCGCTTCCATGCGCAGCATGCGCATTACCACTTCCATGGCGAAGGGCTCCGGCAGCACGCCGAGGACCTTGGCGGCATGCTCCGGCTTGATCTTGGAGAGCACCACCGCAACGGTCTGCGGGTACTCGTTCTTCAGATAGTTGGCCAGCACCATCTCGTTGACGTTGGCCAGCTTGTCCCACATGGTGCGTCCGGCAGGACCACGGATTTCCTCCATGATCCCATTGACTTTGTCCTTGTCCATCACCTTGAGCAGCAGGCGCTCGGTGCTGCTGTAGTTGCCGGTCACCGATCCGGTGGTCGAGATGCGGTCGGCGAATTCGACCAGCATTTGCTCGAGCAGGTCGGAGGTGACAGTGCCCAGATTGGCCATGGCCTGGGACAGCTCGCGGATTTCGTCGTCGTCCATCATGCTGAACAGGCGCGCGGCGTTGTCCTCGCCGACCGCAAGCATGAGCAGCGCAGCCTTTTCCGGGCCGCTCATGGTCTGGATGTCGTCACGTATAGCCATGAGTCGGTTTCCGTATCAGACTTCTGCGTGGAGCCAGCCGCGGATGATCGTCACGGCCTCGTCCGGGTGCTTTTCGATGATTTCGGCGATCTTCTTGACCGAGGAAGCCCGCACGCGGCCTTCGACCTGGTTCAGGTCGATCATCTGCTCGATCTCGTTGGCGAAGTTCTTTTCCGCTGCGCCGTCCTCGCCGACTCGGGTTGCCGTCACGGCACCGGACTCGCCGGGCAGGCGCGGGACACTCCTGCCGTCGGGGCCGGTGAGGGCCGCCATCCCGCCGCCGGCCGGCAGCATGCCGGGACCACCATCGCCGACACCCTCTTCGTCGACCTCGAGCAGGCGGCCGAGCAGCGGGCGCACTACCATCAGGAGCACCAGGATCGCCACCACGCCGAGGACCATGAGCTCGGCGATCCGCATCAGATCGGTCTTCTCGAGGCCCAGCAGCACACCCTGAGGCTCGCTCTCGCCAGCCTCCAGGGCGACGAAGGGCATCTCGACCACCTCGATGGTGTCGCCGCGGGCCGCGTCGTAGCCGACCGCGGAACGCACCAGCGCCGTGATCTTCTCGAGCTCCTCGGCTCCGCGCGGCTCGTAGGTCGGGTTGCCTTCGCCGTCCAGGGAGGACGTGCCGTTGACCATCACGGCGACCGACAGGCGACGTACCATGCCTGCCTCGCGGATGTGCGTCTTGACGGTCTTGGTGATCTCGTAGTTGACGGTTTCCTCGGTGCGGGAGGTCTGGCTCTGGCTGCCGGCGCCGGCGTCGAGTTCGGGCAGGGAGTCAGGCAGGTTGTTGCCGACGGTCACGCCGTCCGGCGCACCGTCCTGGTTGCTGGCCTGTTCCTCGACCGTCTGGGTCGAGCGCACGACCTGGCCGTCCGGATCGAAGATCTCGGCATTCTCGGTGATGCGATCGAAGTCCATCTCGGCCGAGACCTGGGCGCGCACGTTGCCCGCTCCCAGTGAACGGGACAGCATCTCCTCGACGGTGCGGACCAAGCGCGATTCATAGCTGATGCGCATTTCTTCTGCACGCGACGCGGTTTGCGAGAGATCGCCGTCTTCGGTCCCGCGCGCCAGCAGGGCGCCCTTGTCATCGACGATGGAGACCATGGTCGGCTTGAGGCCCGGCACGGCCGCCGCGACGAGGTGCTGGATCGAAGAGACCTGCTGGGCATCGAGGCCGTTGCGCGCCAGCATGAGGATGATGGACGCACTCGGCTCCTGACGTTCGCGGCTGAACAGCTCGCGGCGCGGCAGCACCAGATGGACGCGTGCCTGCTTGACCGAGTCGATCGAGCGGATCGTGCGCGCCAGCTCGCCTTCGAGCGCGCGCACATGGTTGATGTTCTGCACGAAGTTGGTGGTGCCGAGGCCCTCGGAGCGG
Source organism: Kiloniellaceae bacterium (assembly GCA_009377535.1). GTDB lineage: Bacteria > Pseudomonadota > Alphaproteobacteria > Kiloniellales > Kiloniellaceae > Pelagibius. The sequence goes on from WHTV01000018.1 coordinate 50,912, forward strand.
TCGAAGATCTCATAGCCGATCGAACCGCCGCTCGGCAGGCCTTCTTCGGCCATTATCATGCGGGTGCGGCCGACCTGATCCTGCGGCACGAGGATGTTGCCGCCCTCTTCGCCCAGGCGGTAGGGCACGTTCATCTGCTCCAGACGGCCGATGATCTGGCCGCTGTCTTGCACGCCCAGTTCGCCATAGAGTAGTGCCATGTCCGGCGAGGCCAGGCGACTCGTCACGTAGATGAAGAACGCGACGATGCCGGCCGCCACGGCAGCCATGGTGCCGAGCCGTGCCGGCCCCAGACCTTTAAGCGTCTCTAGGAGAGAGTTCAAATCGACCATCCTGATGCGTCATCGACCTAGACAGCGAAGACCCAAGCCCCCTTGGCCTCCACAAGTCAGCGTCTCGGTGCATCGCTTTGGCTGACTTGCATTTTTAGGCTAATTGCTTCCGGTAAAGGGCGCGTTAACGACGGGCAATATTTGCCTAGCCGCTAGGAAGATTTTTCCCCATCGCCGGCTGCGGACGCCGGGGTGGGGCGGCTCCGAGCACGGCAAAACCCCGCCGGGCGGGGCCGGCGGGGGGTTGCTGGTGAAATCGTCGATTGTGTGGGCGCAACCGGGCGGCGTAGTCGGCCGCCGCGGACGTCAGGAGTTGGAGCGGCTGTCGCTCATCTTCTCCATGGCGACGTTGGCGAGGTGACGGCGATACTGTTGCAGGCGGGTGGTGCGCAGGCCGCGCATGCCATGCTTGTCGATCAGGCCCTGCCAGGACAGGAACTCCTCGACCGAAAGATTGTAGCGCTGGCATGCCTCCTCGAGGGTGAGGAGCCCGGCGCGGACGGCGGTCACCACCTCGGCTTTGCGACGAATTACCCATCGCTTGGTTCCCGGCGGCGGCAAGTCGTCCAGGCTGAGCGGCTTGCCTGCCGGCCCAATCACGTTGGTTGGCCTACCTGAGCTGTCGGAGTACATCGAGCGGATTCCGTCTCTCATTTCAAAACCTGCAGTCCCAGTAGGATAGGCATTCGCTGTTTAAAATTCGCTAAATCAGGTAGTTAAGGTAAGCTTTAGATAACTTGAAGTTATCCTTAAGGCTGCAGCCTCACGCCCGCGCTAAAGGGTGAGGCCCGGCGCGGGGCCGAGCCTCATTTCCCTAGGATCAGCGCTTCACGCGGATCAGTTCGTCCAGCATCTCATCGGCCGTTGTGATGACCTTGGTGTTCGCCGAGTAGGCGCGCTGGGTGATGATCATCTTGGTGAATTCCTCGGCCAGGTCGACGGTCGAGGATTCCAGCGCCGCCGGCGCGATGTCGCCGGCACCACCGTTACCGGCCAGGTTCAGCTGAAAGTTGCCGGAGCGGTTGGTCTCCAGATAGACGTTGCCGGTCTTGGCTTCCAGGCCGTTGGGATTTCGGAACATGCCCAGCGGCAGCTGGTAGATGTCCTGCCTCTGTCCGTTGTCGAACAGGGCGGTGACGACGCCCCCGTCACTGATGGTGATGCCCGTGTAGTTGCCGAAGCGCACGCCATCCTGGTCGATGTTGGAGATGGTGAAGTCGCCGGCGAACTGGGTCAGCCCGCCGGTGCTGCCGATGGTGCCCAGGTCGAGCGCGATGGTGGCGTTGCCGGCGCCGGTGGTGAAGCCGGAGAGGGCAATGCTGGGCGTCGCCGGCGAGAGGGTCAGCGGCGTGCCGTTGGTATCGAACACGATGCTGCCGCTGCCGACCGCGGTGCCGGAGGCGGTGGCGCCGCCGTCGAGCGTCGGGTCTGAGGCCGCCCAGGTCCAGGTGTTTTCGGCGGTCTTGGTGAAGGTGACGTCCAGGTCGTGGGCGTTGCCCAGGGAGTCGAAGACCTGCGCCGTGACCGAGAAGTCGTTGCCCGGCGCGGTCGTGGGTGCCGTCGAGGGCAGGTTGACGCCCAGCGAAATCGCTGTGGTCGCCGCCGCGCTACCCGAGAGGTTGGCGATGTTCACCGTCTCCATGGCCGTGAAGGTGCTGGAACTGGGCGGCGGCGTGCCGTTGCTTAGGTTGTAGCCCTGCAGGAAATAGCCGGCGGCATTCACCAGATTGCCGTTCTGATCCGGATTGAACGAGCCTGCCCGGGTGAAATAGAAGTCGTCGCCAAAGCCGGGGTTCGCCGATTCGTTGACCACGAAGAAGCCCTGGCCTGCGACCGCAAGGTCGGTGCCGGATGACGTGCCCTGCAGCAATCCCTGACGGTTGATATAGGAATAGGGGTTGGAGCTCACGCCTCCAGGCGTGTGCGTCGTCTGGGTCGCGGCCTGGGTGACCAGGGTCGAGAAGCGTGCGCTGACGCCCTTGTAGCCGACCGTATTCACGTTCGCGATGTTGTCCGAGATCATACCCAGAGCGTTGCTCTGAGCCGCCAATCCGGACACCCCGGCAAACAAAGCGCCGTAGATACTCATGACTTCGTCTCCTTGGTTAGGGCCGGACCGCTGTCGTGGCGGACGGCTGAATCTGGCCCGAAATCAACTCTTTGATATGCACGAAACTCTATCTCTTGGCAGTCACCCCGGTTTCGATCCCTCGGCACTACTGAGAGATCGAAAGGACATCGCTCAAGGCGATCTCCAGTTCCCCGATTTCCAGGGTCACCTCGCCATCGCTCAACTTGACGCCGGTCACCTTTCCGACCGTGCCCTGCACCAGCGGCACGGGCTTCAGGTCGGTGTCGACGGCGGTCACGAGGAAGCCGTAGAGGCCGTCGTCCAGTGCCAGGCCATCGTCGTCGAGGCCGTCCCAGGCGATCTCGTGGTGGCCGAACGCCGTGTCCCCTTCGATCGTGCGAACGGTGTTGCCCTCCTCATCGATGATCAGGACGTTGACCTTCGAGGCGTTGGCGCCGAGGTCATAGGTGATGGTCGACTCGCCGTCCTGCAGCATCAGGATGATGCTGTCGGCACCGACCTGCCTGTCGATGTAGCCGACGGCGTTGTTCAGCTGCAACTCGGTCTGCAGCGAGATCAGGTCGTCGAGCTTCTTGTTGGTTTTCATCGCCTGCTCGACGTTGGTGAACTCGACCAGCTGCGAGGTGAACTCGTTGGTGTCCATCGGATCCAGCGGGTCCTGATACTTCAGCTGAGTGGTCAGCAGATTCAGGAAGGTGTCGAAGGTATCGGCCAGCGACGCGCTATCGGTGATCGAGCCGGTGTCGCTGCCCTTGAAGGGCACGCCGTTTACCGGATCGCGTAGGCTTTCTATCGCCATGATGTCAGTCTCCTTTGCACCTTAGACCTGGATGTCCAGGGTGCCGCTATGGCTGGAGCGATGCTGCTGCGCCTGGGCCGTCATCGCCTCGGCGTCCGCGCCCTCCGGTGTGCCGTCACGGCCGCCGCGGCCGGCTCTGTCGTTGCCGCCGGCCTGCTGGTCCTGGCCATGGCTCTGACCGCGCAGGCTGAAGTTGAGGCTGCCTGAGTCCGTCTTCAGGCCGGCCTCCTGCAGGGCCCGCTCGAGGCCTCGGGCGTCGCGCTGCAGGAGATCCAGGGTCTCCGGGCGCTCGGCCGAAAGCACGGCGCGCAGGGTGCCATCGCTCGAATGCTCGAGCTTGACCTCGATGCGGCCGAGTTCGGCCGGGTGCAGCTTGATGGTGATCTTCTCCTGGCCGGCGACCTGGGCGCGTTGGACCTGGATGGCGATCTGCTCGGCGGGATTTGCCGCCGGGTTGGGCCGCGCCGTGGCGAGGGCCTCCGCAAAGCTGGTGTTGTGCACCAGGCCGGTGCCGGGGGCGGCAGCGGCGGCCGTCGGGGTGGCGGTCTGTCCGGTGGTCGCACTCGCCGTGTCGGCGGCGGAAGGGGCCGAAGGCTGACCGGCGCCCGTGGCCTTGTCGGCCATAGCCGCCAGGGCTTCCGGCGTCTTGCCGCCCTGGGCGGGCTGGGCCGTCGTCTTGTTGCCGGCCGCCGGCTGGCTGGCATCCGCTGTGGCCGGCGGGTTTTCGGCGGGCGTCGCTGCCCGGCCGTCGGAGCTCTGTTGTGCCAGGGCGGCAGTTGCGGCTGCGCCGCCAAGCGAGGCCGCCGGGCGCGCCTCGACAGCGGCGGTCGCCGTCGTCGCTACCGTGACGCCCGGCTGCGGATTGTTCTGGGGATCGCGTGCGGCGTTGCCGGACGGCCGTTTGCCGGTCTCGGCCGGCGCCACGGTCGGCGATTGGCGGTGCGTCGCAGCCACCTGGTTGGGATCCTTTGCCGTGGCGGTCGGCGAGGCCTTGTCCGCTGCGCGCTGGGCCATGGCTGCGCCGCTGGCTGGTTGGGCGGTGGTTTCAGGCGTTGCCGCGGCGGCTTCGCCTGTAGGCTGTGCCGCGCCGCTCGCCGAGCCCGCGGGCGCGCCCGTCGGAGCGCCGGTCGGGGCCGACGGGTCGACAGCCTTCCTGGTGCCATCGGGCTGCGGCACGCTCTGCGTGGTACTGACGACAACCGTCGCCTCCGGCGTCGACGAAGCGCTCTCGGCAAGCGGTGCCGCGGCAGCCTCCGGTGTCGTCGGCTGTCCAGCGCAGGTCTCTCCGGCCGCAGCCGTGAGAACTGCGGAGGCCGCCGTCACGTCAGTTTCGGCCGACACCGTTGTCGCCTGGCTGTCGTGGGTCTCTTCCGGCCGGTCGTTGCTTTGCGGCGGGCGCGTCTGCGCGACCGTCTCGCCGGCAGCACTTTCGTGCCGCTCGACCCGCTCGTCACGCGGTGGGCGATCGTGCTGCACTTCCTCGCGGCGCGGTTCGCCACGACGGACGTCGTCGTTGGCCGGCCGCTCGGCCTCCCGCGCCTGGCGGGTCGGCGAGGGCTCGCGTGCGTTGCGTGCCTCGTCCTCGCGCAGGAGGGCGCCGAAGCGGTCGTCGCCCGGCCGCTCTTTCTCGTGAGCCGAGGACTTGCTGCCGAAGGGTGCAAAGAGATCCGGAGCGTTGACTTGCATTGGCTGGCTTCGTCTACCTGATGATTGATACGGCCTAGGCGGCGTGGATGTTGAGGCGGAAGCCGGCGGCCTTCAGACGGCTCAGGACGGTCGTCTCGACGGCGGTGCTGTCCTCGCCATCGGCCACGCGCCTGTCGACTTCATCCCAAGCGTCGCGCAGCGGCGTCAGCAGATCGATGATTTTGGCTGTGCCGGCGACGTCGCTGTGGATGTTGACCCGGATCAGCTGGCCCAGGATGAAGCGATAGAGAGCGCCGAGCTGATCGGCGATCTCGCCGCCACTCTCCAGATCGAGGCTGAGGTGCAGGGTCGCGATGATTTCAGTCACCACGTTGACTCGATTGCAACGCTCCTCGATCTCGTTTTGCTCCATCGCCTCGATAGCGGCTGTGAGCGAGATGATGGCTTCGTCGTAAAGCATCACCACGACCCGCGTCGGCCGAGCTCTGGTCACCTCGCTGCGGAAGGCAGCAGTAGCAGTAAGCGGCATGGTTCTATCTCCGTGTTGCATCCCGAGATCGGCGCTCCTGGAGGGGACCTGCCGTTTCGGGGATCCGGACCGGCTGCCAAGCGAACGGCGGCCAGTCGTGGTCTCGAGACTAAGAAAGCAATTCGTGGGCCAATTGGCCGGTCGACTGTAAGTGATTGTTTTCGTGTGGGAAAATCAGAGAGCTCAAAACAGGCGCCCCTCAGGCGACGGATCTTGCCTGGCAGTTCCTGCAGGGCCAGGACAAGCTTTGCCCGGTTGGCGCCCGTCGACGGCAGCGAACAGACGGGCAGCGGGTGGCGCGGTCGTCTCGCCGTTCCTCCGCCGCAGCGGATTCATTCCGCCGCAGCGGATTCATAAGGTGCGAAAACCGCCGGCCGTCACGCGCGACGGCGCCGGCGGGGCGGAAGTCTTTGCCGCCGCATCCTGCAAGATTTTCCTGAGGCGGCTGGCCGGACCTATCGCGCTGGACCGATGTATTCTAACTAAGTATTTGAAGTGTATATAAAAAGAGGACGAGACAGAACTTGGCATGATCCCTGCTGGAAGGGGGTTGACCCGACCGGAGCGGCGGAACTCCCGTTTCGGTCGAAGTCGGCAAGCCGTCGGCTTCGAGGGTTTCTGCCCACTCTGGTTATTGGAGTAGACGATGCCTACAGTAACAACGAACACGGCGGCCAATTCGGCCCTGAGGTTCCTGAACTACAACTCGATGATGTCCGGCAGCTCGGTATCGAAGCTGGCTTCGGGCTCGCGCATCGTGAAGGCCTCCGACGACGCCGCCGGCCTGGCCATCGGCACGCGGCTGCTGGCCGACGTGACGGTGCTGCGCCAGTCGTCGGTGAACGCCTCGCAGGGCGCCTCGGTGCTGCAGGTGGCCGACGGCGGCCTGGCCCGTATCGCCGACGTGCTGCAGCGCATGAAGGCGCTGGCGGCGCAGTCGCTCTCGGGCGTGCCTTCGAATACGGAGCGCGGCTTCATCGACGCGGAATTCCAGCAGCTGCGCGAGGAAATCACCGCCATCGCGCAGACCACCCGTTTCAACGGCGACTCGCTGCTCGACGGCAGCGGCCAGACGGTACAGACCTTCTTCGTCGGCACCGAGGCCGGCGACAACATCGTCATCACCTATTCGGCCCTTGCCGCCAGTGCCGACACTTTCACCGCCACCGGCATCGGCCTGGTCGCCACGGCGATCAGCGCCAGTGTCGCGACCATGACCGCGGCGGCCTCCGCCATGGCTCTGCTCGACGACGCCATCGACATCGTCTCCGAGGCCCGCGCCACCGTCGGCGGCCTGGTCTCGCGCTTCGAGTTCCGGGGTCAGCAGATTGTCACCTC
>WHTV01000190.1 GCA_009377535.1 Kiloniellaceae bacterium
TGCTGGAAGCCCTGCGCCTGAAACCCGCCCGTCTCTTCGTCATCCGCCGCGGCAAGGTGATCGCCGAGACGCCGCCGGTGGCCTCGCAGTTGAAAGTCCTCGGCAACGAGCCCGTCGATTTCCTGAAGCGGTGAACGATTCCATGCTGGATTTGATTAAGGGAGTCTTCGGCGGCTCAAAGGAGCAGCGCTTTTGGAAGTGGTTCGTCAGGAACGAAGCACGGCTTTTTCAATTCGAAGATGATCAGGAAGCCATTTTTTCAGAACTGGGCGAGCGGCTGCGCGCTGTGTATCCGGATCTCGCCTTCGAGTTCGGACCAGTGCGCGGCAACGGCAAGCGAGATTTCGTCATCAGCGCAGACGGACTGCTGTCCGCGTTTGAGGCCGTAGAGGCCCTGGCAACCGAGGCTCCGCACCTCGCGCGTTGGTCCTGGGTCAAGTTCCGCCAGCGCGGCAGCTCTCATGTCGAGTTCACCTTCGACGACATCACGGTGAATTCCGAGCAGGTGTGTTACGTGATGACTCCGCGCGGGAGTCATGTCGACGTGACGATCTATTTCCAGAACTACAGCCAAGAAAGGCATGCCATCTACGAGCAGAGCGCCTTTCTCGTTCTCGACCATCTGCTGGGTGAATTTGATGTAGTCACTCGGGTGGCCTATGTTCAGGCAGCGGCCGAGCAACCGATCGATCTGATCGATCGCAAGCTACTATGCGAACTGCCTGCAGAATTCGACGCCTATCTTGCCAAACAACGCAAAGGCTACCATTAAGCCATGCCCACCCTCGACCTCGCCTTTGTCCGCTCCCAGTTCCCTGCCTTTTCCGAGCCTTCCCTGAAGGATTGGGCGTTCTTCGAGAACGCCGGCGGGTCCTATGCCTGCGGGC
>WHTV01000191.1 GCA_009377535.1 Kiloniellaceae bacterium
GGCCGGATCGAGTACGCGCTTGCCGGCGGGCGGATGAACACCGATTACATCGACAATTCGGCGGGTGTCGACACGTCGGACCACGAAGTGAACATCAAGATTCTGCTGGACAGCGTAGTGCGTGACGGCGAGCTGGGCGAGGCGCAACGTAGCCAGCTGCTGGTCGACATGACCGATGAGGTGGCGGAGCTGACATCAACCCGGACAGTGCCGAGAAGGTGGCGGGCGAGGTCGCGGGCCAGGTGGCAGCAGGGCGGGCATTCCCGGTAACGGTGGACGTCACCGACTCAGATCGGGTCGCCGCCATGGTGCGGGAGATCGAGTCGTCGATGGGTGGGGCTGACGTGCTGGTCACCTCTGCTATTCGGATGCCAAGCGATGACCTCGCCACCATGACCGCAGAGGCCTGGGACGACGACGTCCGGGTCGCCCTGAATGGCACCTATCGGTGTATCCGTGCAGTATTGCCCGGCATGATCGAGCAGGGCGGCGGCGCCATCGTGAACATCGCCTCGGTGAACGGGCTGGCCTTCTTCGGCAACGAGGCGTACTCAGCGGCCAAGGCCGGTGTCATGAGCCTGACCAGGTCGATCGCGGTTCGGTACGGGCGCGAGGGCATCCGCGCTAATGCCGTCGCTCCCGCGACGGTACGGACGCCGGTGTGGGACCAGCGGCTGAAGACCGACCCGGACACCTTCGACAAGGTCGCGACGTGGTATCCGGCCGGTCGCATTGGTGAGCCCGAGGACGTTGCCCACGCGGCCCTGTTCCTCGCCTCGGACGAAGCGGCGTGGATCACCGGCGTGGTCCTGCCAGTGGACGGCGGCTTGCTCGCCGGCAACTACCGGATGACGGTCGACCTGATTCCTGAGTCGGAGT
>WHTV01000192.1 GCA_009377535.1 Kiloniellaceae bacterium
AGGAACTGGTGCAGTGGGTGCGCAAGGAGATCGGCCCGATCGCCTCGCCGGACCTGATTCAGTGGGCACCTGGCCTGCCGAAGACGCGCTCCGGCAAGATCATGCGCCGCATCCTGCGCAAGATAGCCGAGAACGACTATTCCAACCTCGGCGACACCTCGACGCTGGCCGATCCCGGCGTGGTCGACGACCTCATCAGCAACCGCATGAACCGCGGGTGATCGGGAAGGCAAGTTGGACTGGTGCCGATCGAAACCGGAACTGAAGTTTTTGCCGAATTCACTCTGACAGGCGAAAATTTCGATCCTGATGAAGTCACCCGTCGACTCGGCTTGGAACCGACCAAGTCGTGGAAAGCTGGGGACCCCCGGGTCCCTGGCGCGACGATACGCCATAAGGTGGCGGGCTGGAGGCTGCGTACGCCGCGTGAAAAATCATCCGACGTTGGTCTGCATGTCGCCGCGCTTGCAGAAAGATTGAAGCCCCTCATCCCGCGCATTAACGCGGTACAGCAAGCGTTGCAGCTTGAAGCCGAACTCTCCTGCGTCGTCTACATCAAAGACCAGAGCCCTGCCGTCTACTTCGAGCGCGCGGTGCTGGACGTGGTCGAAGCCCTAAAGGCTGAAATCGACATCGACATCTACGTCCTTCCCACTTCTGAATGATCTGACACGGCTGAAGTAGAAAAGCAAAGACCGGCGCCCAGCGCGGAGCTGGCGCTCGGGTGGAGATCACCGAGGTCACCGATTGGACCGGAGCGTGGCCTCGAACGCGGCGGCCAGACGCTTCGCGCCGCGCTCGATCTCGTCCTCAGGCACCGCGGCGTAGCCGAGCAGCAGGCCCTGGCGGTCGGGCCTGCCGGTGAAGT
>WHTV01000193.1:0-219 GCA_009377535.1 Kiloniellaceae bacterium
AAGAGCCGGTGCAGCAGCGGCAACTGCCGGCCGTAGTCCGGATTCTTGTTGCCGATGCGGCTGCGATCCTGGAACTCGGCCATGCACTCGAAGACGGCGTAGACCACGCCGGCATAGCTGCGCTCCCTCAGCCTGTCGAGGATGAGGGCCGGCGTGACGTCGAAGGGATTCTTCCGGTACTTGTGCCGCACGATGTGGAGCATCCGGCAGTCGGAGACC
>WHTV01000193.1:229-851 GCA_009377535.1 Kiloniellaceae bacterium
CGTAGCGCGGCAGACGCTTCGCCCACTCGGCCACGAAGGTGCCTTCCGGACCCATGCCGTAGCTGAAGTGGCGGTACAGCAGGTTATTGAGGATCGTCGTCCCGCTGCGCGCCGCCCCGAAAACGAAGAGAATCGGCCGGTCTGTGGAGGAAAGTCCCGGCCCTACCTGCTCCCACGCCATTGCGCCCCCTAGCCCGGATTTCTCAAACTATGACGGAGCGTCATCGCCTCCGCACGGACTGGCACCGCCCGGCGCGCCATTCTAACGCCAGCAGCCGCGCGGGCCGCAAGGGATCAAGCGGGATTGGGTATCAGGCTGTCGGATATGACCAAGTGGCGGTACCACACGAAAAATGGTGGATGTGCTTCCTTGTTGGTCTTCCCGTAGAGATGAGGCATCAGCCAGATCTTGCCGACAAGGTCCTTGGAATCATTGGGATTGGAGGCCTTGAAATCGTTGTCGATCACCAGCCTCTGGCGACCGCCCGCCTCCCCTTCGATGGCCGCCCAGATGCTGACGTGGCTTAGAGCGGCATCGCTCTCGCCGGCCCCGCCCTGCCAGGGGCCGAACCGAAGATGCATCTGTATGGTGATCCACTTGTCGTCGATCAGCCGAAAGCAG
>WHTV01000194.1 GCA_009377535.1 Kiloniellaceae bacterium
TGGCCGAACGTCTCGAGGTCGCCCTCGCTGAGCGCGGTCAGGATCGCCTCGAACGTGGCCTCGATGTCCGCGGCGGCGTCCTCGCTGCCGGGCGTGCCGGTCTCGGTCGCGACGATCAACACCTTGATCGACCGCCACCCGCAGTTCGTCATGCTGAAGCATGAGGACTGCCCGGGCCTTGCCAAGATCACCGCGCTGCGCCAATCTGCCGAGCGCGAGGGGCGGCGGCGTGTCTCCATCCTCGTCGGCAACGGCGGCCTCTACTATCCGCAGGAGCTGGCGCGTGGCGTCGACGGCGCCATGACCGGCTTCGCCTATCCCGAGATGCTGGTCAAGGTCTACCGGCTGCACGCCGCCGGCAAGCGCGACGCGGCCGAGGATCTCTTCGACGCCTACCTGCCGCTGGTGCGCCACGAACAGCAGCCGGGCATCGGTCTCGCCCTGCGCAAGGAGGTGCTGAAGCGCCGCGGCGCCATCGCCTCGGCGAAGATCCGCGCCCCGGGTCCGAGCCTCACGCCCGAAGACCAGGCCGAACTCACCCGCATGATCGAGCGGCTGGAGCGGCGCCTGTCGGCGCTGGGCTTGGCGGCGCGAGGGCCATTGCAGGCCTTGGCTTGAGGAGGCCCTGAGAAATGAAACGGAAGTGGCTCCTCGGCAGCATGGTGGCGTTCGTCGTGGTGATGACTGCGGCCGTCTTGCTCATTGCCTACGACGTGGGCGAGAACATCAACGACTTCTACTTCCCTCAGGGCTGACGCCTGCGTCGATACAATCGTCATGCTCGGGCTTGACGCACTGCTGTCCGGTTTAGGAAGTAGTGGACAAGGCGCACGGCATTGATTCAACTC
>WHTV01000195.1 GCA_009377535.1 Kiloniellaceae bacterium
AAGCATCAACGCTATCACATCGGCACCGACAGCGAATCACCCTTCCGATCTTTGTGACTCAGTAAGACTAGCGGGCTGCTGGAAAACCGTCTGAGCGTCTTGCCTCGTCCTTCGAGACGGCGCTGTCGCGCCTCCTCAGGATGAGGCAAAATATTGCAAGGATTGACATCATGCTGAGGAGCGAGCGGTAGCGAGCGTCTCGAAGCACGAGGCCAATCACGCAAGCCGCACCCCTTCCGACGGGAATCGCGCATGACCGCAGTCGCCATCACAGATCCGGATAACCTGCGCCGACTCGCCGTCGCCGCCCTCACAGCCGCCGGCGCCGATGCCCGCCACGCGGCCTGGACCGCCGAGATCCTCGTCGAGGGCGACCTCATGGGCCTCGGCACCCACGGCGTCCTCCGCCTGCTCACCTATTGCGACCGTCTCGGCCTTGGCGGCATCAACGCCCGGGCGGACATCCGGATCGAGCGCAAGGCGCCGTCCCTGGCGCTGGTCGACGGCGACAACGGCCTGGGGCCGGCGGTGGCCCTCTATGCGCTGGAGCAGGGTCTCGCCATGGCGGCGGAGAGCGGCATCGCCTACCTCGGCTGCCGCCGGTCCAACCACCTGGGCGCCCTGGCACCCTATGCGCTGAAAGCCTGCGAGGCCGGCTTCGTGCTGGTCTGCGGCACCAACGCCTCGACCACCATCGCCCCCTGGGGCGGCCGCGAGGCGCGTCTCGGCAATAATCCGCTGTCGATAGCCGCACCCTGCCCGCAGGCGCCGCACTTCATCCTCGACATGGCCATGAGCGTCGCCGCGCGCGGCAAGATCCGCAAGGCGCTCAGCGAAGGCAG
>WHTV01000196.1 GCA_009377535.1 Kiloniellaceae bacterium
AGGTCCTCGGGCACCTTGGCGGCCAGGTTTCGCATGCGATGGGCCAGGCAGCGCTGGCGGGCCGAGCGCGGAAAGCAGGTCTCGATCGCCTTGATGATCCCCGGCGCGCCGTCCGAGGCGACCAGCAGGGGATCGCCCAGGCCGCGGCCCCGCATGTCCTGGAAGAAGGCGGAAACCGTCTCGGCGTCCTCCTTGGAGCCGGCCATCAGCGAGAGCAGCACCTTCCTGCCTTCGGCCGTGAAACCCCAGGCGGCCAGCACCGCCTCGCGGCGCTGACCGGGCCGGATCCGCTCGGCGATGCCGTCGACATAAAGATAGACGATGTCATACTCCGAGAGATCACGGCTGGCGAAGTCCTGGTAGTCGGCCCACAGCCGCTCGCCCAGCTCCGAAACCGCCGTGCGCGACAGCAAGAGCCGGCCGGTCTCGTCCTTGAAGGCATCCTCGATGTCGCGCACCGAAAGCCCCCGCGCCAGCATCTCGATGGCCAGGCTTTCCAGGGCCTCGCTGTGGCCCTTCAGATGCTCACGCAGCTCCGAGCGGAAGGGCTCCGCCGTGCCGGCCACCTGGGGCGCGGCATAGTCGATGAAGCCCTCGGCGGTCTTCAAGCGTCCCTGGCGCAGCCCGTTGCGATAACCGCCGCCAGGCTGCGCGCCGTGCTCGTAGTATTCCCGATCCAGGGCGTCGCGCACCTCCGCCTCCAGCCCTTCCTCGATGATCAGCCGGGTCGCCAGCTGAACCAGCTCCGTGCGGCCAAACGACTCCGAACGACGGCCTTCCATCAGCTCTCGCAGGGCTTCACGGGTGCGATGCG
>WHTV01000197.1:0-573 GCA_009377535.1 Kiloniellaceae bacterium
TGGCACGCTCCTGCTCGACGAAATCTCTGAAATGGACGTGCGGCTGCAGGCGAAGCTCCTGCGCGCCATCCAGGAGCGCGTGATCGATCGGGTCGGCGGCACCAAGCCCGTGCCAGTGGACATCCGCATCATCGCCACCTCCAACCGCAACCTGATCGAGGTCGTGCGCGCGGGCACGTTCCGCGAGGACCTGCTGTTCCGCCTCAACGTCGTGAACCTGAAGATCCCACCGCTGCGCGAGCGCCCGGCGGACATCCTGGAGCTCGCTCAGCATTTCATCAAGAAATACGCCGACGTCAACGGCGTAGCCCCACGCCCGCTGTCGGCGGAAGCAAGACGCGCGCTGGTGCTCAACCGCTGGCCGGGCAACGTGCGCGAACTGGAGAATACGCTTCATCGCGCGGTGCTGCTCGCGACCGGTGATGAGATCGGCATCGACGGCATCGTGACGCCGGACGGCACGCGTCTCGATCAGGCGAGGAACCCAACCATCGCGCATGCGACGCTTGCCGCCGAGACCGTGACCCGCGCACTGGTCGGCCGCACCGTCGCCGACGTCGAGCGCGACCTCAT
>WHTV01000197.1:583-810 GCA_009377535.1 Kiloniellaceae bacterium
AACCGGACCCATGCCGCGAACATCCTTGGCATCTCGATCCGCACGTTGCGCAACAAGCTCAACGAGTATGCCGACGACGGCGTGCCGATCCCGGCGCCGGGTGGTGGCGAAGTGCGCGGCGCGGCGTAGACCTCGACGCTGTCATTCCGGGCGCGCCGGAATCGATACTCTACAGCCTTGGTTGTGGATTCCGGGTCCGCGCCTGACGACGCGTCCCGGAATGACCG
>WHTV01000198.1 GCA_009377535.1 Kiloniellaceae bacterium
AGATCGACGACGAACCATCCGCGCCGCTGCTGCCCGGCGCCGTGGCGTTCGGCGAGCTGCTCGGTGCCGAGCCGCTGCCGCCCACCGAGCGCAGCGGGGCCGACGAGATGTTCATGTACACCGGCGGCACCACCGGCCTGCCCAAGGGCGTGGTGTGGCGGCAACGGGACCTGTTCGACTGCCAGCGCTTCCCCACCTACGGCACGATCGGCCGCGACTACCCCACCTCCGTCGACGAGGTGGTGCGCATCGCCGTCGAGGTCGATGCGGCAGGCACCGCCCCGCGCTGCCTGCCGCTGACCCCGCTGATGCACGCGACGGCGCTGTTCTCGGTGATGGACACGCTGCTGCTCGGCGGTGCCGCCGTGTTCCTGCCGCAGCGTAGCTTCGACGCCGCGGCCACCTGGCGGGCCGTGCAGCACGACCGGGTGCAGCGCCTGATCATCGCGGGCAACGCGATCGGCGTGCCGCTGGCCGACGAGCTGGCCAGGGCGGCGGCGCAGGGTCGCCCGTACGACACGAGCAGCCTGGCCTCGGTCTGGAGCTCCGGGATGGCCTGGAGCACCGACGCGAAGCGCATGCTGCTGCGCCAGCATCCGTGCCACCTGCTCGACATCCTCGGTTCGAGCGAGGGCGGGCCGTACGCGTACGCGCAGGCGCACACCGTCGACGACCTGCCGAGCCCGTTTCGGCTCGCGGCCGGCGCGGTGGTGCTGGACGAGAACCTCGAGCCGGTACCGGCCGGGTCCGGCATGGCCGGGGTGCTCGCCTACGCGGGCGGCATGCCCGCCGGCTACTACAAGGACCC
>WHTV01000199.1 GCA_009377535.1 Kiloniellaceae bacterium
ACCTCCTGCCCCTCCACCGTGATGGAGCCGCGGTCCATCGGCGTGAGCGCATTGATGCAGCGGATGAAGGTCGACTTGCCGGAGCCCGAGGGCCCGATGACGCAGACCACGTCGCCCTTCATGAGCTCCAGCGAGATGCCCTTCAGCACCTCGAGCGAACCGAAGGACTTGTGCACGTCGCGGCAGGCGATGATGGGCTGATCGGGGGTCCAGGTCGGGGAGGGGGTCATGGGCGGGCTCTCACGTGACAATTTTTGCTGTCACCCTCGGGCTTGAGCCGAGGGTCCATCTTGCAGACGCTCGGGCGCTTGCCCTGGATGCTCGGGTCAAGCCCGAGCATGACAGTTGGAGTGGTGGTGAGGGGGCTGCGTCCTCCCCGGATAACAGTCGCCGCATCACAGCTTCACCTGGTAGCGGCGCTCCAGGCGGCGGGTGGCGACGGCGATGGGGTAGCAGTAGACGAAGAAGCAGACCAGCACGAAGCTGTAGAAGGGGATCAACAGCTCCGGCCGGTTCTCGGCGGCGAGCGCCCGGCCGGTCTGGGTCATCATCTCCGAGACGCCGACGATGGAGGCCAGCACCGTCGCCATGGTGAGGATGGCGTAGAGGTTCATCCAGGGGGGAAGCATTCTTTTCACGCACTGCGGCAGAATGATCTCCCACAGCGTCTGGCGGCGCGAGAAGGCGAGGGACTCCGCCGCCTCCCACTGGCCGGACGGCAGCGAGACCACGGCGCCGCGCACGATCTCCGAGACGTTGGCCATGACCGGCAGGGCCAGGCCGATGGTCGCCTTCATCC
>WHTV01000019.1:0-56447 GCA_009377535.1 Kiloniellaceae bacterium
AAAATCTGTTGCCCGCAAGGGCGTGCCTGTTCGAGTCAGGCCAGGGGCACCATTTAAGATCAAAGGCTTGGGCGGCATCCCTCAGACGCGCTGGTCGATCCACTCATCGAGGCTTCGGCTTCCGTCCCGCCTTCCACCGCCTCACCGCGTGAGCCCGGCGCTCGCAAAAAGAGGCTTGGATTTCGGCGCGGACGGCATAAGTTGCCCCCGGGGATCATCAGGGAGAATGCCGAATGACCACGACGATGGCCGGGGCCCGCAAGCAGCAGGCCTCCCCCGACACCACGACCGCCGGACAGCGGCCGAGCCGCGAGGCGGCCGAGGCGGCGGTGCGCACCCTGCTGCGCTGGGCCGGCGACGATCCGGCGCGCGAGGGCCTCGAGGGGACGCCGGAGCGCGTGGTGCGCGCTTACGAGGAGTTCTTCGCCGGCTATGCCCAGGACCCGACGGACATCCTGCAGCGCACCTTCGAGGAGACCGGTGGCTACGACGAGATGGTGCTGCTGCGCGACATCCGCTTCGAATCGCACTGTGAACATCACATGGCGCCGATCATCGGCCAGGCCCACGTCGCCTACATGCCGAAGACCCGGGTGGTCGGCATCTCAAAGCTGGCGCGCGTCGTCGAGATCTATGCCCGGCGCCTGCAGATCCAGGAAAAGATGACCGCGCAGATCGCCAACACCATTGACGAGGTGTTGCAGCCGCACGGCGTTGCCGTCGTGATCGACGCGGCGCATCAATGCATGACCACCCGCGGCGTACATAAGCCGGGCACCTCGATGGTGACCAGCCGCATGCTCGGCGTGTTCCGCGATGACCCGAAGACCCGCCGCGAGTTCCTCGGCATGATCGGCCGCTAGCGCCGTTCCTCCCTCCGGACCGTTCCATGGCAAGCACAGAAACAAGCTTCGCGCCGCCGCCGGATCTGCCGCGCGTCGTGCTGGTCACCGGCGCGGCGCGGCGCATCGGGGCGGCGATGGTCCGCGACCTGGCGGCTGCGGGCTGGGCCGTGGCGCTGCACTACCGCAGCTCCGGCCAAGCGGCGGAGGCGCTCTGTGCCGAGATCGCCGCGGCCGGCGGCCGCGCGGTGGCGCTGCAGGCCGATCTGCGTGAGGAAAGCGCCCTGGCGCCCTTGATCGATCGCGCGGGCGCGGCGCTCGGCCCTCTCGGCCTGTTGGTGAACAACGCCTCGACCTTCGAATTCGACGACGTCGAGAGCTGCGACCGGGCGAGCTGGGACGCCCACCTCGATACCAACCTGCGCGCGCCCTTCGTCCTGACCCAACGCTTCGCCGCTGCGCTGCCGGCGGCGGCCCGGGGCCTTGTGGTCAACATCGTCGATACCCGCGTCTGGAACCTCACGCCGGGCTACCTAAGCTACACGCTGTCGAAGGCCGGCCTGTGGACCCTGACCCAGACCCTGGCTCAGGCGCTGGCGCCGCGCATCCGCGTCAACGCCATCGGTCCCGGGCCGACGCTGCCGTCGCGCGGACAGAGCGTGGCGGACTTCGCCGCGCGGCGGGCAGGTCTGCCGCTGGGCGATGGCGCGGATCCGGTGGAGATCGCCGCGGCCCTGCGCTTCATCATCTCCGCGCGCTCTATGACCGGCCAGATGATCGGCCTCGACGGCGGCGATCACCTGACCCACGGCGGGCCCGCCGCCGGCACCACGCGACCGGAAGGCAGCGGCGCCTGATCCGTTATCTCCATCGCTGAGCGGCGCAGCGCCCCGCGGCCGCTTCCCCGGCCGCGGTTTTAGGCGTTCGTTCCTCCTGCGCTTCGGCTTATGGTGGCGCCGGTGCCAGCCATCGAATGGGGGAGGAGCATCGCATTGGACCAGCCGAGGACGCGGCGGGCGCGGAGCCTGTTTCTCGAGGCGCAGCATCAGCTGCGTCAGCCGCTGAATGCTCTCAGCCTGCTGATCGGCGAGCTGCGGCACGGTTTGAGCAGACGCGATATCGACGTCGTCGCCGACGACATGCGCACCGCCTTGCAGTTGTCGAATGCCTGGCTGGAATCCCTGGCCGAACTGGACAGCGCGGAGCAGGGCTTGCTGGCGCCGGACATCCACGATGTGGCGCTGCAGGCGGTCTTCGCCAAGTTGCACGACGACTTCGCGCCGCGCTTCACACATCTCGGCCTCGACTTCCGCGTCGTGTCGTCGCGGGCCGTGGTGCGCGCCGACCCGACCTTCCTGCGCCGCCTCATCACCCTGCTGCTCGACAATGCCGCGAAGTTCACCCGTAGCGGCAAGGTGCTGCTCGGCTGCCGGCGCGCCGGCCCCGATCTGCGCATCGAGGTGTGGGACAGCGGCCCCGGCATCGCCGAGGAGGATGCAGCGCGCCTCTTCGAGCCTTTCTTCCGCCTGGACAACGAAGTGCGGCCGCGCGAGCGCGGTCTCGGCCTGGGCCTCAGCTATGCCCGCTGCCTTGCCGACCTCACCGGCGACCGGCTCACCCTGCGCTCGACCCTCGGGCGCGGCTCCTGCCTCGCGCTGACGCTGCGGGCATCGTCCGGCTTGCCCGGCGAGATCGACGGCCGGAACGCGGCTCTCCCGTCCGCCCAGCCGGCCAACCCCTTGGAAGGTGCCGAGGTGCTGCTGGTCGAGGGCGCCGAGGCGGCCTCGCTGAGGGCGAGCTTGGAGAGCTGGGGCGCGGTCGTCCGCTTGACGCCGGCGGTCGGGCTGGCAACGGTGCTGGCCGGGCGACCGAAGCTGGTGATAGCGGACCGCGAAAGCCTTGCCGCGGCGGGGGGTTGGGAAGCCACCGCCGGGAGCCGGACGACCATCATTGTGGTGAGCGATGCGCTGCCCGAAAGCTCGGACCCGCGAGCGGCGGTGGTGCACTACCTGCAGCGCCCCGTCAAACCGGCGCGGCTGCGCTCCCTCTGCCACTTCGCGCTGTCGCGGCCTTCATCATGAGAGGCCGGTGCCGTTCAGAAAATGGCGGCTTCGGCCTCCTCCAGGGCACGCACCTGCGCCGCGGCACTGATGGCGGCCTGGGTGCGGCTGTCGAGGTTCAGTCGCTTGACGATCGCCGAGACGTGTACCCGCACGGTATGCTCCGACAAGCCGAGGGACACGGCGACCTGGGCATTTGACATGCCCTGGCCGAGATACTTGTAGACTTGCAGTTGCCGCTTCGTGAGGGCGTTGGCCACGTCTTCCAGCGACTTCTCGCTGCCGAAACCGTAAACCGGGGCCTTCTTGGCCGGGTTGTGCTGTTCCAGCAGGCGCCGCGGGAAGGCTACGCCGCCGGACAGCACGGTCTGCAGCGCCGACTCGATTTCGTCGCTCTGGGCCGATTTCGGAATGTAGCCCATCGCACCCGCCTCGATGCAGCGCAGGATCTCGTCGCGATCCTCGATGGCCGACATGACCACCACAGGCACCTGTGGCAAGCATTCGCGCATTGCGCGAAGGCCCTCGAACCGTTTCATGCCGGGCATCAGCAGGTCCAACAGGATGAGATCCAGATCCGGGTTGCTGGAAGCGATTTCCAAAGCCTGTCGAAAGTCTGCCGCTTCGAGCAAGTCGCTGCCTGCCTCCAGCCGGTCAATCAAGTGCTTTGCTGCGCTGCGTGTGATCCAATGATCGTCGGCGTAGAGGACCTTCATAATTTGGTGAACCCTGTTATTCGTTGCATTTTCCGGTCCTGTTCGCGGCCGGACTTGTTTGGCACCAAGCGACGATCTATCCCCAAATCGGTTCTGCAGGGCACTCCTTAACCA
Organism: Kiloniellaceae bacterium; assembly: GCA_009377535.1. Lineage (GTDB taxonomy): Bacteria > Pseudomonadota > Alphaproteobacteria > Kiloniellales > Kiloniellaceae > Pelagibius. The sequence continues at coordinate 3,733 of WHTV01000019.1, forward strand.
GCGGACCGCTGCTCCGGATAAGCGGATCGACTGACGTCCCGGTACGCTTGGTATAATCTGCGTTTTTTCAAGCTTTTCAACCACAAAACGAGCGGCGAGTAAGTCTTGCGCTGGCGGCAAGTGACCGGATTCGGCGCTTCAAAAAGAGGGACGCCGCGGGTAGCCGACTTCATTCCCAGGAATTTACACTTTAGATTGTAGTTTAGCAGGGCCTTCTACGAGAAACTGATTTTTGTCCGATCTGACTAGGAAGTGCCGACGAGCGCGTCGAGGAAATCATCGACATTTACAGGCTTGCGCAGAAGTCTAAATCCGGCACTGGCTACGTCATCGGCGACCTCCCTGGAGAGGTCGCCGGTGATGATCAGCCCCCGCACCGGAGCGACCGCGGCGTTGCGGATGGTCGTCGCGGCACCCAGGCCGCTTTCCTGTCGGCCCAGCCAATAGTCCGCGAGAATCCAACTTGGGGTTAATTTGCGCGCCGACAGGGCCTGCAGGGCTTCGCCGCCGCTTGCGGCGGCGACAACTTCGGCCCCGAAACGGCGCAGCAGGCGTTCGGTCGCCCGGCGAATCAGCTCGTCATCTTCAAGCAGGACGATGACTTCGCCCTGGAGCGCGCCTTTGCGGGTTGCGGCTGGTTGGCATTGCGATGCTTTCATGCCCCAAGAAAAGGCTTCAGGAGAAGATCTGTCAACCACACGGCGGCGCGGCGGCGGCCGGCAGGCTCGACGCGACGCCGCGCGTTTGGCTATAGGGAAGGCAGATGCCTTTGGCGAAGAGGAGAGCTGATGATCGAGATCTACGGCTTGAAGAACTGCGACAGCTGCCGCAAGGCATTGCAGCTCGTGCAGGCCGGAGGTGCGCCGCACCGCTTCCACGATTTGCGTGCCGCCGGGCTGCCGCCCGGACGTCTTGCCCGGTGGCTCGACGCGGTCGGCTGGGAAACCCTGCTGAATCGCCGCAGCACCACCTGGCGCGACCTGCCGGAGATGGAAAAGGACGGCCTCGACGCCGGCCGGGCGGCGCGCTTACTGGAGTTGCACCCGACCTTGATCAAGCGTCCGGTGATCGAGGCCGGCGGCGAGATCATCGTCGGCCTTGCGCCGCCCCAGCAAGAGACGCTGAAGGCCATGATGGTTCCTTGAAGCTGCGCCGCGACGCATCTGTACAGGTGGCGCCGACGCCGGCTTTGCGTCAGTCTGCGCCGGGCTTTGGCGCAGATCCGCGAGCGGGGCCGTCGGGGCGCGTTGCATAAGCGGGTCAGCGCACAGGAAAAGCCTGAGGACCGAGTTCTTCGAAATGCTGGCAGCCATCAAATCGTCCTGGGCGCTTTTCGTCGGCCTCGGCATGCTGATGCTGGGCTCCGGGCTGCAGGGTTCGCTGATCGGCATTCGCGCCGGGGCCGAAAATTTCCCGACCGAGGTCACCGGCCTCGTCATGTCCAGCTACTTCGTCGGCTTCCTCTTCGGCGCCGTGATCACACCCAAGGTCGTCGGTCAGGTCGGCCACGTGCGCGCCTTTGCGGCCCTGGCTTCCACCGCCTCGACCGCCGCCCTGGTACACGCCGTCTTCATCGACCCCTGGGTCTGGGGCGCCATGCGGCTGCTCACCGGCTTCTGCTTTGCCGGCATCTACATCGTTGCGGAATCCTGGCTCAACGACCGCGCCACCAACGAGACCCGCGGGTCGATGCTGTCCGTCTACATGGTGGTCCTGCTCGGCGGCATGTCGGCCGGCCAGTTCCTGCTGAACCTCGCCGATACCAACAGCTTTGTCCTCTTCGTGCTGGCCTCGGTCCTGGTCTCCATGGCACTGGTGCCGATCTCCATCACCGCGATGGCGGCGCCGGACTTCACGGCGCCGGAGCCGCTCGGCCTGCGCGCGCTCTACCGCATTTCGCCGCTCGGGGTGGTCGGCTCCCTGGGCACCGGCATGGCCAATGCGGCGCTCTTCTCCATGGCGGCGGTCTATGCCGGCGCGGCCGGACTCAGCGTCGCGCAGATCGCCATCTTCGTCAGCGTGAACATCTTCGGCGGGATGTGCTTCCAGTGGCCGATAGGCCGGCTGTCGGACCACTACGACCGGCGGCGGGTGCTGACCGCCGTCACCTTCGGTGCCGCCCTGGCTGCGCTGCTCGCCGCGACCGTCGCGGGGGGTGAAGTGGTCGCCCTCTACGCCATGATGTTCCTGCTCGGCGGCATGAGCTTTCCGATGTATTCGCTCTGCCTCGCCCACACCAACGACTACCTGAAGCCCAAGCAGATGGTATCGGCCAGCGGCACCCTCATGCTGGTCAACGGGGCCGGTGCCATCTTCGGACCGGTCGCGGTGTCGCTGCTGATGGGCGAGATGGGGACCAACGGCTTCTTCGCCAGCGTCGGAGCGGTGCACGCAGCCATCGGCGTCTTCGCACTCTATCGCATGCTCAGGCGCGCGCCGCTGCCGCTGGAGGAACAGGGCGCCAGCGTGCCGGTGGCCTCCAGTGTCAGCGCCGCTACGGCCACCCTACCGGTCGATGCCCTGCGCGACCAGATGGACCGCGACTTGGCCGCCCTGGCCGGCGGCCCGCTGCGGCGCCGCTAGCGGATTCTGCGGCGCGGAACCTTTGTCCTCTGCCGGGCATTCTGTAAGGCGGACCGCCAGGGAATCGTAAGGCAAAATTTACCGAAAACTGCCAGTGTCGTTGCCTTCGCGCCCGCGAATTCGCACTTGCGAAGACGATTGGCTTCTTCTAGAGTTTCCAGAATAATATTTCGCGATTCGATTTCGGACTGTAACATAATTGCCCTGGCAGAGAGAAAACGCTCGAATGCGCGAAAAGCACGGTTACTACCTCGAGGATCTTTCGGTGGGCATGACGGCCGTCTTTGCCAAGACGGTGACGGATGCCGATATCACCATGTTCGCCGGCATTTCCGGCGACACCAACCCGGTCCACCTCGACCAGAGCTTTGCCGAGCAGACCATCTTCGCCGGGCGGATTGCCCACGGCATGCTCTCCGCCAGCTTCATCTCCACCGTCTTCGGCACCCGCCTGCCGGGTCCGGGCTGCATCTACCTGCGTCAAGACCTCCGCTTCAAGGCTCCGGTGAAGATCGGCGACACGGTCGAGGCGCGGGTCACGGTGAAGGAGATCCAAGCGGAGAAGAAGCGGGTCGTCTTCGACACCGTCTGCACCGTGCGTGGTACCTGCGTGCTGGAAGGCGAGGCGATGTTGATGGTGTCCAGCCGCAAGGACGTGGCGGACCACACCGAAGCCAACGACAAGGCGCCATCCCGGGCTCCGCAAGCCGCCGAGTAAGGCAGACGGGACCGACGCCGCCCGGGACAGCCGCGGCGGTGGCGGTCGAGTTCTTTCGTTGACAGACCCTGTCGAAGGCGGCAGACCAGCCGATCTTATGGCAATCTTCCGGCATACTGGCGATCTGCCCGCCGCCGCGCGCGGCGCCGTGGTGGTGATCGGCAACTTCGACGGTGTCCACCGCGGCCACCAGTTGCTGCTGGCCGATGCGCGTCGCCAGGCCGACCTGCTCGCCGCCCCGCTGGCGGTGCTGACTTTCGAGCCGCATCCGCGCTCGGTCTTCCTGCCGGATCAGCCGCCCTTTCGCCTCACCTCCCTGCGTGCCAAGGCCCATGCGCTGCACGAGGCCGGCATCGACGACCTCGTCGTGCTGCACTTCGACCGTGCCTTTTCGTTGAAGTCAGCGGAAGCCTTCGTGCTCGACATCCTGGTCGGCGACCTGGCGGCGCGCCATGTGGTGGTCGGCTGGGACTTCTGCTTCGGCCACAAGCGGGCCGGCAACGCCGCCCTCCTGAAGTCGATGGGTGCCCAGCACGGCTTCGGCGTCACCGCCGTCGACCCGGTGATGACCGGCGAGGGGGAGGTTTACTCCTCCTCCATCATCCGCGCCCACCTGCGCGACGGCCGCCCCGCCAAGGCCGCCGAGCTGCTCGGCCGCCCCTGGGAGATCGAAGGCCGGGTCGAACACGGCGACCAGCGCGGCCGCACCATTGGCTTTCCCACCGCCAACCTCGGGCTCGGCGACTATCTGCGCCCGGCCCTCGGGGTCTATGCGGTGCTGGCCGGGCGCGATCCGGGTGTCGAGCACGGCGGCGAGACCCGCTGGCTGCCGGGCGTGGCCAATTTTGGCCATCGCCCGACAGTGGACGGTGAGGACCTTCGGCTGGAGGTGCACCTCTTCGATTTCGACGGCGAACTCTACGGCGAGACCCTGCGCGTACGGCTGATCGACTTCCTCCGGCCGGAAAAGAAGTTTGACGGCCTCGACGCTTTGCGGGCACAAATCGCCCTCGATTGCGGCCAGGCCCGCGAAATCCTGGCCCAAACCAGCATCAGCTGAGAAGAACCACGCGATGAGCGTCGACTATCGTTCCACCGTCTTCCTGCCGAAGACCGACTTTCCGATGCGCGCCGGCCTCGCCCAGCGCGAGCCGGAGACCCTGGCGCGCTGGAACGAGATGGACCTCTTCGCCCGCCAGCGCGAGATTTCCGCGGGTCGCGAGAAGTTCATCCTCCACGACGGTCCGCCCTACGCCAACGGCCACCTGCACATCGGCCACGCGCTCAACAAGATCCTCAAGGACGTCATCAACCGGGCTCACCAGATGCTCGGCAAGGATGCCCACTACGTACCGGGCTGGGATTGCCATGGTCTGCCCATCGAATGGAAGATCGAGGAGCAGTACCGCGCCGCCGGCAAGGACAAGGACGCGGTGCCGGTGCTGGAGTTCCGTGGCGAATGCCGCGACTTCGCCGCCAAGTGGGTGAAAGTCCAGACCGAGGAGTTCAAGCGCCTCGGCGTGATCGGCAACTGGGCGCGCCCCTACACCACCATGTCCTTCGATGCCGAAGCGCAGATCGCGCGCGAGATCGGCAAGTTCCTGCTGGGCGGCGGTATCTACAAGGGCTCGCGTCCGGTGCTGTGGTCGGTGGTCGAGAAGACCGCGCTGGCCGACGCCGAGGTCGAGTACCACGATCACACCTCGACCACCATCTGGGCGCGTTTCCCGGTGGTGCGGAGCGACAACGCGCTGCTCGACGGCGCCGCGGTGCTGATCTGGACCACGACGCCCTGGACCATCCCCGGCAACCGTGCCGTCGCCTTCGGCGAGGAGATCGCCTACGGCGTCTGGCAGGTCGAGACGGTGGCCGAGGGCAGCGCCGCCGAAGCCGGCGAGAAGCTGGTGCTGGCAAAGGAGCTTGCCGAGCAGGTCAAGGCCGATGCCGGCATCGCGGCCTGGCGCCTGCTGGGCGAGGCCGGCGATCTGACCGGCTCCGTGGTGGCCCACCCCTGGCGCGGCGTCCCGGCGGCCGAGGGTGGCTACGACTTCGACGTGCCGATGCTGGCCGGCGACTTCGTGACGACCGAGCAGGGTACCGGCTTCGTGCACATCGCGCCGGGCCACGGCGCCGACGACTGGGCGCTCGGCCGCCAGTACGGCATCGAGATCCCGCAGACCGTGGACGGCGCCGGCCTGTTCTACGACCACGTGCCGCTCGTTGCCGGCGCGACGGTCTACGACGCCAATGGCAAGCCGGGCGACGCCAACGGCCGGGTCATCAAGGCGCTGGCCGCGGCCGGTCGCCTGCTCGCCAAGGGCAGGCTGACCCACAGCTATCCGCATTCCTGGCGCTCCAAGGCGCCGCTCATCTTCCGCAACACCTCGCAGTGGTTCATCTCCATGGAGACCAACGAACTGCGCGAGAAGGCCCTCGAGGCGATCGACGCCACGCGCTTCGTGCCGGCGACCGGACGCAACCGCCTGCGCTCGATGATCGAGCAGCGCCCCGACTGGTGCATCTCGCGCCAGCGCCTCTGGGGCGTGCCGCTGCCGATCTTCGTCGACAAGAAGACAGGCGAGCCGCTGCGCGATGCCAAGGTGATCGAGCGCGTCGCCGAAGCCTTTGAGACGGAAGGCGGCGACGCCTGGTTCGCCAGCGATCCGCAACGCTTCCTCGGCAGCGACCACGACGCCGAAGACTTCGAGCAGGTGACCGACGTCGTCGAGGTGTGGTTCGATTCCGGCTCTACGCATTCCTTCGTCCTGGAGGCGCGGCCCGAGCTGAAATGGCCGGCCGACCTCTATCTCGAAGGCTCCGACCAGCACCGCGGCTGGTTCCACTCCTCGCTTCTGGAATCCGCCGGCACGCGCGGGCGAGCGCCCTACGATACCGTGCTGACTCACGGCTTCATCCTGGAGGAGCAGGGCAAGGAGAAGATGTCCAAGTCGAAGGGCAACGCGCTCTCGCCGCAGGACGTGGTCGACAGCCAGGGCGCAGACATCCTGCGGCTCTGGGTGGTTGCCTCCAACTACGAGGAGGATCTGCGCTTCGGCCCGGAGATCCTGAAGTACCAGAGTGACGCCTACCGCCGGCTGCGCAACACGCTGCGCTATCTGCTCGGCAACCTCGACGGCTTCGAGGACTCCGAGCGCCTGCCCGCCAGCGAAATGCCGGAGCTGGAGCGTTGGGTGCTCCACCGCCTGGCCGAGCTCGACCGCCAGCTGCGCCGCAATGTCGAGGACTTCGACTTTCACGCCTTCTACCAGGCCGTCTACACCTTCTGCGCGGTCGATCTCTCGGCCTTCTACTTTGATGTGCGCAAGGACGTCCTCTACTGCGATCGGACGGACTCCCTGGGCCGGCGGGCCTGCCGCACGGTGCTCGACGAGCTGTTCTCCTGTCTCACCGCCTGGCTGGCGCCGATCCTCTGCTTCACCGCGGAGGAGGCCTGGTGGACGCGGGGCAGCGGCAAGGAAGCCTCGGTGCATCTGCGCACCTTCCCCGCAGTGCCGGTCGAGTGGCTCGACGCGGACTTGGCTGCCAAGTGGGCCAAGGTGCGCGAGGTTCGCCGCGCGGTGACCGGGGCGCTGGAGGTCGAGCGCGGCGCCAAGCGCATCGGCTCCAGCCTCCAGGCGCACCCCGCGGTCTACATCGAGCGGGCGGAGCTGAGGGATGCCGTCTCCGCTGTCGACTTCGCCGACGTGGCCATCACCTCGGACATCACACTGAGCGACGCCGCGGCGCCGGTCGAGGCCTTCCGCCTGCCCGAGGTGCCCGGCGTGGCGGTGGTCGCCGCGCTTGCCGCCGGCGACAAGTGCGAGCGCTGCTGGAAGGTGCTCCCGGAGGTCGGCGCGGTGGCCGAGGCGCCGCAGACCTGCACGCGCTGCGCCGATGCCGTCCAGCATCTGGGTGCCGCGGCGCAGTAGCCGCCGTTTCGTGCCCGCCATGCAACGCACCCTCTTCATCGCCACCGCGGTCCTGCTGCTCGATCAGCTCAGCAAGTGGGTGATCCTGAACCTGGTGATGCCGCCGCGGGCCGGCATCGAGGTGACCGGTTTCTTCAATCTGGTGCTGGTGCATAACCGTGGCGTCAGCTTCGGCATGTTCCAGAGCGACGCCAGCTGGCAGCCTTACTTCCTCATCGCCATTAACCTCGGTGTCGCCCTGGCCCTTTTGATCTGGCTGCGGAAGCAGGCCGTCGGGCTGCTGCCCTATGCGGTCGGCCTGGTGGTTGGCGGGGCCCTCGGCAATGCCATCGACCGGCTGTATCAGCCTGGTGTCGTCGATTTCCTGGACTTCCATCTCGCCGGCTGGCACTGGCCGGCTTTCAATGTGGCCGACAGCGCCATCGTCTGCGGCGTAGCCCTGATTGTCGTGGATGGCTTGTTCCAGCCGGGCAGGAAGGGTAATAAGGGGGCGGGGATAGGGAGGTAGTCGAAAATGGATGGTCGCATGACATTGAGACTTCTCATGATTGCCGGGCTTGCGCTCGCGCTGTCCGCCTGTGGCGGGTTCCGCGAACAGCTTGGCATGAACAAGCAATCGCCGGACGAATTCCGCGTCGTCTCGCGTGCGCCACTCACGCTGCCGCCGGATTACAGCCTCCGGCCACCCGAGCCTGGTGCGCCGCGCCCGCAGGTCGGCACCTCGGCCCAGCAGGCCGAGCGCGCCGTCTTCGCCAACAGTCAGACTCCCGCGCAGCAGCAGACGGCGGTTCCGCGCACCGCCGGCGAGCAGGCGCTGCTGACTGCGGCCGGCGCTGAGCAGGCCGATCCCAACATCCGCCTGATCGTCGACCGCGAAACCAAGCGAATCAACGCCGAATCGGAGCGTTTCGTGGACGCCCTGGTGTTTTGGGACGCCCAGCCGCCGGCCGGCAGCATCGTCGATCCGGTGGCCGAAACTCGGCGCCTGCAGGAGAACGCCGCCCTCGGCCAGTCGCCGACGACGGGCCCGACGCCGCAGATCGAGCGCCGCCGCCGGGCACCGCTGGAAGGCCTCTTCTGAGCTTTCGGCACTGGTCTGCTGATCGGTCACCAACGAACGTTCACCCCGATGCAACCGGGCGTCCGCTTGCGGGCGCCCGCGTTCGTGCCATATAGATGCTCAACGGAATCATTCTGGTTTAGCGGCAGGCAGGCCCTGCAACTCTAGAGGGAGTTTCGGACATGGCAGTTCTGCGCTGCACGGCCCAGAGGTATACCCCGCTGTTCGGGGCGCTGATTCTCCTGCTGGCGGCGGCATTGGGGCCTGCGTCACCGGCCCGGGCCAAGGTCTTCGATCCCGTCAGCTTCACCCTCGACAACGGCCTGCAGGTGGTGGTGGTGGTCAACCGCCGTGCGCCCATCGTGCACCATTCCGTATGGTACCGCGTCGGCGCCGCCGACGAGCAGGCCGGCGAATCGGGCCTCGCGCACTTCCTCGAGCATCTCATGTTCAAGGGCACTGAGAAGCTCCGGCCGGGCGAGTTCTCGGAGATCATCGCCGCTAACGGCGGGCGCGAGAACGCCTTCACCTCCTGGGACTACACCGGCTATTACCAGAACGTCGCGGCCGACCGCCTGGAAATCATGATGAAGAACGAGGCCGATCGCATGGCGAATCTTCGGCTCACCGACGATGTGGTGCTGCCGGAGCGCGATGTGGTGCGCGAGGAGCGCCGCAGCCGCATCGACAACGATCCCGCCAGCCAGCTCGGCGAGTTGAGCCGAGCCATCCAGTTCCTCAATCATCCCTATCGCATCCCGATCATCGGCTGGGACCACGAGATCGAGCAACTCAGCACCCAAGCGGCGATCGACTTCTACGACAAGTGGTACGCACCCAACAACGCGGTGCTCATCGTCGCCGGTGACGTCGACCCCGAAGAGGTTCGCCGCCTCGCCGAGACCTACTACGGGGTTGTCCCGGCCAAGGACATTCCCGACCGCCGGCGCGTCATCGAGCCGCCGCAGAACGCGCCGCGCGAGGTCCGCCTAGTCAGCCCGCGGGTACGCCAGCCGCAGGTTTCCATCGGCTATCTGGCGCCGAGCTACCGCCAGGCCAGCGGCAATGCGGCCTACGCCCTGCAGGTGGCCTCGGAGGTCGTCGGCGGCGGCGCCACGGCGCGGCTTTACAGCCGTCTCGTGGTCGACCAGGGCGTCGCTGGCAGTGCCGGCGCCGGCTACAGCCCGACCAACTACGACTACTCGACCTTCCAGTTCTACGTGGCGCCGCGGCCCGGCCAGGAGATCGAGCCGGCCGAAGCGGCGTTGCGCGCCGAGATCCTCGAGCTGCTGAACGGTGGCGTCACGGCAGAAGAGGTCGCCGCCGCCAAGAAGCGCCTGGTCGCCGGCGCCACCTTCGCGCGTGACAGCCTCAGCACCGCGCCGCGGGTGATCGGTGCGGCGCTCACCACAGGTGGCACGCTGGAGCAGGTGGAAGCCTGGCCGGAGCGCATCGCCGAGGTGACGGCGGAAGAAGTGAATGCGGCCCTCAAGGAGGTGCTGCGCGACGAGCAGTCGGTGACCAGCTACCTGCTGCCCGAGCCGACGAGCTGAAGATCCGAAGAAAGGACGCTTCTTGTGGACATGCCCCTGTCGACCCGCCGGTTGAAGCCTGCCGTAGCGCTTGCGGCACCGAACAGACGGCCCTTTTTGTCATTCCTGGCCGCCTGGACTCTGGCCCTGGTGATCGCACTGACGGCCCTGCAGGCGCGCGCCGTCGAGGTGCAGCGCGTGGTCAGCCCCGGTGGCATCGAAGCCTGGCTGGTGGAGGACCACACCAACCCGATCATCGCACTGGAACTCGCCTTTCGTGGCGGCGCTGCGCTTGACCCCGAGGACAAGACCGGGCTCGCCTACATGGTCGCCAGCAGCATCGACGAGGGCGCCGGCCCACTCGACTCCCAGGCCTTCCAGGGTCAACTCGACAACCTTTCCATTTCCCTGCGCTTCGAAGCCGGGCTCGACAGCTTCAACGGGACGCTGGCGACCCTGACCGAGAACCGCGATCGCGCCTTCGAGCTGCTGCGTCTGGCGCTGACCGAGCCGCGCTTCGACGACGAGCCGGTGGAGCGAATCCGCAGCCAGATCACGGCTGGGCTGTCGCGCGAATCGGAAGACCCGGAATACATCGCCAGCCGCGCCCTGCGCCTGATGATGTTCGGCGACCATCCCTATGCGCGGTCGGCCCGCGGCACCGAGGCCTCCGTCGCCCGCATCACCGTCGACGACCTGCGCGGCTTCGTCGGCGAGCGCTTCGGCCGCGACCGACTCTACCTCGGCGTCGTCGGCGACATTACGGCCGAGGAGTTGGCAAAGGCGCTCGACGAGACCTTTCTCGCCCTGCCGGAGCAGGCAGCGCCCTTCACCCTCGCCGAAGCCAAGGTGGCTAACAGCGGCGAGACGGTGGTGATCGCCAAGCCGATCCCGCAGTCGGTGGTCGTCCTGGGTCAGGACGGCATCCGCCGCGACGACCCGGACTACTACGCCGCCTACGTGGTGAACTACGTCCTCGGCGGCGGCGGCTTCTCGTCGCGTCTGGTCGAGGAGGTGCGCGAGAAGCGCGGCCTTGCCTATTCCGTCTATTCCTACCTCGCGGCCTACGACCATGGCGACATGATCGCCGGCGGCACGGCGACTCAGAACGCGCGGGTCGGCGAATCCCTCGACCTCATCCGCCAGGAGTGGCGGCGCATGGCCGAGACGGGCCCGAGCGCCGAGGAACTGGAGGCCGCCAAGCGCTACCTCACCGGCTCCTTCCCGCTGCGCTTCAACTCTTCCGACAACATCGCCGGCATGCTGGTCGGCATGCAGATGGAAGACCTCGGCATCGACTACCTGGAAAGGCGCAACGACTACATCGAGGCGGTGACCCTGGAACAGGCCCGCCGCATTGCCGGGCGCCTCTACAAGCCCGACGCGCTCACCGTCGTGGTGGTCGGCACCCCCGAGGGCGTCACCGCGACCCGCGAAGCCCCCAACGACGGCAGCTGAGAGCCGCTGCTTCGCAGTGACGGTACAGGACCATAGTCCTTTCTGCGCCTCCGTTGGCCTGGAACCCCCACCCCGCAGCCGCGTTTTCTTTTAAGACGAACCATGACGTACCCCAAGGCAACGACGGAGGGACGCAATGGACCAGGATCCCGAAAAATACACCCGCGAATCTTTCAGCTTCCGGCGCATGAAGGGCTGGCAGCTGTGGGGCATCACCGGCGCTGCCGTGGTGGTGGTGATTGTGCTGCTGTCCTACGGCATCGCGTAGTCGGGCACCCTGCCGCTGCGGGCTGTCGGTCGCTATAGTGACCTCCGTACGCAAAGGAGGCCACAATGGCTGGCACCAATTTCGCGACCCATGAGGTCAGCAATCAGAGCCCGCCATTCCGGGATCTGAACCTCTTCCTGACCGACGCTGCTCTGCAGGAGGCTGCCAAGCGCGAGCGCGCGGCGGCAAGCCATGAGGAGTTGGCTGCCTTCGGCGCCGCCGCTGGGAGCGCCGAAGCTTTCGAGCTTGGCCGCTTGGCGAACGAGAATCAGCCCCGGCTGCGCCGCTTCGATCAGAAGGGCTTCTCCCTCGACTTGGTCGAGTTCCACCCTGCCTACCACGAAGTCATGCGCCGGAGTTGCCGGGCCGGGCTGCATTGCTCGACCTGGGAGCACCTGCAGGGAGCGGAGGCGCTGCCGCGCGACGGCGTCCAGGTGGCACGCCTCCTGTGCTTCTACATGACGACTCAGACCGAGGCCGGTCACCTCTGTCCGGTCACCATGACGCACGCGGCGGTTCCCACTTTGCGGATGCAGCCGGAAATCGCAGATGCGCTGTTGCCGAGGATGCTGTCGCGTCGCTACGACGAACGCTTCCGGCCTCACGGCGAGAAGGCGGGCATCACCATCGGCATGGGGATGACGGAAAAGCAGGGCGGCACCGATGTGCGTGCCAACACCACGATGGCGCGGCCGGCCGCCGCAGCAGGGCCGGGGCGGGAGTACATCCTGGTCGGCCACAAGTGGTTCCTCTCGGCGCCGATGTGCGACGGCTTCCTCATGCTGGCCCAGGCCGAAGGGGGACTCTCCTGCTTCTTCGTGCCGCGCTTCCTGCCGGACGGCGGCGTCAATCCGCTGCGCCTGCAGCGGCTGAAGGACAAGCTCGGCAACCGCTCCAACGCCTCCTCGGAGGTCGAACTGCAGGGCGCCCACGGCTGGCTGATCGGCGAGGAGGGGCGCGGCATCGCCACCATCATCGAGATGGTGACCCTGACGCGGCTAGACTGCGTCGTTGCCTCGGCCGGCCAGATGCGCCTGGCGCTGGCGCAGGCAGTGCATCACTGCCGCCATCGCCGCGTGTTCCAGAGGCACCTCGTCGACCAGCCGCTGATGGCCGCAGTGCTGGCCGACATGGCGCTCGACGTGGAGGCGGCGACGCTGCTTGCCTTCCGCCTGGCGCGCGCCTTCGACGAAGCCGCGAGCGACGAGGGTGCGGCCGCCTGGCGCCGCCTGATGACCCCGGTGACGAAGTACTGGGTCTGCAAGATAGCGCCGGCGCTCGGCTACGAAGCCATGGAGTGCCTCGGCGGTAACGGCTACGTGGAGGAGGGGCTGGCAGCCCGGCTCTACCGCGAGCTGCCGCTGAACGCCATCTGGGAAGGCTCCGGCAACGTCATGTGCCTCGATGTGCTGCGCGTCCTCGCCCAGGACGCTGCGGCGGTCGACAGTGTCCTTGCCGACCTGGAGGGAGTAAGCGGGGGCGATCGCCGGGTCCAGGCAGCGCTGCGCGGGCTCCATAACCTGCTGGCCGACCGCGAGAACCTGGAGCGCCAGGCGCGCCACCTCGTGGAGACCTTGGCCCGCACCGCGGCGGCGGCGCTGCTGCGCGCCCATGCGCCGGCGGCGGTTGCCGAGGCCTTCATCGCCACCCGCCTCGACGGCGGCTTCCGGCACACCTACGGCGCCGGTGTCGCCCCGGCCGACAGGCGCGTCCTGCTGGACCGCGCCCTGCCGGCCCTGGAATGAAGGGGCTCCACCCGAGAGCCTTCGCCCGACTCCGCCCACTCTGCTAGACTGCGGCCCGGCGCATCCCCCGCGCCTGTCCTGCCGGAGATCCCTTGATTCATGCCGATTCGCCGCCTGCCGGAAACCCTGGTGAACCAGATCGCCGCCGGCGAGGTGGTCGAGCGCCCGGCCGCGGCGGTCAAGGAACTGGTGGAGAACGCCCTCGACGCCGGGGCGCGCCGCATAGACGTCGACCTGCGCGATGGTGGGCGGGCGCTGATCGCCGTCACCGATGACGGCTGCGGCATGACAGCGGAGGAGTTGCTGCTGGCCGTCGAGCGTCACGCCACCTCTAAGTTGCCGGACGACGACCTCGTGCATATTGCCTCGCTGGGCTTCCGCGGCGAGGCGTTGCCTTCCATTGGTGCTGTCGCGCGCCTTACCGTCACCAGCCGCACGGCAATGGGGGAGGAAGCTTGGGCGCTGTCGGTCGAGGGCGGCCAGCTCGGTAGGCCCCTGCCGGCGGCGCATCCCAAAGGCACCCGGGTCGAGGTGCGCGACCTTTTCTACGCGACGCCGGCGCGCCTCAAGTTCCTGAAGGCCGCGCGCACCGAGGTCTCCCACGCCCAGGACGCCGTGTACCGCCTGGCCATGGCCCATCCTCATGTCGGCTTCACCCTCAGTGACGGCGAGCGCAAGCTCATCGCGCTGGCACCTGCCGAGGGCGAGCTCTTCGAAGGGCGGCTGAAGCGCCTCGGCGCCCTCATGGGCCGCGACTTCGCCGACAACGCTCTCGCCATCGACGCGCTGCGCGAGGACATCCGCCTCACGGGCTACGTCGGCCTGCCCACCTTGAACCGCGGCAACGCGCAGCACCAGTATCTCTTCGTGAACGGCCGCCCGGTGCGCGACAAGCTGCTCTACGGCGCCATCCGCGGCGCCTACCAGGACTTCCTCGCCCGCGACCGCCATCCCCTGGTCGCGCTTTTTGTCGAGCTGCCACACGAGTTTGTCGATGTGAACGTGCATCCGGCCAAGGCCGAGGTGCGCTTCCGCGATCCTGGGTTGGTGCGCGGCCTCATCGTCTCGGCCTGCAAGCACGCGCTGGCGCAGGCAGGTCACCGCGCCTCGACCACGGTGTCGAACTCGGCGCTCGGCGCCTTGCGGCCGCAAGGCCAGGCGGGTTTCCAAGGTTCCTGGCGCGCGCCCCGCAACACCACCCTGCCGCGCGGCCTCGCCGAGGCGACGGCGGCCTATCACGCGCCGCTCGACCAGACCTGGGGCCAGCCGCAGAACCAGGCGGGGGCCGCCGGCTACCTGCCGGGGCTCGAGCGTGCACCCTCGGCCGTCGCGGCAGCTTCTCTCTCGGTGGCGCGCGATGCGGCGGCGTCGGAGGCGGAGCGCTTCCCGCTCGGCGCCGCCCGCGCGCAGCTGCACGGTACCTACGTGGTGGCGCAGACGAGCGATGGCATCGTCATCGTCGACCAGCACGCCGCCCACGAGCGCCTGGTCTACGAGCGCATGAAGCAGCAGCTCGGCGACAGCGGCGTGAAGCGTCAGCTCTTGTTGCTGCCCGAGGTAGTGGAGCTGGACGAGGCGGCGGCGCACCGCATCGCCGAGCGCGCGGGCGAGCTGGAGGAACTCGGCTTGGTAGTCGAGGCCTTCGGCCCCGGCGCCATCGTGGTGCGCGAGGTGCCGGCGCTGCTCGGCGAGGTGGATGTGCAGGGCCTCATTCGCGACCTCGCCGACGAATTGGCCGAGCTGGGCGAGGCATTGGCCCTGCGCGAACGTCTCGAGCATGTCTGCGGCACGCTGGCTTGCCACGGTTCGGTACGCGCCGGACGCCGGCTCAACGCCGAGGAGATGAACGCGCTTCTGCGCCAGATGGAAGCAACGCCGCACAGCGGCCAATGCAACCACGGCCGCCCAACCTACGTCGAACTGAAGCTCGCCGACATCGAGAAGCTCTTCGGCCGGCGCTGACCCGCTACCCCTCGTGCTTCAGGAACACCAGCTTGGCCTTGCCGTAGGTGCGGGTGTCGAGCTCGCTGAAGCCGGCCGGCGCTTCGAAGGACTCGCTCTTCATCAGCTCGACGCAGACCACGGCGCCCGGCGCGATCCAGCCGGCCTTCAGCAGCGCGACCACCGCCTTCTCGGCGAGATCCTGGTTGTAGGGCGGATCGAGGAAGACGAGATCGCAAGGCGCTGGCGCCGGGCGCGGATGCAGCACGTTGCCGACCAGCAGGTTGGCCCGCTCGCCTTCGCCGAGGTTGGCGATATTGGCGCGGCAGATCTCGATGGCCGGGGCGTAGTTCTCCATGAAGACGGCATGCGCGGCGCCGCGCGACAATGCCTCGAGGCCGAGCGCGCCGGTGCCTGCGAAGGCGTCGAGGACGCGCGCGCCGGGCAGGCGGCCGGCACCTTCCGCGCTCAGCTTGCCGCTGACCAGAATGTTGAACAG
The DNA here is from genome assembly GCA_009377535.1 of Kiloniellaceae bacterium. GTDB lineage: Bacteria > Pseudomonadota > Alphaproteobacteria > Kiloniellales > Kiloniellaceae > Pelagibius. The sequence continues at coordinate 19,466 of WHTV01000019.1, forward strand.
CGCCTCGCGGGTGCGGTCGGCGGTCGGCCGCACGGCGAGATCGTCCGGTGCCTTGAGGCTGCGGCCTCTATGACGGCCGGCGACGATTCGCATGGCTCTTGCGGGCGCCTGAGGGTTTCGCGGTGGGCTTCCTGACGGCGGGCCTTGCGACCGTCGGCTTGCCGGTGCCGGGCTTCTTCGGCGCGGCTGTCTTCGGCACAGCCTTCGTCGGCGCGGCGTCCTTGCGCGCAACAGGCTTTGGCGCGGCCTTTCGCGGCGCCGTCGCCGGTTTGCTTGCCGCCGCCGGCTTGCCGCGTCCGCGCCGGCCCGGCTCCTGGCCCGTTTCCGCCGCCTCGCGCTCATGCTTGAAACCGCGGCGCGAGCCCGGGCGGTTCGGCTTCGGCTTGGCCTTGGCGAAGCCCTTGCCGTGCTTCTTCTTGGCCTTCTCCTCCAGGCCGAGGGCCTGGCGCAGGCGCCTGGGCTCGACTTCCTCCAGTGCGCGCTTGGGCAGCTTGCCGAGAGTGAAGGGGCCATAGGCGATGCGGATCAGCCGGTTCACCGAGAGGCCCAGGTGGGCGCAGATCTTGCGCACCTCACGGTGCTTGCCTTCGCGCAGGCCGATCGTTAGCCAGGCGTTGGCAGCGGCCTGGCGATCGAGGCTGGCCTCCACCGGGCCGTAGTCGATGCCTTCGACGGTGATGCCCTTGGCCAGCGCCGCCAGGCGCTCCGCCGTGACGCGGCCGTGGGCGCGCACCCGGTAACGGCGCAGCCAGCCGCTCGACGGCAGTTCCAGTTGGCGTTTCAGGGCGCCGTCGTTGGTCAGCAGCAGCAGGCCCTCGGAGTTGATGTCGAGGCGGCCGACCGCCTGCAGGCGCGGCAGCTCCGGAGGCAGGTGGTCGAACACTGTCGTGCGGCCCTGCGGGTCGCGCGTCGTGGTGATCTCGCCGCGCGGCTTGTGGTAGCGGAAGAGGCGCGGGGCCGCGGCGGTGGGCAGCGGCGCGCCGTCCACCTCGATGCGGCTCTCGGCCGTGACCGCGGCGGCAGGGCTGGCCAGCACGCGCCCGTCCACCTTCACCCGACCGGCGAGGATCCAGACCTCCGCGTCGCGCCGCGAGCAGAGCCCCGCACGGGCGATCACTTTGGCGACTCGCTCGCCCTTCTCGATCTCGGTCATGACGTCTCTCTCAGGCGGCGGCAGCGATGAAAGCGCGGAAGATGGCGCTGTCGCCCGGGCTGATGGCGAATTCCGGATGCCACTGCACACCGAGGCAGAAGCGGTAGTCCGGCGCCTCGATACCCTCGACGACGCCGTCGGGCGCCACGGCGTTCACCGCCACGCCGGGTCCGACGTCTTTCACCGCTTGGTGGTGCGCCGAATTCACCGCCATGTCGGCGGTGCGGCAGATCGACCGCAGCAGGCTGTCGGTCGCCACTTCCACCGGATGGCCGGCCTCGTGGCGCGGGTTCGGCTGTTCATGTGCCAGCGCGCCTTCGATTTCGTCGGGAATGTGCTGGATGAGGGTACCGCCGAGCACTACGTTCAGCAGCTGCTGGCCGCCGCAAATGCCGAGCAGCGGCAGATCCTGCTCCAGGGCGCCGCGGGCGATGGCGGCCTCGAAGGCGGTGCGACGGTCCTTGGTGTGCACGGTCTCATGGCGCGTGTTGGCGCCAAAAAGGGCGGGGTCGAGATCGAAGGCGCCGCCGGTGAGCAGCAGCGCGTCGATGCGCTCCAGGTAGGCCTCGGCCCGCTCCGGCTCGTGCGGCAGCAGGACGGGCAGGCCACCGGCCGCCACCACCGCTGCGCAGTAGTTCTCGCGCACGGCGTACCAGGGATAGTTCGACCAGCCACCGGCCGGCTCCGAATCCAGGGTAATGCCGACGACGGGGTGCGCGCTGCGGTGCTTTGCCATGGCGGCAATCTAGGCGCGGCGCCGTCTCCCTACAACCGGCGAGTGGGGATCCACTAGACCGGCACTTCATAGTCCAGGCAGGAGTAGCCGAGCGCCGTGAAGCCCTCTTCCAGCAGGTCGCCGAGCAGCGGCATGCCGAGCAGGTACTTTGCGCTCGGCCCGGTGTGGCGCTCGCGGGCGGCGGTAAGGGCCTCTTCCCACTCCGTCACCGAGAAATCGCCGCGCCCGACCCAGATCATGGCCACCAGCTCGACCTGTTCGTCCTCGTTGAGGTCCTCGATCGCCCCGCGGATCTCCTCGGCCACCGGGTCGTCGCCGTAGTCCTCCAGAACGTCGTGCATGTCGTCCTCGCCGGGCTGAGACACCTCGTCGCGGTCGGCCGAGGCCACCTTGGCGTCGAAGGCCCGGGCCTTGGCGATCAGAAAGCAAACAGCCGCCGGGTCGATCTCGAGGGTGAACTCCGGAGCCTCGCTTTCAAGTTCCTCGTGCTCTGCCATGTGGCCACCTCCGTGCTGCGCCAGTTCACTATATGAAAGACTATCCGACCCTAACGGTTCCGGGCATTGACCCAGAGCAAGCGGCGCGACCGCTTGACCGGCCGCCGCCCGGCGGGCAGGCTCTCCCGCCATGACAAGGCCGCTGAAAGCTCGGAAACCCGACTATATGGGCGAGGCCCTGGCTGAAGCCGCCCTGGCTGCAGCCATCGGCGAGGTGCCGGTCGGTGCCGTGCTGGTCGATGCCGCCAGCGGCGAGATTCTTGCCCGCGCTCACAACCGGGTGGAGCGCGACGGCGATCCTACCGCCCATGCGGAGATGCTGGCAATCCGCGCGGCGGCAGCGGCCAGCGGCCTCAAGCGACTGACGGGCGCCGACCTCTATGTCACCCTGGAGCCCTGCGCCATGTGCGCCGCGGCGATCTCCTTTGCCCGCCTGCGCCGGCTCGTCTACGGCGCTTACGACCCCAAAGGAGGCGGCGTCGACCACGGGCCGCGCCTGTTCCAGCAGCCGACCTGTCACCACCGGCCGGAGGTGGTCGGCGGTGTGCAGGAGCAGGCCTGCGGCGACCTGCTGCGCGGTTTCTTCCAGGATCGGCGCTGAAGGGAATGGACATGACATTGCCCGAAACCGCCAAAGACACCTGTGCCATCACCGGCTACCACGCGCACGTCTACTACGACGCGCAGAGCAAGCCGACCGCTGCCGCTCTGCGCGAGGCCATCGAGGCGCGCTTCGACGTGCGCCTGGGGCGCTGGCACGACCGCCCGGTCGGGCCGCATCCACGCTGGAGCTACCAGGTTGCTTTCGCGCCGGAAGTCTTCGCCGAGCTGGTGCCCTGGCTGGCACTGAACCGCGGCGACCTGACGATCTTCCTGCATCCGGAAACCGGGGACGTCCTGCCCGACCACCGCGACCACGCGATCTGGCTCGGCGACAAGGCCGAGCTCGACTTCGAAGCCCTGAAGTAGCTGTCGGTCAGGCGACCGGCGCTGCGCCCAGGTGATCCCAGATGGTCCACAAGCCGAGGGCCAGGAAGCCGATGCCGGCGATGAGCTTCAGCGGCAGGGCGGCGAGGTGGCGCTCCGCGGCGACGCCCAGCATCACGGCGATCGCCGTGGACAGCACCAGGGCCGCGGCGGCAGCTAGGAAGACCAGGAGCGGCGGCGTGTCGCGCCCTGAGGCGAAGAGCAGCGTGGCCAACTGGGTCTTGTCGCCCAGTTCCGCCAGGAATACCGTCACGAAGATGGCAAGGAGTTGGGACATTTTTCTTGATCTCTCCGGAGCCGGCGAACCCACGCTATGACGCGCCGCCCGGGCCGGCTCCTTGCGCCCGACGGAACGTCATAGGTCTCGCCAAATCCAAAGGATCTCCCCGCACCATGGCCGGCAAAGAGACTGCCGAGCCAAGTCTGTTGATGCGGGGCCTCGTGCAGCCGAGGCGACTACTCCCCTACGAACCGGCAAGGTGATAGGCGATCCCGCGTGGCGATGCAAGACCGGCACGATGGTCAACGGCGGCGCAAAAACCGCCGACCTCCAGGCCGCCAACGGCGTTGGCCTTGAAATATCTAGCTGAAATCGAAAAAATCCCTTGCATTGAGCGACCAAAAAAACGACAACGCGCGCCTCAGTTTTACTGGGTCAATCTGCTGGTTGTGTTGGAGGACCGATGGCACAGGCACACGCCCTCTTCCAACTGGGGATCGACTTGGACGAGAACCCAAGCGCCTCCAAAACGGAAGAACAGAACCGCTCCGCTCACGCCCCGATCAAGGAGCAGGAGCGGAAGGATTTTTTCATCGAGCGCGACGGCGAACGCTTCGCCGGCACGCATCTGATCGTCGATCTTTGGGGCGCCGAGGGAATCAATGACCTCGCTTACGTCGAGGATACGCTGCGCGCTTGCGTCGAGGCCGCCGAGGCGACGCTGCTGCACATCCATCTGCACCACTTCACGCCGAACGACGGCATCTCCGGCGTGGCGGTGCTGGCAGAGTCGCACATCTCGATCCACTCCTGGCCGGAATCCGGCTACGCGGCCCTCGACATCTTCATGTGCGGGGCGGCCAAACCGCACCGCGCCGTCGAGGTGCTGCGCCAGCGCTTCAACCCCTCCCATGTCGGGGTCGAGGAGCACCGGCGGGGTCGCGGCCTGTGAGCCGCTGGATCGACGAGACGCTGCACCCCCATTTCCGGCAGGGCTTCAAGGCCGACAGGATCCTCTTCGACAGCGCCACGGAGCATCAGCGCCTCGTGTTGTTCGAGAATGGAACCTTCGGCCGGGTGCTGACCCTGGACAGCGTCGTGCAGACGACCGAGCAGGACGAGTTCATCTATCACGAGATGCTTGCCCACCTGCCGATTCTCGCTCACGGCGCCGTAGAGAAGGTGCTCATCGTCGGCGGCGGCGATGGCGGCCTGCTGGAAGAGGTGCTGAAGCACCGGAGTATCGAAAAGGTGACGCAGGTCGAGATCGACGCCGGCGTGGTGGAGTTCTCCAAGCAGTACCTCGCGTCGATCTGCAGGGAGGCCTATGACGACCCGCGCCTCGACCTGGTGATCGCCGATGGGGTCGACTTCGTCGCAAGCTGCGCGGAGCGCTACGACATTGTCCTCGTCGATTCGACCGATCCGATCGGGCCGGGCGAGGTGTTGTTCACCGATACCTTCTACGGCAAGGCGAAGAACTGCCTGGCGCCTGGTGGCATCCTGGTGACCCAGAACGGCGTGCCCTTCCTGCAGGGCGCGGAACTGACCAACAGCCTGCGCGCCTTCAAGGCGTTCTTTGCCGATGCCGCCTGCTACCTGGCGACGGTACCGAGCTACGCCGGTGGACCGATGGCCTTCGGCTGGGGCAGCGACGACGCGACCAAGCGGCAGGTCGGTCTGGAAACCCTGGAGCAGCGCTACCGGGACTCCGGCATCGATACCGGCTACTACAACCCTGCGGTCCACCTCGCCGCCTTCGCCCTACCGAACTACGTGGCCGAGCTGATTCTGTAAGGGGCCGCTTTCTCCTCTCGTCATGCTCGGGCTTGACCCGCACCCTCACGTGGCCGGACGCCAGCTTAGATCGTCAGTCAGCGCGCCGCGACACGCTCCATCGGAATCACCGATGATCCCTTGAGCTCGGCTTCGGCAAAGTGCGTAAAGCCGCATTTTTCGGCAACGCGCACCGACGCCTGATTCTGCGGATCGACGATGCAAACGTAGCGCTTTGCCGCGAGATTCGCTTCCGCCCATGCCAGAGCCGCCCGTACCGCTTCGGTCGCATAGCCTTTGCCGTGGGCTGACGGCGAGAGCACCCAGCCGACCTCGGGCGCCCCATCGAAACCCGGCTCGATATCCCGCTTGAAGTCCGCCATGCCGATCTGGCCGACGAAGCGCCCGCTCTCGCGCTCCTCGGCCAGCCAGTAGCCGAACCCGAGCAAGGCCCAGTGGCCGGCGCTGCTCAGGAGGCGCAGCCAGCTCTCCGATGGCGTCGAGGGCTGGCCACTGATGAAGCGGGTGACCGCCGGGTCGCCCCAAAGGGTGGCCAGGTGCCGGAAGTCGTCCGGGGCGTAGCCGCGCAGGATCAACCGCCCGGTCTTCACGACGGGAATGCTCAGGCCGGCGTGCGGCTTCGGATCAGCGCCGCGCAATGGCGCGCCAGCCGATGTCGCGGCGGCAGAAGCCTTGCGGCCAGTCGATGCGGTCGACCGCGGTGTAGGCGAGTTCCTGTGCCTGCCGGATGGTCGGCGCCATGGCGGTGACGTTCAGCACGCGCCCGCCATTGGCCAGGATCTCACCGTCCGGGCCCGCCTTGGTGCCGGCATGGAACACCTGCACGTCGTCGGAGTTGCCGGGCGCCAGGTCGAGGCCGCGGATGACGCTGTCCTTCTCGTAGGATCCCGGATAGCCCTTGGCGGCCAGGACGACGGTGAGCGCCGCCTCCGGGTACCAGCGCAGGTCGAAGGACGAGAGCACGCCGTCGGTGCTGGCGATCAGCGCCGGCAGCAGATCGGACATCAACCGCATGAGGATCACCTGGCACTCGGGATCGCCGAAGCGCACGTTGTACTCGATGAGCTCTGGGCCATCCTTCGTGATCATCAGGCCGGCGTAGAGCACGCCCTTGAAGGGCATGCCCTCGGCCTTCATCGCGGCGACCGTCGGACGGACGATGCGGTCCATGGTGTCGTCGATCAGGGTCTGGGTCATCACCGGCGCCGGCGAATAGGCGCCCATGCCGCCGGTGTTGGGCCCTTGGTCGCCGTCGTAAACGCGCTTGTGGTCCTGCGCGGTTGCCAGGGGCAGGGCCGTCTCGCCATCGACCAGCGCGAAGAAGCTCGCCTCCTCGCCTTCCAGGAAGGCCTCGATGACCAGTTCGGCGCCGGCCGCACCGAAGGCGCCGCCGGCCAGAGCCTCGTCGATGGCGGCCAGCGCCTCGGCCTCGGTCATGGCGACCGTGACGCCCTTGCCGGCGGCGAGGCCGTCGGCCTTCACCACGATGGGCGCGCCCTCGGCCTTCACGTAGGCCTTTGCGGTGGCGACGTCGGTGAAGCGGGCATAGGCGGCGGTGGGGATGCCGTATTTGGCGCAGAGGTCCTTGGTGAATCCCTTGGAGCCTTCGAGCTGAGCGGCGGCCGCGCTCGGCCCGAAGGACTTCACGCCGATCTCCGCCAAGCGGTCGACCAGGCCGAGGACCAGCGGGCCTTCGGGGCCGACCACCACGTAATCGATGGCTTCCTTCTGCACGAAGGCAAGGAGGCCCTCGATGTCGTCGGCAGCGATGGGGACGCAAACCGCCTCTTCGGCGATGCCCGCGTTGCCCGGGGCGCAGAACAGCTTATGGCAGAGGGGAGAGGCCGCGATGGTCCAGCACAGCGCATGCTCGCGTCCGCCGCCGCCGACTACCAGTACCTTCATGCTGCCCCCAACAATCTTCTCTGGAATGCCTCGCTCCGCCATGGCCTGCACGGCGGCGCTCTTGTAGCATAGCGGGCAGCAGCCATGACCGACTTTTATCCAGATTCCGCCTTTGACGGCGGCCCCACGCCCGGCAATGTGCCGGAGTTCTCGGTCTCCGAGATCTCCATGGCCGTGAAACGCACGCTCGAAGGCACCTTCGAGCGGGTGCGCGTGCGCGGCGAGATCTCCGGCTTCAAGCGCGCCGCGTCGGGCCATTGCTACATGGCGCTGAAGGACGAGAACGCGGTGCTGGACGCCGTGTGCTGGCGCGGCACCGCCGGAAAACTGACCATCGCGCCGGAAGACGGCATGGAGGTGATCGCCACCGGGCGCCTCACCAGCTATCCGGGCCGCTCGAAGTACCAGATCGTCGTCGAGGCGCTGGAACTGGCCGGCGAGGGCGCCCTCTTGAAGCTGCTGGAGGACCGCCGCCGCAAGCTGGCGGCCGACGGCCTCTTCGACGAGGACCGCAAGCGCCCGCTGCCCTTCCTGCCGGAGGTGATCGGCGTGGTCACCTCGCCGACCGGCGCGGTGATCCGCGACATTCTGCACCGGCTGGCCGACCGCTTCCCGCGCCGGGTATTGGTCTGGCCGGTCCTGGTGCAGGGCGAGGGCGCGGCCCAGCAGGTCGCGGCGGCGATCCGCGGCTTCAACGCCCTGCCGGCCGCAGGCGGCGTGCTGCCGCGGCCCGATCTGCTGATCGTGGCGCGTGGCGGCGGCTCGCTGGAGGATCTCTGGGCCTTCAACGAGGAGGTCGTGGTGCGCGCCGCCGCCGAGTCGGCGATTCCGCTGATCTCCGCCGTCGGCCACGAGACCGACACCACCCTCATCGACTACGCCGCAGACCGCCGCGCGCCGACGCCGAGCGCCGCTGCCGAGATGGCGGTGCCGGTGCGCCGCGACCTGCTGATCCAGGCCGGCGAGCTGGAGCGCCGCCTGCTCGGTGCCGCCGCCCGCATGGTGGCCGAGCGCCGCGTGCAGCTGGAAGGTCTGGGGCGTGGCCTGGTCGACCCCAAGCGGCTGCTGGAGGACATGAGCCAGCGTCTCGATGACCGGGCCGAACGCCTGAGGAACTGCTGGAACGCCCTGGTCAAGGACCGCCAGGCCCGCGTCGATCGCCTGCGCGCCAGCCTGCCCCATCCGCGTCAGCTGCTGGCGGTGAAGGCGGAGCAGCTGGCGGGTCCGGCGGGGCGCCTCGACAGCGTGCGCCCGCGTCTGCTCGGCGAGCGGGCCCGCGAGCTCGAGGGGCTGAACCGGGTGCTGGAGAGCGTCTCCTATAAGAAGGTGCTGCAGCGCGGCTATGCCGTCGTGCGCGGCCCCGAGGGCGCGATCACGAGGCCCGAAGCTGTGACGCCCGGCCTGGCGCTCGACCTGGAGTTCGCGAACGGCCGCGCGGCGGCCACCGGCGGCGCCGGCCAGGCGGCGGCCGCGCCGGAGAAGCCGAAGCCCGCGGCGCCGAAGAAGAAGTCCGGCTCCAACGACCCTCAGGGCTCGCTCCTATGATCCGTTCACTGCTTGCCCTCGTGATCTGCCTGCTGGCGCTGCCGCCGGCTGCCGCCGCCGTGGAGCTCACGCTGGAGGGCGCCTTCATGCAGGGCGGCCTGGTGTTTGGCCGGAGCCTGCCCGGCGCCAAGGCGAGCCTCGACGGCCAGCCGCTGCGCATGACGGCGGACGGCCGCTTCGTTTTCGGCTTCGGCCGCGACTTTCCGGCCAAGGCGACCCTTGAGGTGACTTGGTCCGACGGCGGCGTGGAGACGCGCGAGCTGGCGATCGAGCCGCGCGCCTACGACATCCAGCGCATCGACGGCATCGCCAAGGACTACGTCTCGCCCCCCGAGGAGGTGCTGGCGCGCATCCGGGCGGACTCCGAAGCCGCGGCCAGGGCCCGCACCGCCGACCGCCCGGAAACCGATTTCGATTCCGGTTTCGTCTGGCCGGCGCAGGGCCCGATCTCCGGCGTCTACGGCTCCCAGCGCATCCTCAACGGCGCGCCGCGCCAGCCGCACTACGGCGTCGACATCGCCGGCCCTGTCGGCACGCCGGTGGCGGCGCCGGCCGACGGCATCATCACCCTGGCGCACCCCGACATGTACTTCAGCGGCGCCACCCTCATCATCGACCACGGCCACGGCCTCAGCTCGACCTTCCTGCACCTGGAGAAGATCGAGGTGACGGAGGGCCAGCGCGTGCGGCAGGGCGAGGTAGTGGCGCTGATGGGCAAGTCGGGCCGCGTCACCGGCGCGCACCTCGACTGGCGCATGAACTGGCGCGACCAGCGCATCGACCCGGCGCTCCTCGTCCCGCCGATGCCGAAGACGGAATAAAGGCTCTAAAGACTCTAAGGTCGGTCCCAGCGGCGGTGGAGCCACAGCCAGTCTTCGGGGCGGTGGCGGATCCAGCGTTCCAGGATGCGGTTCACCTCGGTCATCATGGCCCTGGCCTCGGCCTGGCGGTCGCCGAGTTGCGGGTGGCTGACGGCTTCTTCCAGAGTAATGCGGAAGCGCGCGCCGCCGAGGCGCTCCAGGTGGACCGGCACGATCGGCAGATTCTTATCGATGGCCAGCTTGGCGATGCCGAGAGTGGTGCGCGCCGGCCGGCCGAAGAGCGGCAGGGTGACGCCCTGGCTGGTGCGCTGATCCACCAGGACGCCGAGATTGAGGCCCTCGTCGAGCAGCTTCACGGTCTGTCGTCCGCCTTCGATGCCCTTGGGGACCTTGCCCCAGTCGCCGGTCGACCGTTCGCGGAAATACAGCAGGATGCGCTGGATGACCGGGTTGTTCACCGGCCGCGAGACCACGGTGAGGTTGAGGCCATGGTTGTAGGCGACGATGGGCATCAGCTCGAAGTTCGCCATATGGGCGGAGAAGCCGATGAAGGGGCGGCCGCTCTGCTGCACGCCGACCATGCGCTCGGCATGCAGCACCTCGACGCGGCCCGACTTCGGGTCGGCGATGGCGCCGAGGTGGGGATACTCCGCTACCAGGCGGCCAAGATTGTCCCACATGCCGGCGACGATGCGGCGGCGCTCGGCCTCCGCCATATCCGGAAAGGCGATGGCGAGATGCTTCAGGGCACGCCGGCTGATCGGCAGCCGGGTGCCGATCTGGCGCGACAGCCAGCCACCGATGTCCGAGGCCAGGTCGATCGGCAGCAGCCAGAAGAACCCGACGAGGAGGAACTGCAGCAGTCCTTCGATGCCATGGCGGATCGAGCGCAGCGCCTTGCGCCAGGGGCGGTGCTTGTGGGCCCAGCCGGTCATGGGGCGATGGTCCTCGCGGAGGGCAGGGACAGGCGCTCGAGGAGGCGCAGCAGGCTCTCCTTGTCCTCCCACACCAACTCGACGTCAAGCACCGCAAGATCCGGCGGGGCGGCGGCTCCGATCCGCGCGGCGTCCTTGGCGGTGGTGATCAGCTGTGCATCGGTTGCGCTCGCGGCGGCACGTAGACGCGCCAGGGTGGCATCGTCATAAGGCCGGTGATCGGCGAAGGTTTCCCAGCCGACGATCTCGGCGCCGAGCGCTTTCAGGCTGTCGAAGAATTTCTGCGGTCGGCCGATGCCGGCGAAGGCGACGACACGACGACCGTTTAGGGAAGCGGCAAGGGCGGCGTCGCGAGGTACGAGCCGCGCCTTGAGGAGTGGCCGGTCTCGATCCCGGTGCTCGAGCAGGTTCTTGCCGGTCTCGCCGAGGTCGGATTCGCCGATCAGGACCACGGCATCGGCCCGCGCGAAGCCGCTGTCTGCCGTCTCGCGCAGCGGCCCGGCGGGCATGACGCGGCCGTTGCCGAGGCCGTAGGCGGTGTCGATGACCAACAGCGAGAGGTTCTTCTGCAGGCTCGGGTTCTGAAAGCCATCGTCCATCACCAGAACCTCGGCGCCTTCGTCGATGGCCTCGCGTGCGCCATCGACGCGGTCGCGCGCCACCCAGGTGGTGGCGGCGGCGGCCAGCAGCAGCGCTTCGTCGCCGACTTTGGCGGCAGCGTGGCGGGCGGGGTCGACCTGCAGCGGCCCGGTGGCGTTGCCGCCGTAGCCGCGGGTCAGCGCGGCGGGCTTCAGGCCGCGCGCCTTCAGCAGGGCGAGCAAGGAAAGCACGACCGGCGTCTTGCCGGCACCGCCGGCCACCAGGTTGCCGACGCAGATCACCGGCACCGGCGCGCGCCAGGGCGTGGTGACGGCCCGACGGGCGGTGCCGGCCAACTGATAGGCAAGGCCGAGCGGCGTCAGCAGGCGCGCCAGCGCGCCGTCGTGGCGCCAGAAGTCAGGCGCTTGCATGGCGCTGTGCGTTCTCGTCAGGCGCGGCAGCGCGGATTTCTACCTGACCCAGCGCGCGCTCGGCGATGTTGGTCAGGGCATTCAGGCTGTCCTCGGCGGCCTGGCGGCAGCGCTCCAGCGTCGCCGCATCGGCGTCGCGCGGAACGTAGATCGGCGGACCGAAATGGATTTCCGCGCGGGCCAAAGGCAGCGGCAGGCAGAAACGGTCCCAGGTGGCGAAGAGCTTGCGCGGCCGGGCGCTGCCGGTCAGCGCGACCAGCGGCGCGCCGGTCATCTGTGCGGCCTTGACGGCCCCGGCCTTGAAGCGCATGCGCGGGCCCTTGGGACCGTCCGGGGTGACGACCAGGGTGATGCCCCGGCTCAACAGCCTGCTCATGCCGCGCAGCGCGCCAACGCCGCCGCGCCGGCTGGAGCCGAGAACCGTCTCGTAGCCGAAGGCGCGCGCCCCGCGGGCCACCAGCAGGCCGTCGCGATGGGCCGAGCTCAGCACGCCCAGTTGCCGTGGCGGCTTCGGCCAGCCGCCGGAGAGGAAGAACATGCGGCCATGCCACATGCAGAGGATCATCGGCGTTCCGCTGTCGAGCAACGCCTGGGTTTCCGGTGCGACGTGCCGGCGCCAGCGCACGCTCAGGTGAAACAGCCACATGAGCCCCGCGACGCCGTAGCCCAAGAGGCGCTGAGCCGGTTCCGATCTGATCCAGGTGTTGATGAGCTTCACCGGCAGCGCTCCGCAGAGGTCGGTCAGGCGCGGCTCCGTCAGGCCTGCGCCCTCAGGTCCTTGAGGAGGTCCTTGGGCAGGTCCCTGGCGCCTCTGCCGTCTTCCTGCTCGGCGAATTGCAGGGCGTAGAGCCTTGCGTAGTGGCCGCCGGCCGCCAGCAGCTCGACATGGCTGCCCTTTTCGACGATGCGGCCTTCCTCCATCACGTAGATGATGTCGGCACCTACCACCGTGGAGAGCCGGTGGGCGATGACGAAGGTGGTGCGCCCGCTGATCAATTGGCTCAGCGCGTGCTGCACGTGGCGCTCCGACTCGCTGTCGAGGGCGGAGGTGGCCTCGTCGAGTAGCAGGATGGGCGCGTCCTTCAGCATGGCGCGGGCGATGGCGACCCGTTGGCGCTGGCCGCCTGAGAGGTTGCTGCCGCGCGGGCCGACCTGGGTGTCGTAGCCGTCGGGGAAGGCCGTGATGAAGTCGTGAGCGCCGGCCATGCCAGCAGCCTGTTCAATCTCAGTTTCGCTGGCGCCGGGACGGCCGTAGGCGATATTGGCGCGCAGGGTGTCGTCGAACAGAAGGATCTCCTGGCTGACCAGCCCGATGGCGTTGCGCAGCGAGTCGAGAGTCACGCCGCGCAGGTTCTGGCCATCGATGCTGACGCTGCCGCTCTCGGGGTCGTAGAAGCGCGGGATGAGGTTGAGGATGGTCGACTTGCCGGCGCCGGAGGGGCCGACCAGGGCGACGGTGCGGCCGGCCGGCGCTTCCAGGCTGATGCCGTGCAGCGCCGCCTTGGCGCCGTCGTAGGAGAAATGCACACCCTCGAAGCGCACGTTGCCGCCGGCGATGCGCAGCGGCTTGGCGTCCGGTGCGTCGACGATCTCCGGCGCCTGGTCGAGCAGCGCAAAGACGCGCTGCGCCGCCGCCAGGCCGTTCTGCAGCATGGCATTCAGCTTGCTCAGGCGCTTCAGCGGTTCGTAGGCGAGCAGCAGGGCGAAGATGAAGGTGAACAGCGAGCCGGCGTTGCGGTCGCCGCCGATCACTTCGCTGCCGCCGTAGAGGATGGCGGCGGCGATGGCGAAGCCGCCGAGCGCCTCCATCACGGGGTGGATGATGTTGCTGACTCGCGACGACTTCTGATTCAGCCGGAAGACCTCTTCGATGGCCGCGTCCGCGCGCTTCGACTCGTAGCGCTCCATGACGTAGGCCTTCACGTGGCGAATGCCCTGGAAGGCTTCGTCGAGCAGTGTCGTCAGGCGGCCGACCTGCTCCTGGTTCTTGCCGGAGACCTTGCGCATGGAGCGCCCGATGCGCACCGAGGGAAAAATCGCCAGTGGCAGGATGACGGTGGTGATCAGCGCCAGCTGCCAGTCCTCGGCGAACATCACCCCGATCAGGAAGAGCGCCGTCAGGCTGTCCTTACCGATGGCGGTCAGGGTATTCGAGGCCATGCTGCGCAGCAGGTTCACGTCGTTGATAAAGTGGGAGATCAGCGTGCCCGGCGAGTTGTGGTGGAAGAAGGCCAGATCGGCGCCAATCAACTTGTCGAAGAGCTGCTGCTGGATCTTGGCGACCACCCGGTGGCCGACATAGCTCATCAGCACCGCCTGGCTGTAGGTCGCAAAGCCGCGCAGGGCGAAGACCGCGACGGTGGCCAGCGCGATGGGATAGAGCAGCGCGCCCTGCTTGGCGATGAAGATCTCGTTCACCACTGGCTTGATGAGCTGGGTGAAGGCGGCGGTGGTGGCGGCGGCGAGGCCCATGCCGAGGAGGGCGAGCGCGATGCGGCCCTTGTGTTCGGCGACATAGTCGCGCACCAGCCGGCGAACCAGCACCTTGGTGTGCTCGTCACGCAGGTCCACCTGCTTCTTCAGAGCTTTGGGTTTGTCCGACAAATCGCCCGGGGGAAGTCGCTGAAGACTTCGTCAGCCGTTGATGAAGAAGCCAGTTTACCATGCCGCCCGGCGCGGCGTCACGCAGCCAAAACCCGGGAGTTCCGGTACCATCCCGCCTGGATTTAAGCGGCGAAAGCCCTATGATCGCGCCCGTCATGATCGATTTGCCGCAGCAGACCGGCGCACCCCGGCGCCTCCTGGTGATCTACAACCCGACAGCCGGCGGCCGTCGGCGTCATCGCTTCGAGGCCGTGCTGGCGGACCTCGCAGATCTCGGCTGCCCGATGGACGTGCGACCAACCGCCGGCCCCGGCGACGCCGCGGCCTTCGCGCAGGAAGCCGATCCCACCGCTCACGACCTGGTGGTCGCCGCCGGCGGCGACGGCACCATCAACGAGGTCATCAACGGCCTGGTCGGGCTGTCAGCCGCGGCAGCGCCGCCGCCCCTGGCGGTACTGCCGCTCGGCACCGCCAACGTGCTGGCCGCCGAACTCGGCCTCGACCTGGTGCCGGCCCACATCGCCCGGGTCATCGCGCGCGGAACGGCGCAGCCGGTTTCCCTCGGCCGGGCCAGCGCCCTGGGCGAGAGCCGGGTGTTTTCTCTGATGGCCGGTGCGGGCTTCGATGCCCGCGTGGTCGCCGGCATCGGCCTGCGGACGAAGCGGCTGCTCGGCAAGGGCGCCTACGTGCTGGAAGGCCTCTACCAGATGTGCCGGCGGAAGCCGCCGCTCCTCCAGGTGACAGTGGACGGCAAGATCTACGAGGCCGCCTCGGTGGTGGTCAGCAATGCGCGCTTCTACGGCGGGCGCTACATCCTGGCGCCGGAGGCCCGACTGGCGGACCCCTTGCTGCACGTCTGCCTGTTCCGCCACGGCGACGTGCTGCACATCCTGCGCTACGCCCTGGCGCTGCAGCGCGGCCTGCTGCTGCGCGAAAACAGCTTCCGCATTGTCACCGGCCGGGAGATCCGCATCGAGGGCGATCCGGGCGCCCCGCTGCAGGCCGACGGCGACATTGTCGCCCACCTGCCCGTGCGCATCAGCCTGCTGCCGCACGCCCTGAGCATGGTGGCGGCGGGCTGAGCTCAGTTGCCGGCGAGGGTCATGCCGTCGATGCGCAGGGTCGGCGCATTGGCCCCGTACTTGAACACCAGGTCGTTGGCCGGTGTCAGGTTCATGAACATCTGCTTCAGGTTGCCGGCCACCGTCGCCTCGCTGATCGGATAGGTCAATTCACCCTTCTCGATGCGAAAGCCGGAGGCACCGCGCGAGTAGTCGCCGGTCACGCCGTTGATGCCCATGCCCATCATGCCGGTGACGTAGAAGCCCTGATCGATGTCCGCCATCAGCTCGGCGGGCGTCACGCTGCCCGGCTCCATGTAGAGGTTCGAGGTGCTCGGCGAGGGCGGGCTGGAAGTTCCCCGCGCCGCGTGGCCGGTCGAGCGCATGCCGAGTTGACGGGCCGAGCTGAGATCGAGGATCCAGGTTGTCAGGCGGCCGCCTTCGACGATGTTCATGCGCCGGTTGGCAAGGCCCTCGCCGTCGAAGGGCTTCGAGGCGAGGCCGTGCGGCCGGTGCGGGTCGTCGACGATGGTGATGCCCGCGGGAAAGATCTGGTGGTCCAGCTTGTCCTTCAGGAAGGAGGTGCCGCGCGTGATCGAAGGGCCGGAGATGGCGCCGGCCAGATGGCGTAGCAGGCTGTTGGAGATGCGCGGATCGAAGACCACCGGTAGGCGCTGGGTCGGTGGCTTCTTGGCGCCGAGCCGCTTGACCGCGCGCTCGCCGGCGCGCCGGCCGACCGCCTCCGCGTCTTCCAGCTCCCGGCCGTAGACCGCGGAGGCGAACTCGTAGTCGCTCTCCATGCCGAGGCCCGCGCCGGCGATCACCGAGACGCCGACCGAATGGCCGGAGCGCCCGTAGCCGCGGGCAAAGCCGTTGGAGGTCACCAGCGCAATCTGGATGCGGCTCCAGCTCGCTTCGGCACCTTCGGAGTTGGTGACCCCGGTGACGGCGCGGGCGGCCTCCTCGCAGGCGCGGGCGCGCTCGATCAGGGCCTCCGGCGCCGGCTCTTCGGTGTCGAGAATGTCGAGCGCCGGCACCGACTTGGCCAGTTCCTCGGCCGTGGCGAGGCCGCAGTAGGGATCCTCCGGCACCACCTTCGCCATCGCGAGGGCCCGCTCGACCAGTTCGTTCAGGCTGTCGGGCGCGAGGTCGGTGGACGACACGATGGCCTGACGCCTGCCCAATAGCACGCGCAGGCCGACATCGTGGCTCTCCTCGCGCTCCAGGCGCTCCGGCGCACCCAGGCGCTGGGCGTGGGACAGGCCGGCGGAGCTGAAGTGGACGGCGTCGGCGGCTTCCGCGCCGGCCCTCTTGGCCTTGGTGACGAGGTCGTCCAGCAGGGAAAGCGGATCGTCCGTTGCGGTCATGGCGCCTCTCTGGGGAAGGGGGTTCGGCTGTGGTCCTGCAGGGGAATATAGGGCCTGGGGCCCGGCCTTGCACCCGTCGAGGGCCTACAGTTCGTAATGCAGCACCGGCAGGCAGCGCTCGCTGCCGTCGGGCGCGCGCACTGAGGAGCGAATCTTGCCGGACAGCGTCGCGCCGACGGCGCGATAGAAGCCCATTGCGAAGGGGTCGCTCAGCACCTTCAGGCGGGTGAGGCCCGCTTCGCGCGCCTTGGCGACGGCGTGATTCCAGAGCGCACGGCCGATGCCGCGGCCGATCACCGCCGGCTCGACGAAGAACAGGCTGATCTCCGCCTCGTCGCGACGCTCGCCGGGCTCCAGGGCGTAGAAGCCGAGCGGCGTATCCTCCTCGATCAGCACGACGACGCGCCCGGCGGCGATCGCCTTGGGATGGACGGTGAGCTCGGCACGGCAGGCTTGCAGAAAGATGGGATCGTATCCCCAGTAGGCCTTGGAGCGCAGCGCCAGGGCCGTGAGGCTGCCGCCTTCCGCGGATGTGGCCAGACGCAAGGTACGGCCGGAAGTCGTGCTGACGGGCTCCATGCTGCTGCGTCACCTCCCGCGCCAGAATGTAGAGGCGAAGGCGCCGGACGTGCTAAGGCGAAAAATGCGGCTGTCGGCTTCCGCCGCCTCCGCGGGAGCGGAAAAGAGCCGGGATCGTGGGATCCCGGCTCTTGCGAAAGCTTGCGACGAAAAAAAGTTAGGCCGCCTTGCCGGGGCTCTGCGGTTCGGCCGCGGCGGCCATCTGGTTGGCGGCGCTCACCACCGCCTGCAGGCAGGCCACCACGATGTTGGGATGCTGGCCCACGCCCCAGTAAGTGCGCCCGTCGGCCGCCTCCGCCTCGACGTAGGCGACGGCCTTGGCATCGGCCCCGGCCCCCACGGCGTGCTCATGGTAGTCATGCACCTGGATGTCGACGCCGCAGTCCTTGCGCAGGGCGTTGACGAAGGCGGCGATGGGCCCGTTTCCGCTGCCCTGGATCTCCCGCCTGACGCCGTTCTCCTCGATCGTCGCGGTGAGCTGGCGCATTTCCGTGGCGTGGGTGTCGGGCACCGAGCGGTGCTCGACGAAGGCGAAGGGCTGGCGCGGGGTCAGGTAGGTTTCCTCGAAGAGCTCCCAGATCTGCTGTGGGGTGATCTCCTTGCCGGAAGTGTCGGCGCGCTCCTGCACCTTCTGGCTGAAGGCGGCCTGCAGCTTGCGCGGCAGGTCGAGGCCGTATTCGCTGTGCAGGATATAGGCGATGCCGCCCTTGCCGGATTGGCTGTTGATGCGCACCACCGTCTCGTAGGAACGCCCGACGTCGCGCGGGTCGATCGGCAGGTAGGGCACCTCCCAAAGGCCGGAGTTGCTCTGCTTCATCGCCGCCATGCCCTTCTTGATGGCGTCCTGGTGCGAGCCGGAGAAGGCGGTGAACACCAGGTCGCCGGCATAGGGATGGCGCTCGGGCACCGGCAGCTGGTTGCAGTACTCGGCGGTCTCGCGGATGCCGTCGATGTCGGAGAAATCGATGCCCGGATCGATGCCTTGGGTGAAGAGGTTCATGCCCAGGGTCACCAGGTCGACGTTGCCGGTGCGCTCGCCATTGCCGAACAGCGTGCCCTCGATGCGGTCGGCGCCGGCCATGACGCCGAGTTCCGCCGCCGCCACACCGGTGCCGCGGTCGTTGTGCGGATGCAGCGAGAGGATCACGGCGTCGCGCCGGTCGATGTTGCGGTGGATCCACTCGATCTGATCGGCGTAGATGTTCGGCGTCGACATCTCCACCGTGGCCGGCAGGTTGAGGATGGTCTTGTTCTCCGGCGTCGGCTGCCAGACGTCCATCACCGCCTCGCAGACCTCCTTGGCAAAGTCCATCTCGGTGCCGGTGAAGCTCTCGGGCGAATACTGGTGGACGATCTCGGTATCCGCCATCCGCGCAGCCAGGTCGCGGATGCGCTCGGCGCCTTTCACCGCGATGTCGACGATGCCGGCGCGGTCGAGGCCGAAGACCACCCGGCGCTGCAGGGTGGAGGTCGAATTGTAGAGGTGGACGATGACGCGGCGCGCGCCGGCGATGGCCTCGAAGGTGCGGTCGATCAGATGATCGCGCGACTGGGTCAGCACCTGGATGGTGACGTCGTGGGGGACCATGTCCTCTTCGATGAGCTGGCGCACGAAATCGAAGTCGGTCTGCGAGGCCGCCGGAAAGCCGACTTCGACCTCCTTGAAGCCCATTTCCACAAGCAGCTTGAACATGCGCCGCTTGCGTGCGCCGTCCATCGGCTCGATGAGGGCCTGATTGCCGTCGCGCAAGTCGACCGAGCACCAGATCGGCGGCGCGGTGATGACCCGCCCCGGCCACTGCCGGTCGGGCAGATTGACGGGTCGGAAGGCGGTGTACTTGGCGGCGGGATCTAAGCGGGGGCCTGCCGGCGCCCGCTTGCTCGAGGGCTTCATACTCATGGCTCTGGTTCCTTCTCGCCGGGCGGGGCGGCCCGTTGTCGGGCTCTGCCACCGCCGGGCTCGCGTTTCGTGACTCCGAGGTCTCGCGGGCAGGCTATGGCCGCTGCGGCGCCGACAGGGCGCAACGGCCGCAGCTAAGTCGCAGGCGGCCCGGCAGAAGCC
This sequence comes from Kiloniellaceae bacterium, assembly GCA_009377535.1. Taxonomy (GTDB): domain Bacteria; phylum Pseudomonadota; class Alphaproteobacteria; order Kiloniellales; family Kiloniellaceae; genus Pelagibius. The sequence continues at coordinate 38,745 of WHTV01000019.1, forward strand.
CTGGCGCCAGAGCGCGGTTCAGGCAGGCGTGAAACGGCGCTGAAGGAGGAAAAGCGGGGGATTTTCGCGGACTGTCGCTCATCGGAGCGAACCTCTTTCAGGGACTATGGATGTCGGACGACGGCTCTACCCGGCGCGCTCTTCAGGCGGCCGGGGCAATAAGTCGAAGCGACAGAAGTCCGTAAAAGATTGTCATAACCCCGGAAAAGTAGGGGCGAGGGGCCTGCCGGTCAAGGCATAACGATTCGACGCCCGCATCGCCGCGGACGAGCAGGCCGACGCCCTCCCTCAGGATCGAGGGCCGGACCGGCTGCGCTCGCCGCGCAGCCGTAAGAAGCCGCGGCCGCCGAGGTCGGCGTAACCGCAGAGCAGCATGACGACCGTGCCGTCCCGCCCGGCAAGCGGCAGGGTCAGCCGCTCGTACCGCCAAAAGTTGCCCTCGGAGTCGTCGATTTCGATGCGGTGCAGGCGCGGTGCGCCCGCGTCGAGCACTTCGGCAAACTGGGCGAGGATGACCGCGCGCAACTCCGGCGTCAGCACCTCATCGACGTAGCGGCCGGTCATGTCGCCGCCATGTGCTTCGTAGAGGTCACTCCCCACGAGCCGGTAGCGCAGGCGCCGCGGCACGCCCTCCGCCTCGATCAGCGCAATGCTGCCGAGCAGGTCCGGGATTTCGATCGGATCGATGTCGCTGCGGGCGGGCGGTGTCGCCCCGGACCGCCTCGAATCCCAGTAGTCGAGCAGCCGGATCAGGCGCGAACTGCTAATGGCAGTCCTGAGGTCCGCCTCGCCCATAAAATACATCCTATCCAGATTAGGCGTATAGCCTGCAGGCCATTGCTAGAATTTGCAGGGACAATAGCCGAACAGGCTAGATCAAGGAAACCATAAGGACGACTTGATCCGAAGGGATCTGTGCAATTCCAGTGTCAGCAATATGGGTCGGGGGAGCCGCCTAGACGAAGCCGACGGTGACGAAGAGCATCTGCACCGTTTCGCCGTCGTCGGAGAGCGGCAAGATGAGATCCTCGGTAGAAAGAAACTCGCTGCCCTTGCCGATGTAAGGCGTATCGCCGCTCAGCGGGCGACCCTCCAACGCCACCTTGCGGCAGTTGGCCCAGATGCGGCTCGGCGCCTTCTGGTGCGGGATCTGGCTCATCCACAAGCCGGTGTAACGGCCCAGCATGTGCTCGTCCATCTTGGTGCCGATCAGCCGGTAGCGGAAGTCGAGCGGCGCCTGGCGGACGTCCAACAGGAAGACATGCGGCAGAATCTTCACGATCTCCGCCGGATCGATGTCGCTGCGCGCAGGCATCGGCCGGCCGCCACGCTTCTGCTTCCAATAGTCGTAGCTGAGCCGGTTCACCGGGGAACGCAGGGCGAGCAGGGGCTCGCAGGGCGCGTCGGACGGGCTGTCAGGCTGAAAGCTGGTCACAGGGGCCACGGCAGTTCCGCATCGCCAATGGGGGCCTCGCCCGCCGGAATGGGGACGCGGGCAAGTGCAACGACTGAGAGAGCGTCTCTCACAGACAAATCTAGCCTGTCCCGGCGTAGAATCCAGACGCCGAATTGTTGCGAAGTGTTTCAAATCGCGGATGAAAAACTAGGAAATGTTTCAGTCCCGCACCCGCAGGTGGGGCGCTGGCCGCTATTTCCAGATCGCCTTGCCGCTGCCTGGCAGGCCGAGTTCGGGCCACAGGCGGTCGATGCGGTCGATGACCGCCTGGTCCATGCGGATCTCGCGGCCCCATTCGCGCTTGGTCTCCGGCGGCCACTTGTCGGTGGCGTCGAGGCCGATCTTGGAGCCGAGGCCGTCTTCCGGCGAGGCGAAGTCGAGGTAGTCGATCGGCGTGGACTCGACGAGGGTGATGTCGCGCGCCGGGTCCATCTTGGTGGAGATCGCCCACATGACGTCCTTCCAGTCGCGCGCGTTCACGCTGTCGTCCACGACGATCACCCACTTGGTGTACATGAACTGGCGCAGGTAGGACCACACCCCCATCATCACGCGCTTGGCATGGCCGGGGTAGGCTTTCTTAATGGCGACCACGGCGATGCGGTAGCTGCAGCCCTCCGGAGGCAGCCAGAAGTCGACGATCTCGGGGAACTGCTGCTGCAGCAGGGGAATGAAGACCTCGTTGAGGCCTTCGCCCAGCACCGAGGGCTCGTCCGGCGGCCGCCCGGTGAAGGTGGAGAGGTAGATCGGATCGCGCCGCATGGTGATGGCCGTCACCGTGAAGACCGGGAAGCGCTCGACGGCGTTGTAGTAGCCGGTGTGGTCGCCGTAGGGGCCTTCCTCGGCGGTATCTTCCAGGGAGACTTCGCCCTCGATGACGATCTCGGCTTCGGCCGGCACTTTCAGCGGCTGGGTCTTGCAGTCGACCAGTTCGACCTTGCGGCCGCGCAGCAGGCCGGCGAAGTGGTATTCGGAGAGCGTGTCGGGCACCGGGGTGACTGCGGCCAGGATGGTGCCGGGGTCGGCGCCGATCACGGCGGCGACCGGCAAGGGTGCGGACTTCTCGGCTTTCCAGCGGCGGTGGTGCTGCGCGCCGCCGCGGTGCTTCAGCCAGCGCATGATGGTCCTATCGCGCCCGATCACCTGCATGCGGTAAATGCCGAGGTTGAAGTCGTCGGACTTGTCGCTGTCCGGCTTCGGCCCGCGGGTCACCACCAGGGGCCAGGTGATCAAGGGCGCCGGCTCGCCCGGCCAGCAGGTCTGCACCGGCAGGCGCGCGAGGTCGATGTCGTCGCCCTGCAGCACCACCTCCTGGCAGGGCGCCGCCGTCACCGTCTTCGGCTTCATCGCCATCACGGTCTTCAGCAGCGGCAGGTGATCCCAGGCCTCGCGCAGGCTGCCCGGCGGCTCCGGCTGGCGCAGGAAGGCCAGGGTCTCGCCGACCTCGCGCAGCTGACCGGGTTCGCGGTCCATGCCCCAGGCGACCCGCTCGATCGTGCCGAAGAGGTTCACCAGCACCGGCATCTCCGCCTTGCGGCCATCGCCGTAGACGACGTTCTCGAAGAGCACGGCGGGGCCGCCCTCGGCAAGCAGCCGGGTCTGGATCTCGGTCATCTCCAGCTCGGGCGAGACCGGCGCGGTGACGCGCTTCAGCCGCCCGGCGCGTTCCAGGCGCTCGAGGAAGTCACGCAGGGAGGCAAAGGGCATGGGGCCTGTAATCAGCTAGGTTGCGGGTTTGGCGGGAGCGGATTTAGGTCTGGGTTAGGAGAGGAAAGCGCAGTGGTGTGGCCCACCACAAGCTTTTCTCGACGCGGCCCAGACCTAAATCCGCCCCGTCCCCTGGGGATATGGCGAAATCGGCCCGCTGCCGCGTCGCTCCTCCTCGAATATGCATTGGCATGTCCTTCGTCGTCGCTCCTAACAGCGGGCCGATTTCGCTCATACCAAAGCCCGCAACCTAGCTGATTACAGGCCCCTAGGCACGCTCGACCTTCAGCACGGTGCCGACAATGGCGGTCACCTTCACCCGGGTGCCTGCGGGCATGTCGTCGCCCTCCACCTTCCAGCGCGAATCGTCGACGTGCAGCAGGCCGTTGCCGTCGACGATGGGCTCCTTCAGCGTGAAGGTGCGGCCGACGTAGCTGGCCCCCCGCCGGTTCAGCACGCGCCCGTTTGCGGGCTTGGGGAAGCGGTCGCGCAGGACGTAGCGCCAGACCAGGATCGAGACCACGGAGATCACCGCGAAGGCCAGCAGCTGGATCTGCCAGGTCATCTCCGGGAACATCAGCAGCGCCAGGCCGACGAGGCCGGCGGCGATGCCCATCCAGAGGAAGACGGCGCCCGGTGCGAAGATCTCGATGCCGATCAGGAAGACGGCGACGACCCACCAGTTCCAGAACTCTATCTGCTCGAAACTGATCATCAGCTCTTGCTCTCCCCGCCGTCGCTCCAGGGGCCGCTGCCGCCACCGGGCCCGCCGCGGCGCCCCGCATTGCGTTGCTCCATGGCATCACGGGCGATCTCGGCGATGCCGCCGACCGCGCCGATCAGGCTGGTCGCCTCCAGCGGCAGGAAGAAGGTCTTCTGGTTGGGAGAATCGGCAAACTTGCCGAGCGCCTCGACGTAGCGCTGAGCGACGAAGTAGTTCACCGCGTTGACGTTGCCCTGGGCGATCGCCTCCGACACCATGGTCGTGGCCTTGGCTTCGGCCTCTGCCTCGCGCTCGCGTGCTTCGGCATCGCGGAAGGCAGACTCGCGGCGACCCTCGGCCGCCAGGATCTGCGCCTGCTTCTCGCCCTCGGCGCGCAGCACCTGGGCTTGGCGGTCGCCCTCGGCCACCAGCACCGTGGCGCGCTTGTCGCGCTCGGCTTTCATCTGGCGGCCCATCGACTCCACCAGGTCGAGCGGCGGCGTGATGTCGAGGATCTCGATGCGGGTCACCTTGATGCCCCAGGGCTCTGTGGCGTCGTCGACCACGTGCAGCAGGCGGGTGTTGATCTCGTCGCGCCGCGACAGCAGCTCATCGAGGTCCATGGAGCCCATCACCGTACGGATGTTGGTCATGGTGAGATTGAGGACCGCCCGCTCCAGCTCGCGCACCTCATAGGCCGCGGAGGCGGCGTTGAGTACTTGATAGAACACCACGCCGTCGACCTGCACCAGGGCATTGTCGCGGGTGATGACCTCCTGTTGCGGCACGTCGAGCACGGTCTCCATCATGTTCATCCTGGCGCCGATGCGATCGGCGATCGGGAAGATCATGCCGAGCCCCGGCGTCAGCGTCTTGGTGTAGCGCCCGAAGCGCTCGACCGTGTATTCATAGCCCTGCGGCACCGCCTTCACGCTCATGATGACGATGATCATCGCCAGCACGACGACGGCCAGCACCAGGGCGCTGAAACCGGAAAGTTCAAATTCCATTATGCTCTGCTCTCCACTTTGAGATTTGCCTCTGCTCCTGCCGACGGTGGTGAGTAGTGCTATCGGATAGGTACAGGGCAGCCGGCGTTAATCTATCCTCTGTTGAGGTCCCTGGGAAAGCTTTGGCTTGTGACACGGCGATGGCCGATTTTGGCAATAAAGTGACGCTCAGGAACTAATACTGCCGGGCCCGGATTAACCAACTTGAAATGCTCCATTGGCACTATACATTGCGTTCGAATTTTCCCTATTCTTATAAGGTCTTCGTTGATGAGGGTAGATTCGCGCTCGGCAGCGAGGGCTGCCGTCGGAAGCTTTTCAAGTTGCGAGGCGGGAGCCTGATGATCCAGTACTATGTGGTTGGTGGCGAGTACAAGGACACCCATTTCGTCGAGGCCGTCGGTGGCGACGAGACGTGGTTCGGCCCCTTCGCGGATTACGAAGCGGCCAAGGAAGAGTGGGCCAAGCATGCCTGGCAGACAGTCGACCACTGCACGACCCGCTATCGGATCGAGTGCATCGACAACGACGCACCGCCACCCTGCACCGATTGATCCGGTGCCGTTTCGCCGCCGCTGACGGCCACGGCCGTGCCCTGGGCACTTCCCGAAGCCGATGACGCGCTGCTGCGCCTGGCCAAAGGCTATCCCTACGCCGCGCCGGCCGGCTCCTACCTTTACCGCGACGGCGCCAGCGCGCTGCTCGCCGGGCCGATCGACCCGGCGCTCCTCGCAGGCCGCGTACCTGTGGTCGCCTACGGCTCCAACCGCGCGCCCGAGCAGCTGCACCGCAAGTTCGGCCACCTGATGGGGGAGGCCTCGGCCATCCCCGTGACCCGTGCCTGGCTCGCCGGCCACGACGTGGTCTACTCCGGCCACATGACGCGCTACGGTTCGATCTCTGCCACGCTGCACGAAGCGCCGGGCACGCGGGTCCAGGTCTATGTGACTTGGCTGACCGAGGCGCAGCTGCCGCGCATGCACGAGACGGAGATCGGTGCCGGCAACTACGGCTACGGCCGCGTCACCGGCATCTCGCTGGAGGTCGAAAGTGGCCCCGCTCTCTCTGAGGCCTTCTGCTACCTCGCGGTGCACGGCTGCCTCTGCGATCCGCAGCAGGCGGGTGCGCCGCTGGCGCTCTCGGCCATCGCCGCCGAGAGCCGGCTGCACCGAGCGGTCGATCAGGAGGGCGCGCTCGGTGTGCTGCACCGGGCCCACCACGGCGGCCTCGCGCTCGACGCCATGATCCTCGCCCACATCAAGGATACCGAGCGCCGCCGCCGCCTGGTCGAGGCGCTGCAGGCCACCTGCGTACCCTGGTCGGTACCCCGTTTCGAACTGTTGCTGCGCTAGAATTTTGTCCTACCCGTCCAGCTTGGCTATAGTGCAGCTCATGGTTCAACGCGCGCTTGGCGGCGGGCTCGCCGCGCTCACCCTGGTTTTCCTCGCCGGCTGCTCGTCGCAGCCGCAGCTGGCGCGCGAGGGCAGCTACGACCGGCCGAATACCCTCTTCGACCCGGCGCAGGCGATCCAGCAGGGCTGGATCCCGTCGACGCTGACCCCGGGGGCCGACGACCGGCGCACGGACTACGGCATCGCCAGCTATCAGGACCGCCTGTCGATCCGCGCCGAGGGACAGCGCTCGGCCTCGGCCCTGCTGCTGCGGACGGATTTCGATGCCGAGGACTGCCCCTACCTGGAGTGGGCGTGGCGCGTCGAGCGCCTGCAGGAAAATGCCAGCCTCTTCGAACGGGACCTGGAGGACGTCGCCGCGTCGATCCTCGTCATCTTCGGCGACCCTGGCAGTGACGTGGCGCCTCGGGCGGCGCCGACACTGCGCTATGTCTGGACCACGGCGCGGGTGCCGGAGGAGACCATCATCGATTCGCCCGCCCAGCCGGGCGTGATGCGCTCCATCGTGGCGCAACACGGCATCGAGAGCCCGCTGGCCTGGGAAAGCGAGCGGCGCGACCTGATGGCCGACTACCAGGCCGCGTTCGGCCGCCTGCCACAGGACCGCGTCAGGGCTGTTGCCCTGTTCACCGACAACGACCACACGCAGGAGCCGGTGATGGCCCACTACGGCGCCGCCCGGCTGCTCTGCCGCAGCGGTTAAGCCTCCGGCGCGACCTGCCAGACCACGGCATTGCGCAGGTCGCTGTCCTCCAGCTCGCGGCTGGTCTTCACGCCGTAGGCGATGAGGCGCTCGAGGCCCTGGCGCGGCAGGTAGGTGCGCCCGGGATCGCCCAGCAGCACCAGCACGCCGGTCGCCGCTAGCTGGCGCAGCCAGGCTTCGACGCGATCGGCCATGGGGCGCTCGTAACAGACGTCGCCGGCCAGAACGACCTCCCAGCCGGGGTTTGCGGCCCCGACGATGTCTGCCTCGCGCAGCTTGATCTCGACCGCATTGGCCGCGGCATTCAGGCGGCAGGCGGCGCAGGCGAAGGCATCGATGTCGACCGCTTCGACGGACGCGGCGCCGGCCAGCTTGGCGGCGATGCCCTGCAGGCCGGAGCCGGCGGCGAAGTCGAGCACCCGCTTGCTGCGCACCGTCTCCGGATGGTCCAGCAGGTAGCGCGCCAGAGCCTGGCCGCCGGCCCAGGCGAAGGCCCAAAAGGGCGGCGGCAGGCCCCGTTCGGCCAGTTCCGTCTCGGTCGCCTCCCACAGTGGCACCACCTCGCTGGCGAGGTAGAGCTGCACCTCCGGCACCAGGGGCGGCGTCCCCAGGCGGGTGTTGGCCCGAATGAAATCCTCCGGGTCCTGGCGCAGGGCCGCCGTCACGCGCCGAAGGCCCAGGGACTGCCGGCAAGAATTCCGGCCAGCAGGAGCCAACCGGCCAGTCGGTTGGACTTGAACTTGGAGAGGCAGTCGGCCGGCCGGTCGAGCTCGACGTTGACGACCTGCCAGGCGAACTGCGCGCCCGTCGCGGCCAGGCCGAACCAGAACGGCCAGACCAGTCCGGCCGCCCAGCCGGCGAGGCCGAAGAGTGCGAGGGCGAGGGCGAAGAAGCCGGCCAGCCAGGGCTTGCTGCCGTCGCTCAGCCTGAGCGCCAGGGACTTCACGCCGATGAGGGCGTCGTCCTCCTTGTCTTGGTGGGCGTAGATGGTGTCGTAGCCGAGGGTCCAGGCGATGCCGCCGAGGTAGAGCAGCAGCGCCGGCCAGCCGAGGCTGCCGGTCGCCGCGGTCCAGCCGATCAGGGCGCCCCAGTTGAAAGTGAGGCCCAGCCAGGCCTGGGGCCAGTAGGTGATGCGCTTCATCAGCGGGTAGGGGAAGACCAGCAGCAGCGAGGCGCAGCCGAGCAGGATGGTGAGGCTGTTCATCTGCGCGAGGATGGCGAAGGAGACCAGCAGCAGCGCGAGCAGGAAGAGCCCGGCCCGGGTCAGGCTGACCTCGCCGGAGGGAATCGGCCGCGCAGCCGTGCGCGCCACCCGTCCGTCGATGTCCCGGTCGAGGATGTCGTTCACGGTGCAGCCGGCCGCGCGCATCAGCACGGCGCCGACCCCGAAGTAGAGGTAGAGCCGCCAGGATGGCCCGGCGTTGGCTGCGGCGTCGCCCAGCGCGATGGCCCACCAGCCGGGGAACAGCAACAGCCAGGTGCCGATCGGTCGGTCGAGGCGGGCCAGCCGCAGGTAGGGCCGCACACCGGCCGGGGCGCGGCGCAGCAGCCAGTGGTCGGCGCGGATGTCGCTGGCGCCGGAAGCGGGGGCGCCGGAACTGGAAGAGGTCTGGCTCATCGCCTAATCTTTAGCGGCGAATCGACGGGTGAGAAAGCCGTGCGCACAACTTCTTAGGCGGTTTAGGCGGTCGGGACAGATATGGGAGCAGCTATGGCCGGGGCGAAGCCCGTCACCCGTCTCTATGTCGAGGCCGTGCTGGCGGCCGACCAGACCATCGGCCTCGACCATGCCCGGGCGCATTTCCTGCGCTCGGTGCTGCGGCTCGGGCCGGGCGCCTGCCTGGCCGTATTCAACGGGCGCGACGGCGAGTGGCTGGCGCAGATCGAGGGCCTCGGCAAGGGCTGGTGTTCGCTCGCCCTGCTGGAGCAGCGCCGCGTCGCCGCACCGGAGCCCGATCTCTGGCTGGTTTTCGCGCCGATCAAGCGGGCCCGCATCGATTTCATGGCGGAAAAGGCGACGGAACTGGGCTGTTCGCTGCTGCAGCCGATGATGACCCGTTTCACCGCCGTCAGCCGGGTGAACGAGGAGCGTCTGGCTGCCAACGCCCGCGAAGCCGCCGAACAGAGCGAGCGCCTGACGGTGCCGGAGGTGCGCGAGACTGTCAGCTTCGCCCGGCTGCTCGAGTCCTGGCCGCAAGGTCGGCGCCTCCTGGTCTGCGCCGAATGGGGCGCCGTCCAGCCGATCGCCGAAGCGTTGCAAGCGATTCGCGCCGAAGCGGAGGAGGTTCCCGGCCATCCGACAGGCCCCTGGGCGGTGATGACCGGACCGGAGGGCGGCTTTGCCGAGAGCGAACTTGACGCTCTGCGCAAACTGCCTTTTGTTACGCCGGTCGGGCTCGGGCCACGGATTCTCCGCGCCGATACGGCGGCCTTGGCGGCCATCGCCTGCTGGCAGGCCGTGCTCGGCGACGGCGCGCGGCGTCCGCCGGCGGCGCTGGCCGGATTTCCGGCACCGGAGGGCTGAAAGGCCGCGAAAGGCGGCGCTGGAGGCTGACGCCGCGAAAGGCGGCGCTGGAGGCTGACGCCGCGAAAGGCGGCGCTGGAGGATTGAAAAGCGGGCGGCCCGGGGACACTTACGTCTAAAGGCCGAGTGGATTTGGGAAGCGCCCTGGGTTTCCAATCGGTTGCGGCAGGCTCCGCCACGAGGGCCGCCGTTCCTGCGTGCTACGAGGATTTTGAGACCATCTGGCGTTCGGGGGGCGGACGCCGACTTCATCTACAAGCGGGCATTCGATTGGACGGCTCACCAAGAGCCGGCACCTGTCGGACCCCACTTGGATCGAGGGAATCAAGGCATGTCCGCTCCGCCACAAAGCCAGGGCGAAGTCATTACCGACAAGGCGCAGCTGGTCGAGTACCTGGAGGCCGGCTGCAAGCCAGCCGATGCCTGGCGCATCGGCACCGAGCACGAGAAGTTCTGCTACTCGCTCGACGACTTCCGCCCGCTGCCCTATGAAGGCGCGCGCAGCATCCGGGCCCTGCTCGAGGGCCTGCAGCGCTTCGGCTGGGCCCCGGTGACGGAGGGCGATAACGTCATCGCGCTCACCAAGAACGGTGCCGGCGTCTCGCTGGAGCCGGGCGGCCAGTTCGAGCTTTCCGGCGCGCCGCTGAAAACCATCCACGACACCTGCAGCGAGGTGAACATCCACCTCGACCAGATCCGCGAGATCGCCGGACCGCTGGGCGTGGCGGCCATGGGCCTCGGCTTCCAGCCGAAATGGGCGCGTGCGGAGATCCCCTGGATGCCCAAGGGCCGCTACAAGATCATGGGCGAGTACATGCCGAAGAAGGGAACCCTCGGCCTCGATATGATGCTGAGGACCTGTACCGTGCAGGTGAACCTCGACTTCGCTTCGGAAGCCGACATGGTGAAGAAGTTTCGCGCCAGCCTGGCGCTGCAGCCGGTGGCCACGGCGCTGTTCGCCAACTCGCCTTTCACCGAAGGCCGCCCCAACGGCTTCCTCAGCTACCGCAGCCACATCTGGACCGACACCGATCCCGACCGCTGCGGCATCCTGCCCTTCGTCTTCGAAGACGGCATGGGCTTCGAGCGCTACGTCGACCACGTGCTCGACGTGCCGATGTACTTCGTCTACCGCGACGGGAGGTACATCGATGCTTCGGGTCAGTCGTTCCGCGATTTTCTCGCGGGGCGCCTGCCGGCGCTGCCGGGCGAGCGGCCGCGCATCGGCGACTGGGCCGACCACCTCTCGACGCTGTTTCCCGAAGTGCGGCTGAAGAAGTTCCTGGAGATGCGCGGCGCCGATGGCGGCCCTTGGAAGTCGCTTTGCGCGCTACCGGCCTTCTGGGTCGGCCTGCTCTACGACCAGGGCGCGCTGGACGCCGCCTGGGACCTGGTGAAGGACTGGACCCTTGAGGATCACCAGTACCTGCGCAACGAGGTGCCCAAGCAGGCCCTGCACACGCCGTTCCGCGGCGGCACCCTCAATGCCATTGCCCGCCAGGCCGTCGACATTGCCGACGCCGGCCTGAAGGCCCGCAAGCGCCTTGACGGTCAGGGTGACAATGAAAGCCACTTCCTGGCGCTGCTGCACACCCGCGTGGAACGCGAAAAGTGCCCGGCGGAATACCTGCTCGACGATTTCCACGGCCGCTGGAAGCAGTCCATCGACCCGATCTTCACCGAGTGCGCCTACTGACGGGCCGCGAGGCGGTTATTGCTCAGCGGGCGAGTCCGCTTCCGCCGCGGCCTTTGCGCGCGCCTGCTTGGCGAGGGTGAGGGCGCGCAGCAGGGCCGGCGGCATATCGCCTCTGGCTGTCTCCTGCGCCGGCGTCAGCTCGAGCCGATCGAGATGGTAGCGTGCCTCGATATTGATGATCTGGGCGCGCAGGCGGGCAATGGTGGAATCGTAGACCTCGCCACTGCCGAAGTAGGACCGCCGGGTACCCGGCGCCAGGCGCCCGCGAGGCTGGCCGGCTGGGGAAACGCTGCGCGGCGGCCCCAGCTCACGCGTCGGCATGCCGACGATGGCGCGGGTGCGCGGCGGGTCGCCGACCACGACGTAGTTGCCGACGCGCTCGCCGGCCGGTCCGTTGTTGAAGATCATGGTCCGGCCGACGGTGTTGTGCGAGCCCCGGGCACCGCAGAAGGTGGACTTGCCGATGGCCGTGCAGGACTGCGCGTTTGCCGCTGCCGCGCTGAACAGCAGCAGGCCGGCGGTCAGTCCGGTAAGAAGAGGGTTCATCTGGCTCGCTTTCCTGTTGCAGGTCCTTGATAAGGTATACGCAGCAGCCTACTCAGTAGTTTCGTGGAGGACGGCTAGTCAATTCAATTACATATATTGGCTTGCGTAGAGGTTAATCGGACGCCGCAATAGTGCAGGTGCATAACTGACGACTCTGATCGCGCGACGCGCGCAAGGCGGCGACGTCAGGGGGGCTACGAAGCGGGACGGCGAAACTCTACACTGCCCGGCCCCGAGGCGTGGCTCCCGTCAGCAGGAAAGGCGAAACAGATGTCTCTCGACCCCGAAACCCGGCGCTGGCTCAAGGACTGGGCCGTAAAGGTCGGCGCCACCGCCTACCTGCTCTTCGTCTTTGCCTTCATGGCCGGGCATGCCGCGCCGGGCAGCATCGCCAGCCTGTCGCACGCCCTGGTCATGGCCATCGTGCCGGCGGCGATCGGCAGCTTGGCGGTGCTCGCCGTCATGCTCTACCTGCGACGTCGCTAGAGTTAAGAGGAATCGGGAAAGCCATGCACAAACACCACACACCGGCAAAGGTGGCCGCGCCCTTCTCGCGTTACAGCCACGGCGTCGAAACCCAGAACGCCGAGCGCTGGCTGATGATTTCCGGCCAGGTCGGCGTCGACCCCGACGGCCGGCTCGTCGAGGGTGCCACGGCCCAGATGGAACAGGCCTGGCGCAACATCTTCGCGGTGCTCGCCTCGGCCGGGATGAACGCGCACAACCTGGTGAAGATCACCGCCTTCCTGACCCAACGGGAGGATCTTGCGGACTTCCGGGAGGTGCGCGACCGCATGCTGCGCGAGGCGCGGCCCGCCTCGAGCCTGATCTTCGTCAGCGGTCTGGCGGATCCAGCTTGGCTGGTCGAGATCGAGGCGGTGGCGGCGAGCTAGCAGGCTGCTAGCCGGAAGACTTGGCGCCCGACGCAGCGGCGATCCTCTAGCGCGCAACCGCCGCGGAGGCAGCTCCTGCCGGCTCAAGCAGGCGGCTGCCGTCCTGGCTATCGACAGGGAAACGCTCCACGGCCGCCTCGATGTTGGACTGTTGCGTGGCAGTGAGCTCCTCGCGCCATCGAGCCAGCGAACGGCGTTTGATGTTCGGCAGTGGCAGCGCAGTTCCCAGTTCCAGGAAGTTCGCGATGCGCTCGAGCTGCGCGGCGGTGTCGGTCTGCAGGTTGTCGTAGCTCAGCTCGAGCAGGCGTGGCCCCAGGATCTTTCCAAGGCGGTCGAGCTGCTGCATATGGGCCTTCCACCGCACCGCGCACTTGCCTTCCAGCGGGAGTGCCGCGTAGGCCTCGGCCGTCTCAGGCGTGATTCCCAGGAAGCGGTTCGGCAGGGGAAACGAGGTCCATCCGTGAATCCAGCGCATCACGCCCTCGTGCTGAAGCATGCTGTTCACCGTGCCGAAGACATCGCGGCGGATGGCGACGAACATTGCCTCGGGAAAGGCCTCCGCGATCGCGTCCGCGATCCAAAGGCTGGGGTGGCTCTTGTCGAGAAAGTGCCGGGGCTCTACGTCGGCATGTTCGTAGCGGTAGCGTCGGACGAGCTTGGGGAACAGCTCATCCATCTTTTCCGGCTGCATGGCCAGTTCGACCACCCAAGTGAAGGCCGGCGGCTTTTCGACGGTTGCCGCAATGCTCGGATGGGCCGACATGATGTCTCCCAGCCAATGCGTCCCTGAGCGGCCTGTGCCGAGCACGAAAATCTTGAGCGAGCGCGGCTTCTGCTGAAGTTGACATTTCACCCGCCCACGAATGAGCTTCAGTTCGTCCTTCAGCCGTCTGCTATGTGACCGCTTCGGTAGCGCGTCCTTCAGGTTCACTGATCGATACCCCCTCGCCTCTGCCGTGCAGGCCGCGGGACTGCAAAGAACGGCTCATTCTTCAAGCGGCCCGGCAGGCTTGCAGAATCAGCAGCTTCACAGCCCGAAGCTTGCAGAATTGACTGCAACTATCGCCAATTAGGGTGCAACGCCAGGTGTCAAATTTAGGGGCTTTGAGGGCCGTGATCAACCGGCCGCCGTGCCGCCCACCGTGAGGGCGTCGATCAGCATGGTCGGCTGGCCGACGCCGACCGGCACGCCCTGGCCCTCCTTGCCGCAGGTGCCGATGCCGTCGTCGAGCTTCATATCGTTGCCGATCATCTTCACCTTGGTCATCACGTCCGGCCCGTTGCCGATCAGGGTCGCACCCTTGACCGACGCGCCGACCTTGCCGTCTTCGATCAGGTAGGCCTCGGTGCAGGAAAACACGAACTTGCCGGAAGTGATGTCGACCTGGCCGCCGCCGAAGTTGACGGCATAGAGGCCCTTCTTCACCGAGGCGATGATCTCCTGCGGGTCGCGATCGCCGGACTGCATCACCGTGTTGGTCATGCGCGGCATCGGAATGTGCGCGTAGCTCTGACGCCGGCCGTTGCCGGTCGGCTGCATACCCATCAGACGGGCGTTCTGGCGATCCTGCATGTAGCCGCGCAGGATGCCGTCCTCGATCAGCACCGTAGCTTGGCTCGGCGTGCCCTCGTCGTCGATGGTAAGCGAGCCGCGGCGGTCCTGCAGGGTGCCGTCGTCCATCACGGTGACGCCGGGCGAAGCGACACGCTCGCCCAGCAGGCCGGAGAAGGCGGAGGTTTTCTTGCGGTTGAAGTCACCTTCCAGGCCGTGGCCGACGGCTTCGTGCAGCAGGATGCCGGGCCAGCCGGCCCCCAGCACCACCGGCATTTCGCCGGCTGGGGTATCGACCGAAGCGAGGTTCACCAGCGCCTGGCGCAGCGCCTCGTCGACGCTGGCCTGCCAGTGCGCCGGGTCCAGCAGCGCCTCGTAGGCGATGCGCCCGCCGCCGCCGTGGCTGCCGGTCTCCATGCGATCGCCCTCGCCGACCACGACGGAGACGTTGAGACGCACCAGGGGGCGAATATCGGCGGCGCGCCCGCCGCCGGCGCGAAGGATCTGCACCGCCTGCCACTCTCCGGCCAGCGAGGCGCTGACCTGCTTCACGCGCGGGTCCTTGGCGCGGGCATAGGCGTCGATCCCGGCCAGCAGCTTCACCTTGGCTTCGAAGGGCACCGCGCCGATCGGGTTGTCGTCGCCGTAGAGGATCCGGTTGGTGCGGCTCGGCCCGTCGGCCATGACGCCGGAGTGGCCGGCCTGCACCGCTTTCACGGTTTCCGCTGCGCGCGCTATGGCGGCCTCCGATAGCTCGCTGGCGTGGGCATAACCGGCGGCGTCGCCGGAGATCGCGCGCAGGCCGAAGCCCTGCATGGTGTCGAAGCTTGCCGCCTTGAGACGCCCGTCGTCGAAGGCCAAGGCTTCCGACTGACGGTATTCCAGGAACAGCTCTCCGTCGTCGGCGCCGTGGAGGGCGTCGTTCACCAGCGTCTCCAGCCGGGTGCGGTCAAGGCCCGCGCGTGCATAGAAAAGCTCGTCGGTGGCGGCGAGATGTGTCATGTGAAGGCCTCCTGGCCCGAAGCGTTCAAAGGTTTCGCGTATTCGGTCGTCTTGCAGTCAGCTTGCCTAATATGGGGCGCCGCGGCCAGAATTACATCCGTTTTGGCCTGCGCAGGCGCCTGCGGCCGATAGGCGGAAGAGGGGAAAACCGATTTCATGATCGACGGCTTGCTGGACCATCCCTTGCGCGCGACGCTGAACGCGGAGGTCCATTCGCGCCCCTTCGCCACGCTGCAGGCACCCGAGCGCATCAGCCACCTGGCGCTGCTGTCCGGCGAGGGCGCCGCCGAGCGCGAACGGCGCCACGTGGCCGAGCTCTGCCAGAGCCGCGGCGTTGCCGGACCGGCGGAAAACGCCAACCATATCTTCTGCGACCTCGGGCCGTTCCGCCTGAAGTGGGAAAGGCACACCGAGTTTTCGACCTATACTTTCTTCGTCAGTGGCCCTTTCCGCGATGCTCCCTTTGCCGGGCGTGCCATCGACCGGGTGCCGAAGGAATGGATTGCCGGCCTGCCCGGCGACATGCTGGTCGGCGTTCACCTGGAAATGCTGCCCACCGCCGCGCCGGAGCCCGAGGCGGCGGACCTGCAGAGCGCTTTCGGCCACGACAGCATCAACGGCAGCCTGGTGTCGGGCGGCGCCGCGGCGGTCTGGATGGATTTCCGCGTCCAGGACGACGGCTTCGTCCGCATCCTCCTGCGCGATGCCAAACTGCGGCCGCGCCAGGCCGGGCGCCTGGTACAGCGCCTGCTGGAGATCGAGACCTACCGCATGATGGCGCTGCTGGCCTTCCCGGCGGCCAAGCGGCACAGCGGCGGCCTGGCCGCCGTCGGCGAGCGGCTGACCAGCATCACCGGCCGGCTGTCGGAGATCGAGGACATGGGCGCCGAGCGCAAGCTGCTCGACGAACTGATGAAGCTGTCCTCGGAGATCGAGGACGTCGCCGCGGCCACCACCTACCGCTTCAGCGCCGCGCGAGCCTACTACGCCCTGGTGCTGCGCCGTGTCGAGGAGCTGCGCGAGCAGCGCGTCGAGGGCCTGCAGACCCTCAGCGAGTTCGTCGATCGCCGCCTGGCACCGGCCATGCGCACCTGTGAGGCGGTGTCCGAGCGCCTGGAGACCCTGTCGCGGCGGGTGTCGCGCGCCAGCCAGCTGTTGCGCGCCCGGGTCGAGATCCAGCTGGAGGCGCAGAACCGCGATCTGCTCGAGTCGATGAACCGCCGCGCGCATCTGCAGCTGCGCCTGCAGCAGACGGTCGAGGGCCTGTCGGTGGCCGCCATCACCTACTATCTCGCCAGCCTGGTCGGCTATTTGGCCAAGGGCGCCAAGGCAGTGGGGCTGCCGGTCGACCCCGATCTGGCGATCGCCGCCGCCATTCCCCTGGTCGCGCTGGCCACCTGGCTCGGCCTGCGCCGGCTGCACCGCCACCTGCGGCGCGAAGGCGGCGCCACGGACTGACTCCACGAAGTTGATTTCGGCCGCGGGCCGCACGGCCGGTTGCGTCATTCGGTCGCACCGCTGGCCGGGGACTCTCAGGGCTGGGCGGATGATCTATCATTGCGGTGCTTGGGAAGGGCGAATCCCGAGGCCGGCTGCGGCTTTGCCGCCCTTGTGAAGCCATCGGCCTTGGTATAGTTTGCGCTCGCCTTGGCGATGCCAGGCCGCCCAAGGGGGACCGCGCAGACTTGCGCAATGGAGCGGCCGGGAGGCAAGGATTTGCAGGAACGATGGGAAATGCAGCTATGACCTTCCTGAGCCGGCTCGGCATCTCAGCCGCCGCCTTCTTGTTCACGCTCGGCGCCACGGCGTTCGGTACCGGCCTGCCCGGCCGCGCGCTCGCCGCGACGCAGAATTACGACATGGGCCTGCCACAGGCCGTCACACCGGTCATGGAGCGCATCGTCTCTTTCCACAACGAGCTGCTCATCATCATCACGGTGATCACGGTCTTCGTGATGATGCTGCTGCTCTGGGTGATGTACCGCTACTCGGAGAAGCGCAACCCGACGCCTTCGAAGACTACCCATAACGTCGTGCTGGAGCTGGCCTGGACGGTCATCCCGGTGGCGATTCTCATCGTCATCGCCGTGCCGTCGTTCCGCCTGCTCTACTTCGCCGACCGGGTCGAGGATGCCGACATCACCATCAAGGCGGTCGGCCGCCAGTGGTACTGGTCTTTCGAATATCCCGACCACGGTAACTTTGCCTTCGATTCCTTCATTGTCCCCGACAGCGACCTGCAGCCGGGCCAGCCGCGCCTGCTCACGGCCGACAACGCGCTGGTCCTGCCGGTCGACACCAATATCCGCATCCTGGTTACCGCCAGCGACGTGCTGCACAACTTCGCCATGCCGTCCTTCGGCCTCAAGACAGACGCCGTGCCGGGGCGCATCAACGAGACCTGGGCTTACGTGCCCGCGGAATACGCCGGCCAGACCTTCTACGGCCAGTGCTCGGAACTCTGCGGCACCGGTCACGCCTTCATGCCGATCATGATCC